>DATFQX010000101.1:0-4026 GCA_035263865.1 Xanthobacteraceae bacterium
GGCATTGAAGTCGTCAAGGCCCTCCTTAAGCGCTTGCCAGAGATCTTTAATGTCAATCCTGCGGATTCCGATCTCGCTCGATGAAATGGTGATATCTCGAAGATCTTTTTCCTGGGCCATAGCGAGCCGTCCTTTACTTGGAGACCCTGAAGGTTCCCAGCTGCTGCCTGAGTATTGGTAATCAAAATGAAGGCATGTGCCCCTAATGGAACGGGCCGCAGTCGCGGCGGCAATCGATTACTGTATGTTCTTCATGGAAACTGTCGTCGTGGGTTTCTGTGACTCTCTGAGCGTTTGGTGAGGCGCCGTCAGCGAGACATTTTTCTGCTGCCCCAATGTCCTGGTCTTGCACCGCCGACAACAAACGCTCATCAATGGCTGTAAGGCATTTGAGAGTGCCGGGCTATCCCCGGCCGATTCTGACTCTGCCCAAAACGATAGCATATCAGGGTGCCGTAGCGGGAGTCGGAACGAGACTGCGGCAATGCGGAACTTCGGGTCTCCTTATGGGCGCTATTGGATGGTCCGGCCGTCCTCCAGCCTCGCAGCAAGCGAAGCTGGCCAGGGGGCGCCAAAGTCAAGGAGCACGCCATGTCACACAAACTCAACAGCGCAGTCGCCGAGATCGGCGTCGAAATCGGCAAGGACTCGTTCGACGTGGCAGGGCAGGACAAGCGTGATGAGATGCACAGCGAAGCAAGCTCAAGCTCGCAACCAAGTATCATTACACGCGATCAGGGCAGGCGAGGGAGGCCGCGAGTTCCGTCAGTCACCGCCATTCGAAAGATTTGCAGCATACCGGAGGGCGACGACAAGTCGGGAGTTGTGCAGTGCAAGATTTCTGCTGAGCCGGTGTCCGTTGTGGGTCATCAGCGACCGAGGCGGTCAAAGCCACACCACGGCGCTCGTCCGCTTTGCCTCCGAAAGCGGACATACGCGACTTGTCTCGCGATGTCGCCTTCGTGCCATAAGCCGACTAAGCACCGCAGCAAAAATGTACCGCTATTCGATCACCTCGTCGGCACAAATTGGCAATTCAATGCCGACGGCGTCGGTCACGAGCGCCTACCAGTGCAAGTCAAACTGCGCTGCGTGTCAGCGCTCATTGTGACTTAGGTGGAATAGTCGCCGAACCAGTCCAGTCTTTCGGAAGAATCTCTATGACCAATACGCGAAGCGGCAGGCTTGTCTTGTTCTCAGCCGTATGTACGAGATTCCCTGTCTCATAATAGTACTCGCCAGCTTTATAAACCGTCTCCTGGCCTCCCTCAGCGAACGTGAGCTCGCCGGAAATAACATATCGAATTCCGGGCCCAACGTGGTGATGTACTCCGATGTAACCTCCCGGTGCAAACGTGAATTCGGTGGCCCGTAATTTGAACTTGCCGTTAAGTTCGGGCAGGTGCCCGAAGGTAACCTCTTCCATTTTGACTGCTGTCGTGACGCCCCGCGCTTCGACGGCTTGCTGAGCCGCCAAGCGGCCTGTTCCGCAAAGCAGCGCCACAGACAGTAATAGCATGAAGCGCATCATCGTCCTCTCCATAGCTTCGATCGGCTTTGAGAGTCGCATCGCCTCGCGACACTCGCGGCATATCCGCCTCGCCCCGAAAGCGGACATACGCACCTTGCCTCGGTATGTCCGCTTCGTGCCATTAGCGACCAAACGCGCCGAACGAACGTTACGGAACATTGGATCGAAGACTGTCAGTCTGCCTTGATGTTGAGGGTCCGGATGAGTTTGCCCCACTTCTCCGTTTCGTCGGCGATGAGCTTGCCAAAGTCAGCGGGCGAGAGCGCGAGCACGTCGCCACCCAGGTTGGCAAGCCGCGCCTCGATCTTGGGATCGGCGAGGCCCGCGTTGATCTCCTTGTTGAGTGTGTCGATGATCTCGGCCGGCGTGGCCTTCGGTGCACCGACGCCGTACCAGCTGCTCGCCTCGTAACCCGGCACGAACTCAGCCACGGTCGGGATATCCGGCAACGCGTCCGAGCGCGTCGCGGTGACCACCGCGAGGGCGCGCAGCTGGCCGGCCCTGATGTATTGGATCGACGAGGGCATGGAGGCGAACGCCACCTGCACTTGTCCTCCGAGCAAATCGGTGAGCGCCGGCCCGGCACCACGATAAGGCACATGCACCATGTCGACGCCGGCCATCATCTTGAACAGCTCGCCCGCAATGTGGGGGCCACTGCCGATGCCGGGCGACGCCATGTTGAGTTTGCGGGGATTGGCCTTGGCATAGGCGATGAGCTCGGGAACCGACTTGGCCGGAACCGACAGGTTCACCACCATGACGTAGGGATATCGCATGACGCTCGCGACCGGCGCGATGTCGCGGATGAAATTGTAGTTGAGCTTGTCGTACAACGTCGCGTTGATCGTGTTGAAGCTACCGACCGTGAGTAGCGTGTAGCCGTCAGCGGGCGCGCGCACGACCGCTTCGGTGGCGATGTTGCTGCTAGCGCCAGGCCGATTCTCGATGACAAATTGTTGTCCTAGTCGTTCAGATAGCCATTGGCCGATGAGACGTGCTGTAATGTCTACACCTCCACCTGGGGCAAAGCCGGCAACAAGGCTCACCGGCCGCGATGGATAGGCTTGCGCCCAAACGAAGCGCGACATTGCTGGCAGCGCGGCAGCGCCCGCGGCCAGATGGAGAAAATTTCGGCGGGGAAGTTTCACTTTGAACCTCCCTCTCGCTTCACATCACTCGATCACCTCGTCGGCGCGCAGCAGAAATGACTCCGGGATCGTGAGACCGAGCACCTTTGCGGTGGTCAGATTGATGAGGAGATCAAACTTGGTTGGCTGCTCAACCGGGAGGTCGCCGGGCTTTGCGCCGCGCAAAATCTTGTCGACATAATCAGCGGCACGGCGATGTTGGTCCACGACGTTTGCTCCATAGGACATCAGCCCACCCGCTTCGACATAATCCCGAACGCCGTACATCGTCGGCAGTCGTGCCCCGAGCGCCAAGGTGCTGACGCGAATGCGGTTGCTATTTAGGAGCGGGTCGGGCGCGAGATAAAGTGCCTCGACACGGCCCTTGAGCGCTTCGAGGACGGGCGCGATATCCTCGGCGCGCAGGATTTCAAAGGTAGTAGCTTCGAGGCCGAGCGCGCGGGCCGTTGCTTGAACCTCTCGCATTTCCAGCACGATGGCAGGATTGCCGACATTGCCCATGATCGCCAACCGGCGCAGACTGGGTACAACTTCCCGCAAAAGTTCGAGGCGCTTGGAGCCAGTGTCGACTAGCTGGCTTGCCAGGCCGGTGACGTTTCCACCTGGTCGCCCAAGACTGGCGACGAGACCGGTGGCAACCGGGTCGCCCGCCCCTGCAAAGACGATCGGGATGATCGATGTCGCCTGCTTTGCAGCGATGACGGCTGGAGTTGACGGCGCAACAATGAGATCGACCTTGAGTTGGACGAACTCGGTCGCGAACTCGACGAAGCGCTCGCTGCGCCCTTCCGCCCAGCGGTACTCGATCGCAACATTGCGATTCTCAATCCAACCAAGTTGGCGCAGTCGCTGCACAAAGGCGGCGACCCGTTGGCTCTCAACCAAAGGCGTGGCCGAGCCTAAGAACCCTACAGTCGGCAGCTTGCCCGACTGCTGCGCGCGCGCCGCAAGCGGCCATGCAGCCGCACCGCCGAGCAGCGTGATGAACTCGCGTCGTTTCACTCGATCACCTCGTCGGCGAGTGCGAGCAGCGTCGCCGGCACGTCGAGGCCGAATGCCTTGGCAGTGTTGAGGTTGATCACGAACTCGAATTTGATCGGCTGCATGACCGGCAGTTCGGCGGACTTCTCGCCCTTGAGAATCCGGCCGGTGTACACGCCGGCCTGGCGATATGCGTCGGTATGGCTCGTTCCGTAGCTCATCAGGAAGCCGGCTTCGGCAGCCTCACGCTGGAAATGGATCGCAGGCACCCTGTGGTACGCCGCAAGCGTAACGAGTTGCACTCGACGGTTGTTGAACAATGGGGCGGGACCTACCAAAAGCGCATCAACCGGCTTTTGCGCA
>DATFQX010000102.1:0-2978 GCA_035263865.1 Xanthobacteraceae bacterium
CTTTGTACGTCGCGGCGACAATTATGATGGCTCGGGCTGCGCGTTCGCCGTCAAGCCCCGCGCCTCCGGCGCGCCGCAAGCGGCTTTGGGGCTTGACCGCTCAGCGCACCCGGGCAAGGGGCCAGCCATGCCGCAAATGCAATCTGGTGACGTGACAAAATGACTCAACAGCCACCGCCACTCTCTCCTTGACACCAATCGCCCCATACAAGGGTTTCGGATGCCGGCCGTGAACGACCGTGCCATGTGCGCGGTGGCCGGCGTCCGAAAGCCGCCAAAGAACGAACCCGCGGGTGATGTGCGCGGAAGGCGCAGCGCGCTCAGCTATGGGGATTAGGGTGACGCGGGAGCTGCGTGCGACGATCGCAGTGCGCTGGAGGGCGAGCAATGGCGCGCTTGGTGGGAAGCAGAAGCAGGTGTTGATGGCTGAGGTAGCGGTCGAGCGTGGGCATCGCAGGTTCACTTTGACGCTGGTACGGCGCATTTGAGTGAGTGTCACCGCAACCGGTCGAGGACCAGCACGACAGGAGATCGGCTCTGCGTCGTCGAGATCTAATGGCGGTGATCATGAGGTGTCGATTCTGATGGCGATGGTTGTCGCCGATGGTCGGTGGTGCGGCTGGCAGCCGGGCGCAAAGGCCTCAATGATGATCATGCGGCCGCCACAGCACGGACACGGATGCGCGGTGGTCGACGGCTGGGTGGGACCACCGTCATTGTCAGTCAGGACTTGTGGTTTTGGAACGGCGAGCAGTTGGCGTGCTCGCGCAAGGTTTTCTGCGCAGGAAGACTTGGCCAGAAGTCCGTAGTAACGAATGCGATGGAAGCCCTTCGGCAGGACGTGGCTGAGGAAGCGGCGGATAAACTCACTTGTTGTGAGCGTCATGACTTTGTAGCGCGCTCGGCCGTCGGCACGATAATCCTTGTAGTTGAATGTGACGCCGTTCTCGTCGAGCGCAATCAGTCGGCGATTGGAGATGGCAACACGGTGGGTATAGCGCGACAGATAGGCAAGAACCGCCTCGGGTCCGCCGAACGGGCGCTTTGAGTAGACATACCACTTGCGCCTGCGCAGCGGCGCGAGGTAGCGTGCGAACGTCTTGGGTTTGGCGAGATGGGCATACTGGTTGAAGAACTGCAGCTGGCCGGCCTGATGCGCTGCGAGGAGCTTCGCAAGCATCAGCCCGCGGAACAACTTGGAGAATACCCGTACCGGCAGAAAGTAGCGGGGGCGGCGCGACACCCAGCGAGAGCCGTCGAGCGAGATGCCGCCACCGGGCACGATCATATGCACGTGCGGATGGTGGATCATCGTTGAGCCCCAGGTGTGGAGCACGGCGGTGATACCGATGCGAGCGCCGAGATGTTTGGGGTCGGCGGCGATCGCGAGAACCGTCTCGCTCGATGACTTGAACAGCAGATCGTAGATCACCGCTTTGTTTTGATAAGCGAGGTCAGCGATCGCCGTTGGGAGCGTGAAGACGACGTGGAAGTAAGGCACAGGCAAGAGCTCGGCCTGGCGCTCGGCGAGCCACTGCTTTGCTGCTGCGGCCTGGCATTTGTTGCAATGCCGATTACGGCACGAGTTATAGGCGATCCGCGTATAACCGCAGTTCTCGTTCTCACAACGCGCAACATGGCCGCCGAGCGCCGCTGTGCGGCAGCGCTCGATCGCACTCATGACTTTGAGTTGGCCGAGGCTCACATGGCCGGCGTTGGTTTGACGCCACGCCGGTCCGAAGTCGCGGAAGATATCCGCAACCTCGAGAGCGGGACGGACCACGAGTACCGGTTTATTCGGGCGGATCAGACCTTTTGTTGGTCAGCGGTGTGAGCCGATCGAGTGGGCTTATGACCGCGCGGATCACGTTGGTGGCGACCTGCGTGTAGAGCATGGTCGTGTCCAACTTCGCATGTCCGAGCAAGACTTGGATCAGACGGACGTCGGTCTTCTGCTCGAGCAGGTGAGTGGCAAAACTGTGCCGCAGCGTGTGCGGCGTCACCCTCTTCTTGATCCCAGCTATGTTGGCAGCGGCATGAACGGCGCGAGCGAACTGCCGCGTCGTCAGCGGCAGCATCGGATCACGTCCGGGGAATAGCCAGACCGCCGGCCGGGCGATGCGATACCAGTCGCGCAGCAGCTCCAACAGCTGTGGCGAGAGCATCGCAAAGCGATCCTTGCGACCCTTGCCCTGCTCGATCCGCAGCAGCAGGCGCTCGGAATCGATATCCGACACCTTCAGCGCCACCACTTCGCAGACCCGCAGTCCCGCAGCGTAGGCGGCGCTCAGTGCCGCCTTGTACTTCGGCCCGGGCGCAGCCTCCAGCAACCGCGCCACCTCCTCGGGGCTTAGGACGGCCGGCATCTTGCGCGGCTCCCGCACGAATGTGAGGTGCCGGGCCATTTCGGGGCGGTCGAGCGTCACGGTGAAAAAGAAGCGCAGCGCCGCAACCGAGCCGTTAATGCTCGGCGGACGTACGCCAGCCCGGGTCTGATGCAGTTGAAAACGGCGAAGATCCTCAGGGATGGCCTGATCCGGCGAACGTCCCAGAAACGCTGTGAAAGTCTTGACCTGCCGGATATAGTCGTTGCGCGTCTTTTCGACGAAGTTGCGCACCGTCATGTCTTCGATCATGCGCTGACGCAGCGGGCTGATGGGTTTCTCGCTCATCGAGGTGCTCCTGTCTTGAGGTGAGGTCTTTGACACCCCTACATCCTCAAGGCGGGACACCTGCCTTGTCACCCTACCTCAGCTTGAACCTCCGTCGTGCCACGAACTCCGAACCGCGCGCAGCGCGCTCCCGCGTAAGCGGGTTCGTTCTGTGGCCCTTCTCGGACCTTTCGCGGCGTCCGCTTTCGCGGCGCTATTGGAGGCATAGCGGACATCGAACACACGTGATCCGAGGAGTGCGTTATGTCCGCGAGACGGCGGCCGGCCCATGTGCGCAAACGAGCCCTTTCTATTGGATAGGCAACG
>DATFQX010000103.1:0-20328 GCA_035263865.1 Xanthobacteraceae bacterium
TCATACGCATCTCTTTGCCGGCGTCGCGCGTGAACGCGGCCCGGCATTTTTCTTGCCGGGCACCGGCTCAATCCGTCCGATTAGAGGTATCACGCCCGGCGGCTCACGCCGGATCGCGCTGGTACGGCCGATCGAGTATGCGCTCCAGCGCGGGAACGCGTAGCTACGACGAACGAATTGAGCGAGAAAGGAACGACAAATGAAGGGCCACATCCGCGAACGTTCGCCGGGACATTGGGCCATCATCCTTGATGCGCAGGACGCTACCGGTAAGCGCAAACGCCGTTGGCACTCCTTCGTCGGCACCAAGCGACAGGCGCAGATCGAGTGCGCTCGGTTCGACCGCCGCAGCCGAAAAATAATTTCGCCGTTGAGGCTCCTAACCGACCGTTTCGCCTCGGCCGTGAGCTGTCTATGTAGTGGCTCATCCAGCCGCAGATTGAGCTTTATGACCTCATCTAGGGCTTCCATCGGTTTCCTCGGTCGGCTAGTACTAATTTAATATCTAGTATGGCTCGCGCCTCTTTACAAGATATCAATTCAGTACTATGTTCAAAAAGCTCATAGGGGCTCCTAATGGCCAGTAAAACGGCAGATGCAGCCAAGCTCGTGCTCCGGTTGCCAAAGCCCCTGCACAAGCAGCTCAGGCAGCGGGCGAAGCTCAATAACGTTTCCCTCAATACTGAGATCGTTAATCAATTAGCGGGAGCCGAGGCTGCGACAATCAGACGAATTATGGAGATCGCGCAGCCGCTGCTCCGAGAAACGCGCTGGAGGGCGGGCACTGAGACGGTCGAGTATGTTTTGCAACTCGCGGCGGAATTTGCCCAAGAGTTTGCTGCAAGCGAGCACCAGCCGCCAACCGAAGAAGACTTCCGCTTGCGCCATCGGATGAATGAGGTGATGGGGCGCTTTAGGCAGAGCTTGTTCGAACGGAGGGAGGAGGAGGCAGACAAGAGTGTCCGTTCTCCGATTGAGAAACCGACCACCGAAGAGGGGCTCCGGTTGCGCCAACACCTGCTCGCAGCGATCCGCCCCGACCTGGCCGAGCTTGAACAAAAAGGTTTCATACCCTCGAAAGAGCCAGAGAAAAAATGAGCCTGCCCTACCCACCACCCTATCAAGACTTGGCAACGCTCTCCGCGCACATCTGCGCCGCCGAGCACACGATCGAGAACTGGGTGCGACTTGGCCTCTTCCCAGAGCCAAAGAAAGTGGGGGGCAAACGCCTGTGGTCGTGGAAAGAAGTCGAGCGTCACATTGCCGGGACTAAGGAACTCACTGCGGCATCACCCGATGAACTAGCCGAGCGGATCAAAAATGGCACCAAGCAGGCCGTTTCGCGCAGCGAAGGTCACTGACGAGTGCTTCGCTGCGGTCATTCGCGCGTTCATGGCGAGCGCGAAGTGGCAAGGCTACTCGCCAGCAACGCAAGAGGCTTGGGGCCGCGAGCTTCGTCTTGCTGGCCGGCCCGACACGCTAGGGGCAGTCTCCGTCAATATCCTGCGGCCGGCTCTCGTGCAGGCGTTCATTGACGGGCTGTCGGGCCGCTCTGGCAAGCAGGCCGCCGTGCTCGCCGCGCTCCGCCAGGTTGAGAAATGGGCAATCGTGCGCGATCTCCTTTGTCAACCGATCACCACCGGAATCGAGTACGAGCGGTCACATGACGGCCATAAGCCATGGACCGACGAGCAAGTCCGCCTCGCCGAGACGCATGCGCGACTGGAACTTGCGCGAGTTGTGACGCTCGCGGCCAATACCGGGCAGCGCGGTTCCGACTTGGTCAAAATGCGGTGGACCGACCTCGAGCTTTACAACGGTCTCACCGGCATCAACGTCTTGCAGCAAAAGACCGGACGGCAGATTTGGATTCCCATAACCCAAGAGCTTGCCGACGCCATGGCGACCTGGGAACGCAGGCTGGGATTCATCCTACTGCGTCCCACGGGCATTCCCTGGACGCGCAAGGCGCTCACATGGGCCTGGATAGTCGAGCGCGACAATAATCCCGCTCTGCGGCCTCTTGCGGGCCTTGTGCTGCATGGTCTGCGCGCAACAGCCTGCGTGCGGCTGCTGCGGGCCGGAGCTAACACCCGGCAGATCGCCGACATGGTCGGAATGTCGGAACCAATCGTCGGGCGCTATTGCCGGTTCTCGGTGCAGCGCGAAAACGCCTCCGCCGCCGTGCTGCATTTGGACAGAACCTTCCGCGAACGGGACGCGGCAAAGCGCGAAGATACGGGGTCGTAAGCGTTTGTAATTCAAGGGCCGGTCATTCCCTCCCAATATGACCAAAGAAAGGTTAGGTCCCCGTCTCGCCCTGACCCCTGCGCGACCGCGTCAACATGCCTAACAAGACCCCCCTGATGCGTCTTGCAGCAGTAATGGCTAAAGTCCATCTGAAGCCAGTTAAGGCCGCCAGCGGGCCCGCGTCGAACCGCGATTGAGGCGTCACCGTGAGAGCCCCATCGGAACCGATCAAAAGCGGCTCCGCCGACCCGGAGGAGTTCGCCCGCAATATCGCCCGCATGATGGAAGAAGGCGGCAAGGCGTTGGCCGCCTATCTGAAGCCGCGCGAAGAAGGCCACCGCGACGACCAGTATGCCGAGGTCGTTGACGTGGTGAAAACGATCGGCCAAGTGGCGGATTATTGGCTGCGTGATCCGCAGCGCGCCCTCGAAGTGCAGTCGAGCCTGGGCAAGGCCTATCTCGACCTATGGGCCAATGCGGTCAAGCGCATGGCCGGCGAACCGGTGCAACCGGTCGCCGTGCCCGATCCGAGAGACAAACGCTTCGCCGATCCGGAATGGTCGAACAACCAATTCTTCGATTTCCTGAAACAAGCGTATCTCTTGACAGTGCAATGGGCGAACCGGCTGGTGCGCGACGCTGAAGCGCTCGATCCGCATACCCGGCACAAAGCGGATTTCTATATCCGCCAGATAGCGAATGCGATCGCGCCATCCAATTTCGTGCTCACCAACCCGGAACTTTTGCGCGAAACAGTGGCTTCGAATGCCGAGAATCTCGTACGCGGCATGCACATGCTGGCTGAGGACATCGCGGCCGGGCGAGGCGACCTCAAGATTCGTCAATCCAGGTCGGAAATGTTCGAGGTCGGCCGGAATTTGGCGCTTACGCCGGGCCGGGTCATTTTCGAAAACGAGCTGATGCAACTCGTCCAGTACGCGCCGTCCACGGCAACCGCGCTCAAGCGGCCGTTGCTGATCGTCCCGCCGTGGATCAACAAGTTTTATATTCTCGATCTGACGCCCGAAAAATCCTTCATCAAATGGTGCGTAGATCAGGGCCTCACGGTATTCGTCATCTCCTGGGTCAATCCGGACGCAAGGCTCGCCGAAAAGAGCTTCGAGGATTACATGCGCGAGGGCCCGCTCGCCGCGCTCGACGTCATCGAACAGGCCACCGGCGAGCGCGAGGTGAACGGGGTCGGCTATTGCGTCGGCGGAACGCTGTTGGCCGTGACGCTCGCCTACATGGCGAGCAAGCGCGATGACCGTATCGCCTCGGCCACCCTATTCGCCGCGCAGGTCGATTTCACCCACGCCGGGGATCTCAAGGTCTTTGTCGACGAGGAGCAGATCGCCGCGCGCGAGCGAGAAATGAGCCAGCGCGGCTACCTCGAAGGCAGGAGGATGGCCACCGCCTTCAACCTGCTGCGTTCGAACGATCTGATCTGGCCTTATGTCATCAACAACTACCTCAAGGGTAAGGAGCCCGCGCCATTTGACTTGCTTTACTGGAACTCGGATGCAACGCGAATGCCGGCGGCAAACCATTCCTTCTACCTGCGCAATTGTTACCTTGAGAATCGACTCAGCAAGGGTGAGATGGTCATCGGCGGCAACAGGCTCGATCTGAAAAACGTGACTATCCCAATCTACAATCTAGCCACACGCGAGGATCACATCGCCCCGGCGGGTTCGGTCTTGCTCGGCAGCAAATTCTTTAGTGGGGCTGTGCGTTTCGTGCTGGCCGGCTCGGGCCACATAGCGGGCGTCGTCAACCCCCCAGATAAGATGAAATATCAATATTGGACCGGGCCCAAGCCGACCAGCTCCAATCTCGACAAATGGCTCGCCAAGGCCAAAGAGCATGCGGGTTCCTGGTGGCCGGATTGGCTCGAGTGGCTCAAGGCGCAGGATTCGACCGAGGTTTCGGCGCGCGAGCCCGGCGGCGGAAAGCTCACGCCGCTGGAGGACGCGCCGGGAAGCTATGTTAAAGTCCGGGATTGAGGGCTGGACGTCACCCGTTCGGACGGACCGGGCGCGCTTAAGTCAGTTCACCAGGAGGGATCTCCAATGTATCGCAAAATGCTGCTTTCGATGATCGCGGGTGCGCTCTTCTTCGCCGGTCCAGCTCTTGGCCAAGAGCTCACCGGCACGCTCAAGAAGATCAAGGATTCGGGCGCCATCACTCTCGGCCACCGCGAGTCCTCGGTGCCGTTTTCCTACTACGACGATAAGCAGCAAGTGGTGGGCTATGCCATGGATCTGTGCGCGCGCATCGTCGATGGGGTGAAAAGCTCGCTCAAACTCCCCACGCTCGAAGCCAAGCTCAACCCGGTCACTTCGGCGACGCGTATCCCGCTGATCGCGAACGGCACCGTGGACCTCGAATGCGGTTCGACCACCAATAATCTCGAGCGACAGAAGCAGGTGTCGTTCACGATCACGCATTTCGTCACTGCGAACCGCTTCGTGTCGAAGAAAGCGGCCAACCTGAAAACGGTCGATGACCTCAAGGGTAAGACCATCGTATCGACTTCCGGCACGACGAATATCAAGCAGATCACCGAGATCGGCGCGCAGAAAGGGCTCAACCTCAACATCCTCGCCGCCAAGGACCACGCCGAGGCGTTTCTCATGGTCGAGACCGGCCGCGCCGCCGCGTTCGTGATGGACGATATTCTGCTCTATAGCCTGGTCGCCGCATCGAAGTCGCCGAAGGATTATGTGATCTCTGCCGATGCACTTTCGGTCGAGCCCTATGGCATCATGCTTCGCCGTGACGACGCCCCATTCAAGAAAGTCGTGGATGAGGCCATGATCGCCACCTATCGCAGCGGCGCGATCAACTCGATCTACGACAAGTGGTTCCTCAAGCCGATCCCGCCCAAGGGCCTCAACCTCGATGTGCCGATGAGCGACGCCTTCAAGAAGGTGATCGCCAACCCAACCGACAGCGGCGACCCGGCGGTGTATTGATCGCTATCGGCAAGCGACAGCTGGACATCGGTGATCAGGCGAGAGCAGCCGCCTTGATCACCGACGTCTGACGAGCGTCAAGGGGGCAGCGTGAACTACCACTGGAACTGGGGCATCTTTTTTCAGACGTCGCCCGACGGGGTTCACACCTATTTAGAGACGCTTCTCCTCGGCACCGGCTGGACGCTCGCAACCGCGCTCAGCGCGTGGTGCCTGGCGCTCGGTATGGGATCGCTAGTCGGCGTCATTCGGACGACGCCCCATCTCTGGCTGGTCCGGCTCGGCAATGCCTATGTGGAAGTGTTTCGCAATATCCCACTGCTGGTGCAGATGTTCTTGTGGTATTTCGTGTTGCCCGAGCTGTTGCCGGTCTGGGCGGGCGATTGGCTCAAGCAGCTTCCCGATGCCTCATTCTATACGGCCGTTGTCTCGCTCGGTTTCTATACCTCCGCGCGCGTTGCCGAACAGGTGCGCGCTGGCATTTTGAGTCTCGCGCGTGGTCAGGGTTGGGCCGCGCTCGCGCTGGGGCTGACGCGCACGCAGGCCTATATCTACGTGCTGCTGCCGATGGCGTATCGCATCATCCTGCCGCCGCTGACCTCCGAATTTCTCAACATCATCAAGAACAGCGCCGTCGCGCTCACTATAGGACTGATGGAGCTCACGGCGCGCGCCCGCGCTATGCAGGAATTCTCGTTCCAGGTGTTCGAAGCGTTCACCGCGGCGACCGTCATTTACATCATAATCAACATCATCGTCACGTTCGGCATGCGCTGGGTCGAGCGGCGCTCAGCCGTGCCCGGCTTCATCGGCGCCGCACCCGCGGCTGCAGCGACGCACTGAGCAACTCGATGTTCGCGGATTTCGACTTCGAAGTTATCGTTCGTTCGCTGCCCTACCTTTTCTACGACGGCATGACCTTCACGCTGATGCTGACCGCGCTGGCGACCTGCGGAGGCATCTTTTTCGGCACGCTGCTCGCGATGATGCGTCTGTCCGGCTTTGCCCCGCTCTCGCTGCCCGCCGCCAGCTACGTGAACTTGATGCGATCGGTTCCTTTGGTGCTAGTGATCTTTTGGTTCTATTTCCTGGTGCCCTTCATTGGTCAGTGGGTCACCGGCGCTTCGCAACCGATTCAAGTCGGTGCGTTCGTCTCCTCGCTCGTGACCTTCACGCTGTTCGAGGCCGCTTATTTCGCCGAGATCATGCGCGCGGGCATCCAGTCGATCCCGCGCGGCCAAGTCGGCGCCGCGCAAGCGCTCGGCATGACTTACCTGCAGACGATGGGTTACATCGTGCTGCCGCAGGCGTTCCGCAACATGCTGCCGGTGCTGCTTACCCAAACCATCGTCCTGTTCCAGGACACCTCGCTGGTCTACGTGCTCTCCATCACGGATTTTCTCGGCGCGGCGTCGAAGATAGCCCAACGCGACGGGCGTTTGGTTGAGATGTATCTGTTCGCCGCGTTGGTCTATTTCGTGATCTCATTCGTGGCCTCGCTGCTCGTGCGCCGGCTGCAGCGACGAGTTGCGATCATTCGCTGAGGAGCTCCCATGATCACACTCAGCAAGGTCAGCAAGTGGTACCCCAATTTTCAGGTGCTGAAGAATTGCTCGACGCATATCGAGAAGGGCGAAGTCGTCGTGGTCTGCGGTCCCTCGGGCTCGGGTAAATCGACGCTCATCAAGTGCGTCAATGGTCTCGAGCCGTTCCAAGAGGGCTCCATTACGGTTGCCGGCATTTCCGTGAACGACCCCAAGACCGATTTGCCGAAACTGCGCGCGCGTATCGGCATGGTCTTTCAGCATTTCGAACTGTTCCCTCACCTCACCGTGATGCGCAATCTCGAACTCGCGCAGATCAAGGTGCTCGGCCGCAAACAGGGTGAAGCGGCGGCAAAAGGTATGCGCCTGCTCGATCGCGTCGGTTTGAGCGCGCATGCCCGCAAATATCCCGGGGAGCTTTCCGGGGGCCAGCAGCAGCGTGTGGCGATCGCGCGCGCGCTGGCGATGGATCCGATCGCCATGCTGTTCGACGAGCCCACCTCCGCGCTGGATCCTGAGATGATCAACGAAGTGCTCGACGTCATGGTAGCACTCGCCAAGGAAGGGATGACGATGATGGTCGTGACCCACGAAATGGGCTTTGCGCGCCGTGTTGCGCATCGCGTGGTGTTCATGGATCGGGGCGAGATCGTCGAAGACGCGCCGACTGCCGAATTCTTCGGTAAGCCGCGCAGCGAGCGCGCCCAGGTCTTCCTATCTAAGATTTTGCAGCACTGAAACGCACCCAGTCTGGCGCACGCTCGAGTCCGATGACGCGCGCACCTCAATTCGCGTCACGGAAACAAAGCCACCTGCTCGAGCCCGAGCGTCTCGGGAAAGCCGAGCATGAGGTTCATGTTCTGCACGGCTTGGCCGGAGGCGCCTTTGGTAAGATTGTCGAGCGCCGCGCAAATGATTGCCCGGTGCCCAACTCGGTCTTTCGCGAGTCCGATGAAGATCATATTGGAGCCGCGCACGTGGCGGGTCTGCGGCATTTCGCCGAACGGCAGAACGTGCACGAACGGCTCCGTCGCGTAGGATTTGGACAAGATCGCATGCAGGCCTTCGGCCGAGGTCTCGAGCCCCCGCACATAGATAGTCGAGAAGATTCCGCGGTTCATGGGAACAAGATGCGGCGTGAAGCTGACGGTAACCGTACGCCCCGCGGCCCTGGAGAATTCCTGATCGAGCTCGGCCATATGACGGTGGTGGCCGACGCCATAGGCGTGGAAGCCCTCGGAGACCTCCGAGAACAGCTTTTCTTCTTTCGCCGCTCTTCCCGCGCCGGTCATCCCCGATTTGGCGTCAATGACGATCTCGTCGGGATCGATGGCCTTCGCGCTCAACAGGGGAATGAGTGCTAGCTCTGCGCAGGTCGTATAGCAGCCAGGATTGGCGACCAGCCGCGCGGATTTAATCCTGTTCCGGTAGATTTCGGAGAGGCCATAGACCGCCTCCTTCTGCAGTTCCGGGGCATGGTGCTCGTCTCCGTACCAGCGCGCATAGGCGGCGGGATGGGCGAGGCGAAAGTCTGCGGAGAGGTCGATTACCTTGGTGCCCGGAGCACTCGCCAGCAAGGCCTTGATCACCCTCTGCGTAGTCGCGTGCGGCAGCGCACAGAAGGCAAGATCAAGCGCGGCTTTATTCCAGTCGACGCTCTCGATCGCCAGAAGCTTCGGCAGCGAATAGGGCGAGAACTGGGGAAACACCTGACGCATGTGCTGGCCGGCGCGGCGCTCGGCGGTGAGCAAAGCAATCTCGATGCCCTCATGATGGATCAGGAATCGCAGCAATTCCGCACCGGTATAGCCGGAGGCGCCAAGCACGCCGATCTTGGCTCTTGTCTTTATCACGTGGGGCATGGGTCATTCCTTCTCGCAGTCGACGAAGACGACCGGACGAGGAGAATACGGCGGAAGATATCAGGATAAGTGCCGCGGAACCTCATCCGGCGGCACGAGCGACGATCACACGCGATAGCGCGCCCATGCCGCGGCAGCGCGGCGACGGCGGAAAGACCTGCGGTGGGCGATCGTCATCATGGGCGCGCGCTATAGACGTCGCCGCCTTCTGCGTCAAGCACTGCTCGAGAGCGCCCGATCTGCCGATGGAGCAGAGTCCGATGGCAATGGCGGGTCTTGAGAACGTCCCGTGGGGGATCCGGTCTGCGGTAAAGGAATGGGCGCGCAGATGGCAACGAGAACTATTTCGCTCACTAAAGCAACCGGGTAAGCCTGAGATATGGAGACCGTCTGTCGAGCAGCCCGCGAACCGATCTCGCGCGCCTCACGCAGCCGTGCATTGCTGCTGGTAACATTCTTCGCGACGGTCGTTCTTAGCGCAGCGCTCTTGTTTATGGTGCAGCCGATGTTCACGAAGTTGGTGCTGCCGCGTTTTGGCGGGGCGCCGTCGGTCTGGTCGGTCGCCATCGTATTCTTCCAGACCGCGCTGCTCGCGGGCTACGCCTACGCCCATTGGCTCACGCGCTGTGCTTCGGGCCGCCTATCGGTCGCCCTTCATCTCATGGTCATGACCGCCGCTGTTTTCGAGCTGCCGCCGGCCATTGCAGGCGGCTGGGAGCGGCCGCCGGCCGGCACAGAACCGCTCTGGCTCATCGCCTTGTTCGCCGTCTCGATCGGGCTTCCGTTCTTTGCGCTCGCGGCCAACAGCCCTTTGTTGCAGGCGTGGTTCGCGCGCACCGATCATCCCGCCGCGCGAGACCCTTATTTCCTCTATGCCGCCAGCAATATGGGAAGCTTCCTCGCGCTTGTGTCGTATCCAACCGTTATCGAGCCCTTTGTGCGGCTTGGCGACCAAGCGCGGTTTTGGTCGGCTGGCTTTTGCCTGCTTCTCGTGCTCCTCATCGCCTGCGGCGTACTGCAGTGGCGATCGCCAGACGCCGCTTCGGCTGTCGGTGACGTCGGATCTGCGCGGCCAACTTGGAAAGACGTCGCCTTCTGGGTTGCACTCGCGGCAGTACCCGCGGGCCTTCTCGTGGCAGTGACCGCGCACATTTCAATCGATATCGCGGCGGTGCCGCTGCTTTGGGTGCTTCCGCTCGCGCTCTACCTGCTGACCTTCGTCATCGCATTTGCGCGCAGGCCGATCATTCCGCATTGGCTCGTGGTCGCGTTGCAACCGCCGTGCGTTGTGGCACTCGTTGCCGTGATCATCTTCGACCCACTCAAGACGATCATCTGGATCGTCGCCGTGCACCTTGGGGTATTCTTCGTCAATGCGTTGATGTGCCACGGCGAACTTGCGCGGACGAGGCCGCCGGCCAGACATCTCACTGCGTTCTATCTTTGCATCTCGGCGGGCGGTGTGATCGGCGGCGTCGCGACAGGATTGATCGCGCCGCACGTGTTCAACTGGGTGGCCGAGTATCCGATTTTGATCGCGCTCGCGGTCCTGTGTCGGCCGGGTCTCGCGCTCCCAGCCGACCGCTTCCGGCGCTATATGCTCTTCGGCGGCATCGCGACCGCTGTGGGCGGGCTCGTTATATGTGCGGTTTATCCGGTCGTGGTTGACCCGATCCCCTACACCTGGGCTGTGGGTATACTCCTGACCGCAACTGTGTCGGTGTGGCGCGCCCCGCTGCCGTTTGCTGCAATCATCGCCTTTGTGCTTCTCGCCAACCACACCATCGTCGAGGAAGCCGGCGCGATGTCCGTGCGCAGCTTCTTCGGGGTGAGTAAGGTATTGGACACTGGGGATGGCCAATTTCGTCTGCTGCAGCACGGTACCACGCTGCACGGCGGCCAGCGCATTCGCGAATCGAACGGTGAGCTAGCGGCGATCGATCCCCCGGAGCTACTGCTTTACTACTGGGACGGCTCCGCCATTGCGCAAGCCTTCGAGGCGGTACGGGCGAGAGTCGATGGTCCGATTCGCTTTGCGGTCATTGGGCTTGGTGCGGGAGCGTTGGCCTGCCGCGCCGCGCCGGACGATACCATACACTTTTACGAGATCGATCCGGCGATCGTGCGGATCGCGCGCGACCCGTATCTGTTCAGCTTCTTATGGGTATGCCGGCCGGACGTCCCCATCATCCTTGGCGACGCGCGGCTCACACTGGTCGACGCGCCCGACGGCGCTTATGACCTCATCGTCGTCGACGCCTTCTCCTCCGATGCGATACCGATCCATTTGCTCACGCGCGAAGCAATGGCGCTCTATCTCAAAAAGCTCAGGCCACGCGGGATGGTGGTCATGCACGTCTCGAACCGGCACCTCGAGCTCGCCTCGGTGGTCGCGGGCATCGCGGCAGCCAACGGGCACGTGACACTGGTCGGCGACGAGGCGGAGTTGGACGAGGCGGCCAATCCATACAAATTCGTCGGGACGGTTGCAGCGGTGGCGCGCAGCGAGGAGGATTTCGGGTCCCTCGCACACTCGCGCGATTGGATGCTCGAGCGGCCTGATCCGAACCAATGGGTGTGGACTGATGATTACTGCAATATCGCGGGCGCAGTGATCCGAAAGTTCAACGAGTGATGCAGTCATCAGGCTAGCTGTGAGGTCCGCATCCTGCGTAGTTCGACGCCGGAGCTTGGGTCCCGGCCTACCTCCAGGCCAAGCTGAGGAGCTTGCCCACCACATCCCCCAGCGTCAGCAGCACAGCCGCCCAAACGAAGGCCGAGCTGAAGTTCGCAGCCTGGAATTGTAACCAGGGCATCCGAAAAATGCCGGCGACCAGCGGGACCGAAGCCCGCAACGGGCCAAAGAAGCGGCCGATGAAGATCGCAAGCGCGCCCCAGCGCTTCACGAATGTTTCGCCCTCGGGCAGGAGTTCAGGATGGCGCGACAATGGCCACATGTGCGCAACCGCTGGGCCGACTTTGAGTCCGATCCAAAAAGACAGCCAATCGCCGAGGGCGGCGCCGATGGAACCTGCCACCCAGACCGGCCAAAAAGTAAGATTACCAGAGCTGATCAGAACGCCGATGCCGACGAGCGCCGCCCACGCCGGAATGAGAAGCGAAATGAAAGCCAGTGACTCAGCGAAGGCCAGTACAAAAACGACGGGCGGCGCCCACGCCTGATGGACACGCACAAACTCCACCAGGTGGTGGGCGTGATCTTCCAGATTGTCGAACATGTGGGAGGTAGCCCGGTTACCGGGTTGATCTAGCGCGGCTTGCTTGACAAGACCAGACCGCCTGGACGCTGTCCACGTGTTCAAGCCGAAAGGGTATCAGCGAGCGGCTAAACTCTTACCAACAGGGATCGGGCGAGTATCGAACGCCCCACAGGCAGCCCACGGCATGAAGTTGAATTCATGACAAGCTTCGACCATATCAGACCGTGCAATCAGGCTGCTCCAGACAAATACAGGCATCGCCCACTGCCACGGCCGTGGCATAGTCACGCCTGATTCGTTTGGCTCCCTATCGATCATGAGACGCATGCCGAAGACCGCCAAAGCAACAGCCAGAAGCGCCGCACAAAATCCGGGCAAGGACCTATTCTCGGATCTGCTTGAGACCACTGCGCGGCGGGTATCCGGCAAGCGGATGCGGGCCGGAAGGTCCGTTGGGGGAGCGGAGGCCCGCTACACCGCCCGCGACATCGAGGTGCTTGAAGGCCTCGAGCCTGTGCGCCGCCGTCCAGGCATGTATATCGGCGGCACTGACGAAAAGGCGCTCCACCATCTGTTTGCCGAGGTGATCGACAACTCCATGGACGAGGCGCTCGCAGGGCATGCCAGTTTCATCGAGGTCGAAATGGAGGCCGACGGCTTCGTCAGCGTGACCGACAATGGGCGTGGAATTCCCGTCGATCCACATCCGAAATTCAAGAACAAATCGGCGCTCGAGGTGATCATGTGCACCTTGCATGCGGGCGGAAAGTTCGACTCGCGGGTGTACGAAACCTCGGGTGGTTTGCACGGCGTCGGCGTGTCGGTCGCGAACGCCCTGTCCGAGCGCATGGAAGTCGAGGTCGCCCGCGAGCAGACGTTGTACCGGATGGTGTTCGAGCGCGGCAAGCCGAAAGGCAAATTGCAAAAGCTCGGCCGTGTTTCGAACCGGCGGGGCACCAAGGCGCGCTTCCGGCCCGATCCGGAAATCTTCGGAGCGAAGGCACATTTCAAGCCGGAACGTGTCTTCAAGATGGCTCGCTCGAAGGCCTATTTATTTGGAGGCGTCGAGATCCGCTGGTCCTGCGCCAAGGAGCTTCTGCGCGGGCTGGAGGACGTTCCGGAAAAGGCCACCTTCCATTTCGCCGACGGCCTCAAGGAGTATCTGTTCACGGCGATCAATGGGGGGGCCCTGGTTCACCCCGACATTTTCACCGGCAGCGCCGGCAAAGTCGGCGTGCACGGAGCGGCGCAATGGGCGGTCGCGTGGACCGCAGATAGCGACGGATTCTTGTCGTCGTACTGCAATACGATTCCGACGCCGGACGGCGGCACTCACGAGTCCGGCTTGCGTAGCGCGCTGTTGAAGGGAATCAAAGACCATGCCGAGCGCGTCGGCCAAGGCAAGCGCGCGGCAGTGGTCACAGGCGACGACGTAATGAATGGCGCCGCATGTATGGTCTCGGTGTTCATTCGCGAGCCTGAATTCCAAGGCCAGACAAAAGATCGGCTTGCGACCGCCGAGGCCACCCGCATCGTCGAGAACGCGATCCGCGATCCATTCGACCACTGGTTGGCCGGCAATCCCGCTCAAGCCAACAAACTTCTCGACTTCGTAATTGACCGCGCGGAGGAGCGCATCCGGCGTCGGCAGGAGAAGGAGAGCTCGCGCAAGAGCGCGGTGCGCAAACTGCGTCTTCCAGGCAAGCTCGCCGACTGCACCAATACCGCCGCACAGGGCGCCGAGATCTTCATCGTCGAGGGGGATTCGGCCGGCGGTTCCGCGAAGCAAGCGCGCGATCGCGCTTCCCAAGCGATACTGCCGTTGCGCGGCAAGATTCTCAACGTCGCGTCCGCCGGCAAGGATAAGCTGGCGCAGAACCAGCAGCTCGCCGATCTGCTGCAGGCGCTGGGCTGCGGGACCGGCGCGCACTATCGCGATGAGGATTTGCGCTACGAAAAGGTGATCGTGATGACCGACGCCGACGTCGACGGCGCCCATATCGCATCGCTATTGATTACCTTCTTCTATCGGCAAATACCGAAGCTGATCGAGAACGGCCATCTCTACCTCGCCGTGCCTCCGCTCTATCGCTTAAGCCACGGCGGCAGGAACTTTTACGCGCGGGACGAGAAACACAAGGATCAGATCTTGAAAAAAGAATTTCATGCCAATGCCAAGGTCGAGATCGGCCGCTTCAAAGGTCTTGGCGAGATGGTGGCGGGTCAGCTCAAGGAAACCACGATGGACCCGAAGAAGCGCACATTGTTACGCGTGGTGGTGGTCGACGACGAGCGCAAGCCGACCGAACGCTCGGTTGAACGGTTGATGGGCAACAGGCCGGAAGCGCGCTTCGAGTTCATTCAAGAGCGGGCCGAGTTCGCAGACGAGGAATTGCTGGACGTCTGAACGTGAGCGCACGCCGCGCCGATGTTTAAACCGGCGCCGCGTGCGACTTTGCCGACAAAGGTCTAGGCGCTCGGGCGCCACATGCCGGAGGCGCATCGTGGGGCGGCGCGGCAGAGCTTACACTCCGTGCCCTACTCTTTGCCCGCGTGGTCGCCCGAGCAGGCAAACGCTAGCCCATTTTTCCCGGTCGTTCCACGGCGGCACGACATTCATCCCCGCTTTGCACAGGCCCGACGAGGCTTCGCATGAAGCGCAAGGGAATTGAATTGGCCAAGACGAAGCCGTGAATACAGATTTAGAGTGCGCTGCAGCAAGGAAAAATCGAGCAGCAGAAAGCGGATCTCAGCGCGCGGCTCGCCTGCCGGTTGCTGGCTCCGTCAGCTTCACGGCCAGCAGCCATGCGATCCACAGGAAAAAAAAGATCAGCAGACTCGCCTGCGGCCAAATCCGTTCAACTGCGAGACCGATGAGATAGTCGGCAATATCGCCGAGCGCCATGAAGCCGACATAGTAGAAGATGAGCTGCACGATGCTCTCTCCGGAACAGGCATCGCCCCGGTTTGTCCTATCACATGGCAGGACAGCTAGTCCGCAATTTAGGTAATGACTGCCCCATCGACATAATCCAAACATTAAATCGATCTTGTGGCAGTGGGCATCGGCATATCTTTGATAGACACGAGCCGTCATGCGGCGACATTGGCCGACTTGAGTTCGGGCTGTGTTGCTTGCTAATGCTTGCTAACTCAGCATCAGTGCGGTACATTCGTGGACTAGCAAGCACTAGCAAGCACACCAGACGGAGGGCACTGATGCTCGCCAGAATTAGCAAGCAGGTCGTTGATCGGATGCCGCTTAACTCAGTTGTGTGGGATACAGCTTTGATCGGGTTTGGTGCACGTCGACAACGCAAACATGTCCACTATTTGCTGCGCTATCGGATCAATGGCCGACAGCGTTTCCACTCGATAGGTCGACATGGCAGTTGGACACCGGATAGCGCCCGCACGGAGGCTCAACGGTTACTCGGTCTTGTTGCAAGTCGTGTTGATCCTGCGGCTGCTCGACAGGCGGAACAGAAGGCCGATGCTGAGACATTCGGAACTGAGGTTGCCCGCTACATCGAGCGCAAACGAACGTTGATGAAGCCAAGATCGATGGTGGAGCTGACCAGACATTTGATGGTTCAGTGTCGACCGCTACACGGCCTGCGGCTGGGCGACATCAACCGCAGAACGGTTGCGCAGCGACTTGGCGACATCGAAACCGCCAGCGGTCCTGCCACCCGGAACCGTGCCAGGTCCACGTTATCTGCATTCTTCACCTGGACGATCAGTGAAGGGTTGCTTGATGTTAATCCTGTGACTGGGACCGGCGTGGCTGACGAAGGTCCGTCGCGAGATCGTGTGCTGTCCGAGACTGAGTTGACCACAATCTGGAAGGCACTGGGTCAGGATGCGTTCGGCGACATTGTCAGATTGTTGGTGTTGACCGCACAAAGGCGGACGGAGATAGGCGGGCTCAAGTGGTCGGAGGTTGACTTCGTTCGTGGCTTGCTCGTGTGGGGGCCTGAGCGAACCAAGAACCGAAGGCAACACGAACTACCAATGTCGCGGCAAGTCCGGGCAATCTTGGAACGTCAGCCCCGACGTGACGGTGGTGTGTTCGTGTTCGACCATGGCGCAATTGGGTTTAACGGGTGGTCTGATGGTAAGCGGGAACTCGACGCCAGGTTGGTTCGTGTGGGGCCGTGGCGTTTACATGATCTCCGCCGGACAGCCGCAACCATGATGGCCGAACGGCTTCAAGTGTTGCCCCACGTGTTGGAATGCATACTCAACCATGTGGGTGGATTTCGAGCCGGTGTCCACGGTGTCTACAACCGTTCTCGTTATCAGAACGAAATGAAGGATGCCCTCGATAGGTGGGGCGATTACGTCGATGGTCTCACGGCAGTCTGACCTAGTCGGACGCAACAAGTAGCTTAGGACATGGTTGTTGGACCTATCGGGACCGTGCTGGCCCACGTTGTTAGGAGACTAACCGTGGACTGGATGCGTCTGGTAATTCTGGTACTCGGCATCACAACCGTGATCACGTGCTATACCTTCATCTTTGTGGGCTTTCGCTAATGCAAGAGCCGCAGCCTGCCCTTACTCGAAGTTAGCCAACAACCTCTTCGCCTCCTCCTGCAACAGCCGTCGCCCAATCATCGCCTTCGGCACTCGCCACTTGCGGTCAAGTTCGTGGGCACTGCCTTGCCTTCGGGCTACCGCTCAAATTCCACCCCAATCTGCGCTGCTCGCAATCTAACGTGCGTTGGCTGCATATTATCGTTCCAAACCATTTTTAGATAGGTATAGGCGTCTATCTCAGTACCCGCAGTACCCGCAGTGGTACCCGCAACTAACTTGACCACGTTCCTCAAACCTTTTGACCTATTCCCCATCTCTACCTCCGACAACCGCCTCTACTTTCTCTTTTACCCATATCTTTTTTTATAAAAAAAATGAATTGCGGGTACGAGCGGTCTCGAGCCACCGCCTTGAAGGATCTCACCTAGCAACACAAGGAGAGAATGTTGGTGCCTCCACCCCACTGACCATCAGACACTCTCCCTCCCTGGGTGTGCCCGATGGCAACTCAAGCATAGCGCAGCACTGAGGAAGCGAAAAGGATCGCCGTTTTACTTGCCAGGGGGTTTGTATGCTTTACGAACTTGAACCGCGTGTTTCCGAACTTTAAGGATTTCGTCTTGGGTCAACAGACGAGTGAGCTTTACGTTCTGGAGAACTTCTGCTGCTACGACAACGCCAGAAATTGCTGCTGCAGCACCAGGATCAGGAACATCAAAGATCACTAATACGCCTGGGCCGTCGGCAGGGGTGCCATAAAAAGAGATCAATTTACCCCCGGCAGTTTCAATCGCTTTCTTGGCTGCTTCCTGCCGATTTGTTGTTGGATTGTCCAAAATATTGCTGAGAGCTTTGGATGTGTAGTGTCCTGTCAGACAGAAATGCATGGCCAATTCTCCTCTCCCCGCTAGCAACATCGGCTATCGAACCAGCGAAGCTGTGAGCGAGCGGGAGGCACTTTCCCGGGCTGAGGAGGGCTGGCCTCCCACTCGCAACCATCATCCCCACGAGCGCCAGATGGCTGATCTACAATAACCTAGTGCGAGCCAAACCAGTCGGTAGCATCGCACAGCGAACAGAATTTGGAAGCGGTATCCTTATCTTGATTTTGCGAGAACAGCGAGACGGAGGCACCGGACACAATGCTTGGTGGGTGAGTGTGGTGCCTCCGCCTCAGACCATCAGCACCACCCTGTCCCGAGTAGAGTGCCGATGGCCCTAATACAATAGCGCAACAAGGCATTATGATCTAGATTGGCCTTTTCAGGAGACGCCAATGCCCAATCCATCCAATCTAAGTGCAATGAACGTCGAGCAATTGCTACAACTTCGATCCGACGTCGAACGGGTTCTTACCCGTAGAGCAGCACAATTACGAAATGACCTTTCCAAGCTCAGCCGCCAAACTGTTCTGAGAGATGGTAGTGGTGGAAGTCCGCTGAGAGGCCGCAAGGCTCCAATCAAATTCAGAGACAGAGCGGGGAATACATGGGCAGGTCGAGGAGCGCAGCCCATCTGGCTGCGGGAGAAGTTGAAGGCAGGGGCGAAGCTGGAAGATTTCGCTGTCAACAAGTCCAAGCGACGCCGTAAGCGCTGATCTAGCCAAGCTCGGTGAGCCAGAATAAGATTTTGGAAGCTCTCGCTTGGGGAGGAACCAATGGCAGTGCAGGACGATCTTCGCCGGTTGAGCCAACTGGACAGCATTTATCTTGGTCACACTCTCTACTCTAATGTGAGTGGGTTTGGATTTACCACTTGGCACAAAGGACGGCTACAGCAAGCCAATGACGGCAACTGGACATTCCGCTCAATTAGTTCAGATGGCACCGTGGTCGGATTTCAACTCGGTCCTCCGACTGCGAATTGGACATCGTGGGAAACACCAACTGCTGGGATCACGGTACAAATTCAGATTAACCAAAATGTTCCGGTACCAAATAATCCGATCATGCTTGGTATTGGTTCTGTGTTTTTACAACAACAACTACCCCAGGAATTGACCAATTAACGCCCGCTCACAGTCTGCGGAAGCGGCGATCAGCTAACCTTGGTGGTAGGCGAGCATCGGGCTTATCGCCGTTAGTTGGTGGCTTCACATCGATCATCTGAGACCGTTCAATAGCCCTATCCAATTGCGCAGCGAAATCATTGTCGGAGATCACAGCCGTCACCAGCCGCCCGCAGCTTCTTCTCGACGTTTTGGATATTCATGATCAATCCCACCAACGGACCCGCCGCCGACAATAAGGGTTGCCGTTGACTTCAGCCATGCCCCTCTACTGGCTCTGCTACCGCCACAACAATCAAATCTCAGTCGTCATCGAACCTGGGGCTTCGCTCATTCATGCTCGTATGCGTGCTGCTCTTGCTGGTCTACCAAGAGTTCAAGTAGGCCGGACGACAATGATCGGTTAACGCATTTACCGATTTATCGGAAATAAACTCGAAAAAGGTCTCAGTGTTGCCACGCCCTTCCGTCAACCGCATTGCGACTGCTGTGCGATCTGAGGGAAGACGACATGAGCATCAACATTGGTGACACAATTCGCCTTGCGGAAACCCAGGAAGAAGGCGTGGTAGTTGCTACATCCAACAATACGCCAGACTGTGTGGTGGTCCATTTCGGCAATTCATTTGCGTACTTGATAGAAAGAAAAAAGCTTGAATTGGTCGCCACTCGGAACAGGGTTCGTCAGCGAGACAGTTGGACCATGAGCAAAGCGATACCTAATGAGTGTATGGCTCTTCTACAGGAAGCCAGCGAGATGTTTGACGAAACAGGCTGTGTGCCTGATGCTGATGGGGAACCAGTGCGAGCCGAAAAGATAGTGCCGGATGCGAAGGAATACATTTCAGAGACAATTGACGATCCGCAAGCAATCTACGACCCGAAGATATGGGATACACCTGGGTTTGCGCTGGTCCTGTCGTGGCTTGCACAAAAATGGAATCAAAGATGCCGCAAGCTCGCACCTCGGAGTAGCAAGAACCCTGAGCAATATCTGACCAAAGAGCAACAAAAGGCATGTCTCGACTCAGCTGCGGCTGAGTTGATCCGAGAAATTACCCATGGAGGCTCATTGAGCTAGCTGAGTTAGATCAAGGCGACTTCACCGAAGCCCACGAACTTGACCGCAAGTGGCGAGTGCCGAAGGCGATGATTGGGCGACGGTTGTTGCAGGAGGAGGCGAAGAGGTTGTTGGCTAACTTCGAAAGTGCTCAAGCAGTTGTTTATGGTTTCCGTTTGGGTTTCTTTTTGAGTTTACAGGCGGCTGTGGCGAGGGCTGCTTTAACAGGGACAGGCAACAAAAGCCCGGACAGCCAGTCGGCATCAGCCTCAAGCAGTGCGTTTATGACAGCCTTACGGTCAAAGAAAAGCAGTTCTCTTTTAGTGGCGGCAATTTGGTAGTTGTCATAGTGGTTCAGATGCTTCAGGTCGCTGTAATTGCGCACTGCAAATGCAATTGCCTGAAGCTCCTTCTCGGTTAGATCGTGCGTCCACAGAAGTAAGTTGATCTTAGCGCCTTCTCGTCACGGAATATATTGCTGAATACAAGGATTGGTTGGGTGCACTAAGACCCTGCCGGTACCGTAATTGCACTAAACTGGAATGACCGAACCGTCACGAACACTATCGGCACACTGCGGCTCGCCGACTGCAAGGCCGCGACGGCCGGGCTGCCACTCGCAAGGATGACATCCGGCGCGAGTGCGGCCAATTCTGCCGCGTAAGTGCGGTCGCGGTCGACGTCGTTCTCACCCCAGCGGGTGTCGATCCCTACGTTGCGGCCGTCGCTCCAGCCCAATTGTTGCAGGGCTTACTGGAACGCTGCGAGCGACCATGTGGATCGTCCCCGGCTACGTTCAGGAGCGCACCGATCCGCCGCACCTGGTCGGGCTGCTGCGCGCGCGGCGAGCGGCCATGTCGCCA
>DATFQX010000104.1:0-3660 GCA_035263865.1 Xanthobacteraceae bacterium
CCTGGCCTGTACCGATGCGCCGATTAGTGCGTATCATCCGGATCAACCGCGCCGCGGCTGCGCCGAATGGGAGGCTTATCCGACCGCAGGAGCGAGGGAAAATGAGCGAGCAGCATCCAAACCAGCCGCTGAAGACACTGCCCTTTGCTCAGTCGACGAATTGCCGGCGCTATGAGGGACGGGTGGCGGTGGTAACCGGCGCAGCGCAGGGGCTTGGCCGTGTCATCGCGAAGCGGCTTGCTGAAGAGGGAGCGAAGCTTGTCGTCTGCGACATCCAGGCGGATCGGCTCGTGGTGGCGGCGCAAGAACTCGGCGCGGCAGACCCGCGCACCCGACCGAAGTCGCCGCAGCTGTTGCGTTCTTCGGATCGCCCGAAGCCTCGTTCATTACCGGCCAGCATCTCGGCGCCAGCGGCGGCGTCGCGATGCTGTGATTGGGGAGAAACGCTTATGGCTATCGGCGAAGTACAAGATCTAACCAAAGATATTTGAAATTTCCGGATCAACCGATTTGGGCGAGCTGATCGGTCGGGTAACCGAGCATCGTGGTCACCCGGCCGCTATCGTTGTCTGAATAGACGAAGGTGGGTCCCTCGATGCGATAGCGGCCCTTCCACCGGATCGCGAACGTGGTATCGGTTTCCTCGATGTGGATCGGCTCCCGCTCCCCATCTCGGGCCAACCTCGCCGCGAGCCCGTCGGCGGGGTCGAGCAGCCAAGCATCGCCGGTTTCGGTGGAGAACAGGACCAGCTGACCGATGGTGACAATGCGGCCGTGGTGATCGGCCGCCCGGCGTTGAATATAGCTCACCTCATCGGCCAGACGAAAACCCCTGCCCGCGACGATTTGCTGGTCGGGTCCACGCCTGATGGTTTTGCGACCCCGGGCGGGTCTTTGGGGGACTGCCATGGAATTGTTCACCCAGCTGTTCGGTGAGCTGCTGGCTTTCGTCTACCACTGCTTCGACCGCATTGTCATTTATGGGTACCTCAGCGGCCTGTCGCGGCCCGAGCAGGTGGTGCACTTCTTCCGCAACGTGGTCGGCGTTGCGGTGGTCAGCAAGGAGCGCCTCAGCCAACGCACCGCCGACTACCAAGCCTGGGTGGAAGCCTACGCCCGCAATCATCGGCTGCCGATCGAGTGGGCTGAAAAGGGAGTGCGCAAGGAAGATCATGTCCTGCCCTGGCAACGCCGCATGGCGAAGCAGGGCGCCTATGGTGTTTATTTTATCTTCAAGAGCATGGAGCAGGGCGCCACCTTTCGCGTCACCGTGCCGAAATACCCGACTACAGACCCCAATTACCGGATCCTGGCACCTCAGCGCAGCCGCTTCACGCACTACTACTTCTACATCCGCGATGAGATCCTCGGCCCGATGGCGATGCGGGTGGCCTCGTTCCTCCCGTTCCAGACCAGCTACTACCTCAACGGCCACAGTTTCATCGAGCAGGAGCTGAAGCGAGCGCAGATCGGCTTCCGCAAGATCGACAACGCCTTCCTCGCTGTCGACAACGTCACGGCGCTGCAGGCCGCCGCCGACAAGCTCAGTGCGCACATCATCCGCCAACGGCTCGACTACTGGACCCTAATCCTGGGACCCAAGTTCTCTCTCAAGGAACGCAAGCAGCTCAATCTGTCACGCTTTTATGCGATCGCCCAGATCGAGTATTGCCGCAACTTCATTTTCAAGCGCCACTTCCCAATCCACAAGCTGTTCGAACGCAGCTGCGAGCTCGGCCTGTGGCGGCTGACCGCCGACAAAATCGCCGAGATCTTCGGCATGCGCGTCCACCGTCGAATGCATGGCAAGCTCGCCACAATCATCGATCGCATTGAGCACGGCCATCACGTCTTCCGCGCCTACTTCAAGAACGCCTTCCTGAAGCAGTACGAAAAGTTCTCCACCTTGCTGCGCAACGAGCTGGTCTCCAATACCCTTGCCGATTTCCACCTCAAGAAGGGATTGGACCATCTCGACGCGGTGCGCGAGCGCTTCCAAACCATCACCGCGCGCTTCGCTGCTTTTCAGGCACAATGGCTCAACGTGCATGTCGACTTCCCCCTGCTGCAGCGTTTGGCCCTTCCGATCACCGTCGGCGCGGTTCGCTATCCCGGAATCAAGATCCACGATCCTCGCCTCATTCGCCTCCTCGAAGTCCTCTTGCACAGCGGCACTCATCTCGGCGGCTGGACCACCAAGCAAATCCACCACACTGTTCTCACCAGCTTCCATCTTTCCGACAGTGCCTACGGCCTGAACCAACTCCGCTACGACCTGCGCAAGCTCAAGGGCCACGGACTGCTACAGCGTGACGGCTCCCGCTACGCCTACCGGCTCACGTCAAAAGGCATCGAGGTGGCACTGCTCTTCCTGTTCTTCCACAAAAGGCTCTGCGGTCCACTCGCTAACAGCCGCTTCCATCACCGCCCCGACACCACTCACCAGCCGGCCAGCAAACTCGAAGCCGCTTATCACCGCGCCGACAAAGCCATTCAGCAGATCGTCACTCTGCTTGCCGCCTGACGCCTGCAGTTTGTTCGACTCTTCTTGTCTACTATTCTCCAAGCTAGAATCTAATCATCGACGATCGCGCGCGCGGCATCTTTCGGGTGAACCGGCGCGTCTTCACCGACCCCGAAATTTTGGAGCAGGAGCGGCGCGAGGTCTTCGACCGCAGTTGGCTTTACGCCGGCCATGAATCGGAAATCGCCAATCCGGGCGAATTCGTCACCCGCAGAGTCGGCGGGCGCCCCTTGATACTGGTGCGCGACGAGGCCGGCGCGCCGCACGCGTTTCTCAACACATGCCCGCATCGCGGTAACACCGTCTGCCGCGAGCGCACCGGCTCGACCCGACTGCTACGCTGCTTTTATCACGCCTGGGCCTTTGACCTCAGCGGGCGGCTCGTTGGCGTCCCGGGCGACGACGCCTACACTCCGGCTTTCGACCGTGATGCGCTCGGCCTCAAGCCAGTGCCGCACCTCGAAAGCTATCGCGGCATGATGTTCATCAGCTTCGATCCTGCGATCGAGAGCCTGGTCGGATATCTCGGTAACGCGCGTGAATATCTCGACTACATGCTCGACTTCGGCGGCGAGGACGTTGAGATCGTACACGGCTCGCAAGCCTACAGCATGAAGGCGAATTGGAAGCTGTTGGTCGAAAACAGCATGGACGGGTATCATGCGCTGCCGACCCACCAGCGCTACTTTAGTCAGTACCTCGCCGATATCGGGATGGATACGTCGAGCTGGGCGGGACCCAATCGCATCCAGGGAATTGGTCTCGCCCTCGGCGGCGGCCATGCGGTCATCGAAAACCGCGCCCGGGCATTGCCGATCACCGGAACCGCAAAGCAGGAGCTCGATCAGATCCGCGTCCGCCTCGTCGAACGGGTCGGCCCCGAGCGGGCCCATCGCGTCACCGACTACAGCCGGAACCTGTTCATTTTTCCCAATCTGATCCTAATCTCCTCCTGGCATACGATCCGCACTTTCTATCCCTTGGCGCCGGATTACATGGAGATCGATGCCTGGGCCAGCTTGCCGCGCGGCGAGTCGCCGGAATTGCGGCAGCGACGCTTCGAGAATTTCATTTCGTTCCTGGGGCCCGCCGGTTTCGGCACGCCGGACGACGTTTACGCCCTCGAAGGCTGCCAG
>DATFQX010000105.1:0-4472 GCA_035263865.1 Xanthobacteraceae bacterium
ATCGAACGAAGGGCAACATAATGAAATGGTAGGTTGGCGCGGCACGGGGAGGTAGCGGGGAGGCGCGTATGCCTTTTCTCCTCAGCGACCTTCTGCTGTTTCTATGCTTGGCTGGGTGGGCCACCGGAATGGTGATCGCGATTGCGAGCCTGCTCAGCTAACGGAGCATCAGGCGACTGTCGCGCTCGGGATGGGGGAAAATTAGGGAGGGCCTCCCCCGCGTACCGAGCCCAGAACCCCGCCACGGTCGCTCCATGGCGGGGTTTTACTATACCCGAAGGGAGCAATGATGCGGAGAGGCTTGGAATATCTAAATATTGCGGAGAAGTGCCGAAACTTGGCGAGCCAAGCGACAGAACCGCGTGTCAAGAAGAAATTGGAAAGTATCGCTCGATCATTGGAAACGCTCGCTGCACGGCGAGCAAAACAGCTTAGCAAACCAGCGAAGAAGGCATCGCGCGCGAGATCACGTTGATCTCATCGCGCGTCCAATGTCTGCTCCACCTCCAATAGCGCTCAAACATTGGCACCGCAGCGAAACGCCGTTTTGTGCCAGGAAGCGACATATGCAGTGCGGCAAGTCTCAGCAGCATTTGGGTCTTGCTTAGCTATTGCCGTTCCCCGGCAGGCGTACCGTAAACACCGAGCCTTTGCCCGGTTCGCTCGAGCCGCGCGACCTTGTCCAGTGATTCCAACCAATCGGCGACCCAACTACAAACCCTTGATCAGGCCGGCGTCGATCAGCAGCCGGTTGAAGCGGCGCGCCTCGGCACCACGGTTGCAGCGGTAGAACAGGCCGTTGCAGCGCTCGAGCACCTTCTTCTGCTCGACGAAGCTCGGATCGAGCGGCACCCCGGCGGCCTCCTGCACGACCAGCGGAAGGTAGGGCGCCTCGATCCGCTCGCGCGCCGACGACAGGTCCAACGGCCGGAAGTTGACCGCGTCGATGGCGTAGTAGGTGCTGAAATAGCGGGGATCGTCCAGCATGATGCGCCGCGCCACCGCGGTGGGATCGATCGCGGGCTCGAGGAGCTTGGCCGAGATGGCGGGCTGGTGATCTCCGAACCGCACCAGCAGAAACGATTCGCGCGGAAAGGCGTGCGCGAGGCGCGCGAGGAAGCCGGAATAGTCGCGCGCGCTCATGCCCTGGCGCCGGATGTACTCGTCGACCGGCGGGGCGTTGCCGAGCGCCTTCCAGTCCGGCGTCAGGTCGGGACGGAAGGTCGAGGTCCAGGGAAAGTGGTTGGCCGCCACATAGACGAAGATAAAGAGCGGCGCTTCGCCTCGTTCGCGCTCGATCACCCGCAACGCTTGGTCGAAGTAGAACCGGTCGGGCTGCATGTCGCTCGTCGCGCCCATCTCCTTCAGGTCGCTGAAGTGCTCGACGCCGGTGCCGGTCTGGAACCTGCGGGCGCCGAGGAAGGCGCCGTAGGCCGGATAGAGGCTGAACGTCCGGTAGCCGCAGCGGCGCAGCGCCTGCGGCAGGCCGCGCTCGACGCGCCCGGCCGCGATGCGCGTGACGTTGAACATGAAGCGCCCGTAGGAGCGCGCCGAAAGACCGGTCAGCACGTTGTACTCGGAGTACCAGCTCGGCCCGCCGGTCGCCTCGACGAGCAAGGATCGCGCCTTGCCGTCGAAGGAGCGGAAGTGATCGGCATAGCCGGGCGGAACCTTGATGCCGGGCGCTGCCGTGATGTCGAAGCTCGATTCGTCGAGCACCATGATGATGTCTGGCGGCTTGCTGGCCGGACGGCAGGTCTCGCCCGAAAGGGGTTTCAGGCGGTCCGCGGCCGCGGCGTCGGCTTCGAAGAAGCCGCGGCCCATCAGCTCGGACACTGCCACCACGCCGGAGCGGGCGAAGTTGGAAATGTGGTTGACGCCGGAGAAGGGCTGCCAGGGCTCTTCCGGCACCATGCTGGCGAGCCCCGCCATGCCGGCAAGCGAGACGGCCGCGCCGAAGCTCGACGTGCGTCGCCGCAGCCGGAACGGATCGAGCCGCCAGAGCAGGATGAGCAGCGGAACCGCAACGATCGCGGCCGCCGCCAGCGCCGGGCGCAGATCGGGAAATATGGTCAACAGAAACGCGACCGTATCGGCGTCGACAACGAGCACGTCGAAGAAGCTCAAGGTCATTTCCAGAATGTCGTACTTGAAGCGGGAGAGCACGATCGTGCTCACGATCATCACCAGCGACAGCGCCGCCGCCACGGCCGGGCGGCGAAGCAGGATGAGCCAGAAAAAATTGAGGAAGGCCCAGGTCAGCAGCGCCAGCGTCGTCGCAAACGGACCGTACTCGGTCAGGCAGACGGCGAGCAGCGCCGCCGCGTGGATGGCCGCGATGGCCGCGACCCGGAGCGCAGGGGACGCCGCGATGACGTTCACGCCCGTAAAGCGGCGAAGAGAACCGAAATCGGTGATCGCCATAACCCGTATGAGCGCGCCGGCCCGATCGTTCAGCGGGGTTGCATCGTCCCGGCGCGCACCAATGTTAAACCTTACTTGGCTGCTGCACCTGTGCCGCAAGCGGCCGGCGCGCGCCCTCCTCAGGCTTGGGGCCGCACATTACCACGCCGTTGCGGAAGAACGCCGCTGTGCATCACAGCAAAAATTGCGCGATGATGTCGCAGATGGGTCAAACTGAGAAGTCACGGCAGCGCGATCGCACGGCTGGTTTACCTTTAACAGCGGACATATTTGACGAGTATCGCCACGGCAGTTGAGTGCCATAGGCGGACTCACGCACCGCAACAAAGCGACGCATGGGTTAAGCTTATTCGATCACCCGTCGGGCGCGGACAAGCACGGTCACTGGGAAGCCGAGGCGAGCATGGGTGCTCTTTGGCGCTGCACTGCAGTATCGCCTGTGTAATTTCCGTCTGTGTGTCGCCGCCGCTACAGCGAACAATCTCCAAACGCTGGTATTCTCTAGGGCACGTTCGCAGATACGACCTCGGATAGGAGTGCGCTGCGGACGCAGGGTTTGGCACTATCCGGCCTGCCGATGGAGGCCGCTCTGTTATGAGCGGCCTTTTTTCGTTCAGGATGTGCGCAAGTGTTCTCGGCTCGGATAGAATGAATGCAGCCAGGGGCTCCTCGTGCTCACGCGCCGCCGCCTGATTGCCCTGTCCGCCGGATCCGCCTTCGCGCTCAACCTTAGCGGTCGTGCCGCGTTGGTGCAGATGCAATCGCTGGATTGGCCCAATCGGGTCGTGCGCTTCATTGTGCCGTTTGCCGCGGGAGGACCGACAGACATTGTCGCCCGCGTCGTCACCGAGCAGCTCTCGAAAATCTGGGGCCAGCAAGCCGTCATCGAGAACAGGGGAGGTGCCGGCACCAATATCGGCAATGAAATGGCCGCCCGATCCGATCCTGATGGCTACACGGTCTTGTTTGCCACGGCATCCCTCGCAGTCAACCGCAGTCTCTACCGCTCGCTCAGCTACGATCCGATTGCGGATTTTGCAGCGGTCTCCCTCGTTTCCCGGTTTTCATTGTTCATGTTTGTGCCGAACTCGTTACCGACCAAATCGGTCATGGAGTTCGTGGCCTACGCAAAGGCGCATCCGGGCAAGCTCACACTGGCATCCCCCGGCACCGGCAGCACGCCGCATTTGGCCGGCGAGCTGCTTAAGCAAATGGCTGGGATCGAGATGACGCATGTGCCCTATCGCGGCGCGTCACCTGCTCTCAACGACCTCATCCCCGGCCGCGTGGACTGTTATTTCGGTAGCGGCGCGCTGCTCGAAAACATGCGGTCGGGCCAGCTGCGTGGACTTGCGGTTACCGGCGCCAAAAGAGATCCGGTGGCGCCGGAATTGCCCACGATGGCTGAGGCTGGCGTTCCAAGTTACGAGGTATCGTCGTGGCACGGCTTGTTCGTGCCGGCCAGGACGCCGCCTGAAATCGTCAAGAAAATGAGTGTCGATGCCATCGCGGCTCTCGCCGATCCCGTGGTCAAGAGCAAGCTGGAACAAGCGGGCTACATGGTGGTGGGCTCTTCGCCGGATGAGCTTCAAACTCTCCTCAAATCGGAAGTCGATAAATGGAGCGCCGTCATCAAGACGGTCGGGATCAAGATTAATTAGAGTTCGATCGGCACACCAGGCGGCTGAGCCGTTCTTGCAAGGGCCCGGCTTGGCGAAACCATCTTTCTGACGACGGCAGCGTTGCGAGCGGGGGTGAAAACAGTCCAGCACGGCGCCTTCGACTATCCCATCGCAATCAAGCTCCGCCGCTCGCGTCGCGAGGCGATCTCGATGCGATACGTAACGAGCGCGAGCACCGCCCATGCGCCGTGGAATAGCACTCCCGCAACAACGACCAGTCCACCTGGGATCGGACCAATGGCGGCACGTTCCCAAAGGTCGGCGAGGGTGGTCAGCGGTGCCGGGTGGATGACGAGCTTGCCGTAGTACGCAACGGCTTGGATCACAAAGATCCAGGCGTATGTGCGGCGAAGCCGGCGACCGATC
>DATFQX010000106.1:0-26909 GCA_035263865.1 Xanthobacteraceae bacterium
CGCACCGCAGTAAGGAGGATTCATGCCGACATTGCTCAGGCAGCGCAAACGGCATTCACCAACATCCAACCGGCGCGCCCCTTCCAGGCGACACAAGCCGGCAAGGCGCGCAGCAAAGGAAGCCAGGGGTCCGACTCCGAAGCCAATCGTCATCGACGTGCATGCCCATGTTCTCGTGCCGGAGGCGATGAATCGCACGTATGCGCATTCGCAATACGCGCGGGCCGTGGCGGGAGCAGGCGGCGTGCCGGAGCCGCTGTTCAAGCGCATGACGGAGACCCCGCTGCGGCTGACCGAGATGGATGCAACCGGCGTCGACCTCCAGGTCATCAGCCCGAGCATCATGCAGCAATGCACCTATGCTCTCGACCCGCAGGAGGCGCTCGAGACGGATCGTTACAGCAACGATCGCGTCGCTGAACTCGTTGCGCAGCATCCGGACCGGCTTATCGGGCTTGGTTCGCTGCCGCTGCGCGATGTCGCGCTCTCGGCGGCCGAACTCGAGCGCTGCGTACGCCGTCTCGATCTTCGCGGCGTCATCATCTCATCGCATGTCAATGGCACCGAATTGGGCGATGCGCGCCTGCGACGGTTCTGGGCGAAGGCGGAGGAGCTCGGCGCCGTGGTCTTCATTCATCCCGCCGGCAGCACCGAGAAGCGGATGCTCCGCAATCGGCTGATGATCACGGTGGGACAGCCTTTGGAGGAAGCTTACGCGCTGTCATCGCTGATCTACGAAGGCGTGATGGATAAATTCCCCAAGTTGAAGATCCTGGTCGCGCACGGCGGCGGATATCTTCCATTCTATACCGGGCGGCACGATAACGAATATCGCTACGGCCGCGCGCCGCAGCTCAAGGGCGACTTCAGCAGTTACCTGCCGCGGTTTTTCTACGACACGGTACTGTTCAATCCCGACATGCTGGAGTTTCTGCTGACGAAGGTGCCCTCAAGTCACGTCATGCTCGCTTCCGACTATCCCTTTGCCGAGAAGAAGCCGGTCGAATATGTGCAGCGCGCAAAGAGAATCGGCAAAAGCGAGCAGGATGCGATCTTGGGAGCCAATGCGGCGCGGCTGTTCAGCATCTCAATCTGATGGGCGAAGCCATATGACCGCCCGTGCGCGGGGGGACGCTTCTATTCTGCAACGGATGGGTTTTTGATGAGCGGCGTCGATATTGTATTGCATCCGATTCCGACTCCGCAGAGCAAGCCTTACATCATCGTGTTCGGGCCCGACCAGCACCTCTGGTTCTGCGAGAGCGGAACATCGAAGATCGGAAGACTGAATCCCGGCAACGGCGCTTTCACCGAGTTCTCAACGCCGACGCCGAACAGCCGCCCGATCGGCATTACGTCTGCCGCCGATGGGGCGTTGTGGTTTTGCGAAAACGCCGGCAACAGGATCGGGCGGATCACCATGTCTGGCGCGATCACCGAGTTTGCTCTGCCGACGGACAGCGCCGGGCCGGACGGCATCGTCGCGGGGCCGGATGGAAATGTGTGGTTTTCCGAGGCCCACGTCAGCCGCGTCGGCCGCATCACGCCCGGCGGCGCGGTGGCGGAATTTTCGCAAGGACTGACGCCAGGCTGCCGGCCGCTTTCGTTGGTGGTGCGCGGCGGCCAGTTGTGGTTCAGCGAGTACGAGGCTGGGCAGATCGGCCGGATCAGCATCGACGGTCATGTGACTGAATACAAGATTCCGACACCGAACAGCGAGCCCCGCGCCATGACGGTGCATCCAGACGGCAACATCTGGTTCGTCGAGACCCAAGCCAATGCGCTAGGACGCATCGACGCGCAGGGGCGGATCACCGAGTGGCCCGTGAAGACTCCGGACGCTTCTTTGCGCGGCGTAACCGTGGCGCCGGACGGCGACCTCTGGTTCACCGAAAACTTTTCCAACAAGATCGGCCGCATGGCGCCGGATGGCAAAGTGGTCGGCGAGTATGCGATTCCCGTCGAGGGTTGTGGCGCGCGCGCCATCATCGCCATCCCCGATGGCCGTCTGTTCTTTTCCGCCCACGATGCTGGCGCCATCGGCGAGGTCATCCCGCGGCGATGACATGGGCGACGCGAATACCGATGGCGAGGTACTGCCCTATCTGCGCTAGGAGTAGGTCATGACAAGCTCCGAAAGTCTGGAAGATCGAGTCCGCGCTATCGAAGACCGCCTCGAGATCTACAACATCATTGCCAGCCATCCGCCCAGCGCCGATACCGGCGGAAAGGACCACATCGCGGCGAGCTGGGTGGAAGACGGGGTTTTCGACCGCGGCGAGATTCTCTCGAGCCCAAGCGGGCGCGAAAGCATCGCCAGCCAGGTGCTCAGCGCCGAGCACCAGGCCGCGATCGAGCGCGGGCTCGCGCACTTCACGTCACTGCCGCATGTTGTGATTGACGGCGATACGGCGGTGGTCACGTCCTACTTGCAGATCCTCGTGCCGCAGGCGCAAGGCGACCCGATTGATGTCCCGAACCACGGCCGTTCCAGGGGTTTTCGCGTGCATCGCATGACCGCGAACCGCTGGGAGCTCATTCGCACGGCGCAGGGTTGGAAGATCAAACGCCGCACATTGCGTCAGCTCGACGGCACAGAGCCCGCACGAAAAATCTTGCGGCAGGCGATCGCGGGTTAGATGGGCACGGGTTAGATCGGCCGTCCCACGCCTGCGGCGATCGCGCGCTGATGAACGAGCTCGGCGAAGGCGACATCTTCGAGCGCGATGCCGAGCGACTTGAACAATGTCAGATCGGATGCCGATGTGCGGCCGCCAGCCTTGTCCGTGACGAGGTCGCCGAGCTCGCAGATCGCGGACCAGGCGAGCTTGCCGGCGGCTACCAGCTGGCGAAACTCGCCGGCTTCCTCTTTGGCTTGGGCGACATGGTCGGTTGCCTTGACCGCGGCGCGCAATACGGTTTCCGCGTCGACCTCGCGACGGCCGTGGGAATTGGCGCCGGCGACGTTGACGTGCGCGCCTTCGGCGAGCCACTCCGCCCGGCACACCGGCTCGGCTGACTTGGTGATGGTGACCACCACGTCGGCCTCGGCCACGCAGGCCTGCGCCGAGGATGCCGGCAGCACCTCGAGGCCGAGCTCGCTTTCCAGCGAATTCGCATAAGCCTCGCGGTGCCCGGCGGTGCGGGAGAAAACCTTAATTCGCTTGATCGGCCTGACCGCGCAGACGGCGGCAACTTGCATGCGCGATTGCTTGCCGGTGCCAATGACGCCGAGAGTGCGCGCATGCGCGTTGGCCAAGAGTTTGGTCGCAATCCCACTCGCCGCGCCTGTGCGCATCTGCCCGAACAGATCGGCCTCGATCACCGCCTTAAGGGTGCCATCGAGCGAAGAATAGAGCAGCGTGTGATACTGCGCCCCCTTCACCCCGGCATAGGCTTTGAGCCCGTGCACGCCCTTGGCGCCGTAGGACGCGCCCATCAGGTTGAAGGCACCGCCCGGCAGCGGCGCGCGTTGGCGCGGCAAATTGGTGGTCGACGGTTGACCCCACGTCGCGAACAGCGCTTCAAGCGCCGCCATTGCGTCCTTGACCGTGACAAGACGTCCGACGTCCGCTTCGGTGAGATAGATCGGCGGCATGATTCTTGGCTTCCCACGCAGGCGTGGCGTTAGCTCTCCGGCGTGAGCACGTCTTCGAGCCAGTCCCACATGTAATGCACGCCGATCGTGACGTTGTCGACCTGACAATGATGGAAGCCGCCCTCGTCGCGGTTGAAGACCTTGAAGGTCTTGTGCTGGGAGCCGACAGCGGCGAAGCATTTCTCCGCGAGCGAGAGCGGAATCTGTTCGTCGCCCGCGCCATGCAGGAGCAGAAACGGGCACCGCATCTTCTGCACGATCCCGTCGAGCCGGAAAGCTTCGAGCTTCTTGAGCGCCGCCGCTTGGCTCGAGACGCCGAGCACCCACTGCAGATGTTCCGGCGGGACTGAAAGCGAAAGCACTTTGCCGGAGGCGAGCTCTTCGAGCCGCTTCGCCCAGATGGCGTGATAGTCCCACTGCGCCCCCCAGGCGACGCAGCAGGCAAAGCGCGGCTCGAGCGCGGCCGCTCGCGGCGCGTAATAGCCACCGAGACTGAGCGCCATCACACCGACACGGCGGGCGTCGAACTCGCGGCGACCGCTGAGATATTCGTAAGCCGCGGTGGCGTAGCGCTCGGTCTCCGCGATCAGTGGCAGATTGCGAAAGCGCACGCTCTCACCGTTTCCCGGGCCATCCACGATGAGACAGCCTATGCCGCGCGCAGCAAGATCGGGAATGCCGTAGCCGTATTGGAGCTCCTTGGTGACGTCGAAGCCGTCGAAGAACACCATGCACGGCGCCGGTCTCGACCCGGCCGATGCGGGCTCGGGATGCACAAGGAGCGCCGGCAGGCTCGTGCCTTCGTACGGCACCTCGACCGGTTCGATGCGCGGCCGGCGTACCATCGCGGCGGCGGCCTTGAAGAGTTGCACGGAGGTCGCATAGACCGACATGCTGCGCTGCGCACGGGGATGAATAAAGCGCTCACCGGTCTGGTAGTAGCGCGTCGCGCGCATGAAGCACGACGCTGCGGTGAGCTTATGGCCTTTCGCCTCTGCGTCGCGCCCGCGGGCTGCGATCTTGTCGCCCATGCGAGTCCATTCTTCGAACCACGCGGTGTCGTCGCCTATGCGACCTTCGAGCGCACGGCCGACACGATGCACCTCGTCGATTTCGATGCCTGTCCAAGGCGCAGCGCCAAGACAAATGAGCAGGCCCATGGACCAGCGGTAATTGGCAGGAAAATAAAGGAAGGCGGGGTCGTCCTTGCGGCCGATCACGTTTACTCCCCTGTCGTCGCGCGTGCGCACCAGCATCAGCCTTGCATCCTCCCCGGTCCACTGATGACTGGATCACCGGCTCGTCTGGCGTGTGAGAAGGATCGACGGGCTAGTGTCATACCGGCTTTTCGCCGAGGATAGTCACCCGCCGCATCAACCGTCGCTCGTTCGGGCTGAAGTCGGTGCGCGCATGCAGCGTGCACCGATTGTCCCACATTAGGAGGTCCCCGGCACACCAGATGTGCTCGTAGATGAATTCGCGCCGCTCCTGGTGCTCGAACAGGATCGCGAGCAATTCGTCGCTCTCCTGCGCGGGCAGCCCCTCGATTCCCACCGTCATCAGCCGATTCACGTAAAGCGCCTTGCGTCCGGTCGCCGGATGCGTACGCACCATCGGATGCGCGTAAGAGGGCACGCTCGGCGCGAGCCGCGTGCCGCGCTTGGTCGCTGCGGTGTCGTAGTCGTAGGCATTGAGGGCTTTGCGCCCGTCGATGCGCCGCTTGATCTCCGGAGGCAAGGTCTCATATGCCTTGTAGCCGTTGGCGAACAACGTGTTGCCGCCCGTGCTCGGCACCTCGAGCGCGTATAGCATCGAGGCCATCGCGGGCTGCGCCTGATGGCACTGGTCGGTATGGAAATGCATCTCGCCATCGGGCAAGGCGCCGATCGGCTTGCCGTCCTCACGAATGTTGGAGATCAGCATCACCGCAGAATGGCTGCGCACGAACTGCTTGGTGTGGATCTGCGCGGGAGGTCCGAATTTTGCCGCGAACCGGACCTGGTCCTCCTCGCTCAGCTTCTGATCGCGCAGCAGAATGACGAGGTTCTGGTGCCAGGCGTCCCGGATAAGCGCGAAGAGACCGTCGTCGATCTCTTGCCTCAGGTCGATGCCGATGATCTCGGCGCCCAGCGCCGCTGATAACGGTCGCAAGGCCAGCGCCGGCGGATGACGTTCGGCCTGGGCGCGTTGCATTGCAGCCGCTCCATCGATGTCCGACCGCTAGGTGCCGGCGGCGCTAGCCGCGATTATGGGCCGCGGGGCCGCCGACGCTCAAGGCTCCTTCGCGTCGATGAGCACGAAGGCGATACGGCAGGGCTCGGTCCCGCGATTGACCCAGGCGTGATTGGTGCCCTGTTGCACCAGCACATCGCCCGCCTTGAGATGAATCTCAGAGTCGTCGAGCAGCATGTCGATCTCGCCGGTCATCACTACAGCGTAGTCCACGGTGCGCGTGCGATGCATGGCGGGATGCCGCGGCGGCAATCCGCGCTTGGGCGCACCATCGCCGAGGCTTTGATGCATAGTACTGGGGTCGAGGTTTCGCGTCTGCGCCGTTTCCGGCGGGAATTCGACGATACGGAACACGGAGCCGCCGCGTGGCGGCATGATGCCGATGTCGATTGCGGCGCGGTCAGCGCGGCCGGAGAGGTCGGCCGGCGTCTGATCCGTCACCCACAGTAAGCGCGAGACGGTCTGCGTCTGCGGGCGCACTTTCTTGTGCGGGGTGGGGCCGTCGAAAAACACCACGGCCTTGTCCTTGGTGTCGATCGTGGTGACCACGCGGCGAACGTCTGCGCTCAGTGCCATAACGGCGTCTCCTCCGGCGTTTGGGAGCAATAGGCGGGCAATTTGTCATCGTCGGCCTCGACTGCGCAAGCCGAGCCCATGTCAGCCGCGAGATATCGGCTGGGCCGCCCAGGTGCAGGCGGATCACATCAATCGCGGATCACACTTGCCGCTCGACCATCATACGCCTGATCTCGGCGATCGCCTTGGCCGGATTGAGACTCTTCGGGCAGGCTTTGGCGCAATTCATGATGGTGTGGCAGCGGTAGAGGCGGAACGGATCTTCGAGATTGTCGAGGCGTCGTCCGGTCGCTTCGTCGCGGCTGTCCTTGAGCCAACGATGCGCCTGCAACAGCGCGGCTGGTCCCATGAAGCGCTCGCTGTTCCACCAATAGCTCGGGCACGCGGTCGAGCAGCACGCGCACAGGATGCACTCATAGAGGCCATCGAGCTTCTGGCGATCTTCGTGGCTCTGTTTCCACTCCTTCTGTGGCGTCGGCGAAGTGGTCTGCAGCCACGGCTCGATCGCGGCATGCTGCGCATAGAAGTTGGTGAGGTCGGGTACGAGATCCTTCACCACTGACATGTGCGGCAGCGGATAGATCTTCACAGCGCCCTTGATATCCGCCGTCGCCTTGGTGCAGGCGAGCGTATTCGTGCCATCGATGTTCATCGAGCAGGAGCCGCACACGCCTTCGCGGCAGGAGCGCCGGAAGGTCAACGTCGGATCAATGTTGTTCTTGATCCAAATCAGCGCATCCAGGACCATCGGCCCGCAATCACCGCAGTCGACGTAATAGGTGTCCATGCGCGGGTTTTTGCCGTCATCCGGATTCCAGCGGTAGATCCGGTATTCGCGCACGTCCTGCGCGCCGCTGGGATACGCCCACGTTTTCCCGTCAGTGACCTTGGAGTTTTTAGGCAGCGTAAACTGAGCCATCTGACCGTCGCCTGGACCTCTAATACACGCGTGGCCTGGGCTCGATGTATGCCGCCTCGTTCGTCAGCGTGTAGGCATGCACCGGGCGGTAATCAATTCGCACCTTGCCGCTGGCATCCAGCCAAGCCAGCGTGTGTTTCATCCAGTTCTTGTCGTCACGCTCGGGGAAGTCCTCGCGGGCATGGGCTCCGCGGCTTTCCGTGCGATTCTTCGCGGAGTCCATGGTGACGACCGCTTGCGCGATCAAGTTGTCGAACTCGAGCGTCTCGATCAGGTCCGAGTTCCAGATCAGCGAACGGTCCGTGACTTTGATGTCGGCGACGCCACCGTAGACCTCGTGGATGAGCCTGTGGCCTTCTTCCAGAACCTCGGCGCTGCGGAACACCGCACAGTTGCTCTGCATTACCCTCTGCATCTTCAGGCGCAGTTGCGCGGTGGATGTCTTGCCCGCGGCATGACGGAATTTGTCGAGCCGCGCCAGCGCGCCGTCGGCAGAATCCTTCGGCAGATCGGGATAGTTTTCCCCCGGCCGCAAAATTTCGGCGCAGCGCGAAGCCGCCGCCCGGCCGAACACCACGAGATCGATCAGCGAATTTGAGCCCAGGCGATTGGCGCCATGTACCGAGACGCAGGCCGCCTCCCCGAGCGCCATCAGACCCGGCACCGCGAACTCGTCATTGCCGTTCTTCTTGGTCAGGGCTTCGCCATGATAGTTGGTGGCGATGCCGCCCATGTTGTAATGCACGGTCGGAACAATCGGGATCGGATCGGTGGTAACGTCGACGCCGGCGAAAATGCGGGCGGATTCGGAAATGCCGGGCAGCCGCTCGTGCAATATTTCTGGATCAAGATGGTCAAGGTGCAGATAGATGTGGTCCTTGAGTTTGCCGACGCCGCGCCCCTCGCGAATCTCGATGGTCATTGCGCGCGAAACGACGTCGCGCGAGGCGAGATCCTTGGCGGAGGGGGCATAGCGTTCCATGAAGCGCTCGCCTTCGGAATTGACGAGGTAGGCGCCCTCCCCGCGCGCGCCTTCCGTGATCAGGCAACCCGCGCCGTAAATGCCGGTGGGATGAAATTGCACGAATTCCATGTCCTGTAGGGGTAACCCGGCGCGCAGCACCATGGCGTTGCCATCGCCGGTGCAGGTGTGTGCCGAGGTACATGAGAAGTAGGCGCGCCCATATCCGCCAGTGGCGAGGATCGTCATGTGGGCGCCAAAGCGGTGGATCGAGCCGTCGTCCAGCCTGATGGCGACGACCCCGCGGCAGCGGCCCTCTTCGTCCATCATCAGATCGATGGCAAAGAATTCGATGAAGAACTCGGCGGCGTGACGCAGTGCCTGGCCATACATGGTGTGCAGCATGGCATGACCGGTGCGGTCGGCGGCGGCACAGGTACGCTGCGCGGTGCCTTTGCCGTAGTGCGTCGTCATGCCGCCGAAGGGACGTTGATAGATCTTGCCGTCCCCGCGCCGCGAGAATGGCAGGCCCCAATGCTCCAGCTCGTACACTGCCTCGGGCGCGCTGCGGCACATGTATTCGATGGCATCCTGATCACCCAACCAGTCGGCACCTTTGACCGTGTCGTACATATGCCAGCGCCAGTCGTCCTCTCCCATATTGCCGAGCGCGGCGGCGATACCGCCCTGCGCTGCGACCGTATGCGAGCGGGTGGGAAACACCTTCGTGATGCAGGCGGTCTTGAGCCCCGCCTCGCTGCAGCCGACCACCGCACGCAGGCCAGCGCCGCCGGCGCCGACCACGACCACGTCGTAATTGTGATCCTCGATCGGGTAGGCGCGGCCGTTGATCGCCGGTCCTTTCCCGTCTGATCCGCCGTTGTTGTTAGCCACGGGTCACACCTTGAAGCTGAGCGTGAGGATGGCGAAGGCGCCGGCGAGCCCCACCGCGATGGCGAAGAAGGTGTTCGCAATAAGCAGGATGAGCTTACGGGCCTCATCGTGTACGTAATCTTCGATGATCACCTGCATGCCGATGCGCATGTGGGTCGTCACCGAAAGAATGAACAGCAGCATGATTACGGCGATGAGCGGCGAGCCGAGGATCTGCACCACAGCGGCGTGATTGCGGCCAAGCAGCGCAACCACGATGAGGACGAAAGCGATAGTGAGCGGCACGTTGGCGATCGCAGTCAGGCGCTGGCGCCAGAAATGCCCAGTGCCGGATTTAGCCGACCCGAGGCCGCGTACGTGCTTGAGCGGTGTGCTCATGTCTCCGAACGCCATCAGCGCGGCCCTCCAATGAACAGATAGCCGACGATCCAGATGACAATGGTCAGGCTGATCGAACCAAGGAGGGTCGCCAGCGCCAGCCATTCGCGCTCATGCGGACCGAAGCCATGCCCGGTATCCCAGATCAAATGTCTGATGCCCCCCAACATGTGGTGCATGAGCGCCCAGGTGTAGCCGAACAGAACGAGCCGGCCGAACAACGAGTTCATAAAGGAGCCGATTCCGGCATAGGCCTTGGGGCTGGACGCCGCAGCGATAAGCCACCACGCGACTAGCAGCGTGCCGAAATAGAGGGCGGCACCGGTTATGCGATGCGCGATGGACATCATCGTCGTCAGCATCGGCTTGTAGATGAAGAGATGGGGAGAGATCGGCCGCTCAGCGGGTGCCTTGATTTCGGCCATTGTTCTTCTCCGTCCTCGCGCGCACTTGCGTTCGTAACCAAAGTCGCGGCGCGCGGCAATGCACCGCGGCTCGGCGCTTGAGCTTTCGTCAATGGCGAATATGACCCTCGGCGACTTGGCGGACAATAGGTATTTCGCGTAGGTTTGCTTCGCTGAATCCGAAGGAACGCCATCCGTGCGCTTCGACCTCACCGATCTCAGTCTGTTCCGCCACGTGATCGAGGCGGGCAGCATCACGGGCGGTGCGGAGCGCGCACATCTCGCGCTGGCCGCAGCCAGCACGCGCATTCGGAACATGGAGGAGGCGCTGGGGGCGGCGCTGCTGGTGCGCGGCCGACAAGGCGTGACCCCAACCCAGGCCGGCCGCACGCTCCTGCAACATGCGCGCGCGATTCTGCGCCAGGCCGAGCGATTACGTGAGGACCTCGGGGTCTATGCTGGCGGACTTGCGGGGCAGATCAGGGTCCTCTCCAATACCAATGCGCTCACCGAATTCCTGCCGGAAGCGCTGAGTTCGTTTCTGTCCGCGCATCCCAACGTCAGCGTCGACCTCGAGGAGCGCCTGAGCGACGAAATCGTGGGTCTGATCGCCGAAGGAGTCGCCGACCTCGGCATCGTCGCTGCCACCGTCGACGTGAGCGCGCTCGAGACTTATCCGTTTCGCAAGGACCGGTTCGTGCTGGTAGTGGCGCGCAGCCATCCCCTCGCCAAGCGCTCCAAGCTCGCGTTCGCGGACGTGCTTGACCACGACTTCGTCGGTCTCGATCGGGCGAGCGCGCTGCAGCGCTTCCTCGCCGATAAAGCGGCTCACATCGGACAGCCGTTGCGACTGCGGGTGCAATTGCGCAGCTTCGATGCGGTGTGCCGCCTCGTCGAGTGCAACGTCGGGATCGGCATTGTGCCCGAGACCACCGCGCGGCGCGTAGCGCGAACGATGGCAATCGTCCCGGTGCCACTAACCGATGCTTGGGCCGTGCGCGAACTCACGATCTGCATCCGCGGTCTCGACCAGCTGCCGCCCTATGCCCGTCAGCTGGTCGAGCACTTGCGCAAGAGCTCGTGAGCAGCACCTCCGATCACAGCGCGTACCTTCCCTACCGGGGCATGAGCGCCCAATAATCGAGATCGAGCAGCACTGCGGGATCGTCCTCCTCGCCCGATTTGAGCGGGAAGTCGTTGCAATGACGGTCTTTAGTTGCGACCGTGCGCAGCCGCAGCGCGCCAACATCGTCGCGACCCGGCACCTCGGCCTTGCTCAGGACTTCAGACCAGGCGAATACGGTCGAGCCGGCAAACAGCGGCGATACGTGCCTGCCGCCGTTGATGGCGGCGATGTGGAAAGCATTGGCAAGCCCGTTGAATGAGAGAGCGCGCGCGAGCGAGATCACGTGCCCCCCGTAAATGAGGCGGCGGCCGAACCTGCCTTGCGCCGCCGAAAATTGGTCGAAATGGATGCGCGCAGTGTTTTGATACAGACGGGTGGCAATCTGGTGTTCCGCTTCTTCGACGGTGACGCCATCGATGTGGTCGATCTTTTCTCCGACGGCGTAATCACGGAAGCGATAGGGGCTGCCGGCGAGTGTAAAGTCGTAGGCGGCGACGTTGATGTGCGGGCAGGCATCGCCGAGGGTGCTCGCCATCACCGCTTCAGGCAGGCGCGGCACGTGATCGCCGGAAACAGGCGCTGCTTCATCGCGCTTTCGCACCATGACCCAGCGCACGTACTCGAGCACCTTTGTGCCATCCGGCTTGCAACCGGTCGAGCGCACGAACACAATGCCGGTCTTGCGGCTCGAGTTTTCCTTGAGCCCAATCACTTCGGACTCGGCGCTCAGCGTGTCGCCAGGATAGACCGGCGAAAGTACGCGGCAGGCGGCATAGCCGAGATTGGCGACCGCGTTGAGGGAAATGTCCGGTACGGTCTTGCCGAACACGACGTGAAAGACGAGCAGGTCATCGACCGGTGAGCACGGGTAGCCGATCGCGCGCGCAAACACGTCGGAGGACTGGACCGCAAAGCGGGGACCAAAGAGACCATTGTAGAGCGCCACGTCTCCCACCGTGATGGTGCGAGGCGTGGCGTGCCTGATCACTTGGCCGATGCGGAAGTCTTCGAAGAAATTGCCGGCACCGGTCTTCGACATAGGCCTCTCCACACCCTTTGCCGGGGAAATGCGAAATGTGCATGTCCCCCGCTCCTTATATCGCTTCGTTCGCAAGCCCCCGCCGCGGCACGGGAACGTGAAACGACGAGCCGATAAGAATTTGCTATAGACCGCCCAATTGCAAAAGAGAGGCCATGGCGATCGAAGCCACCCATGAGGCGCTGAGTCCTTCCGAGCCGGCGCGGCCCCTCGTCCATCCCCTTTGGGTGCGTGTGACTCATTGGGTCAACGCATTGGCCATGGCGGTCATGATCGGCTCGGGTTGGCAGATCTACAACGCCTCACCGCTGTTCCCGTTTGCCTTCCCTCCGGCGATCACACTCGGCGGCTGGCTTGCAGGCGCGCTGCTTTGGCACTTCGCGGCCATGTGGGTTCTGGCGGTGAACGGCCTGATCTACGTGCTACTCGGCATTGCCACCGGCCGTTTCCGCCGCATGCTCGTTCCGATCCGCCCCAACGAGGTCTTGGCCGACGCCAAAGCCGCGCTCGTCCGCAAACTCTCTTATGATGATCTCTCGAGATACAACGGCGTACAAAAGCTGCTTTATCTCGGCGTCATCTTAATCGGCGTCGTTATCGTGCTGTCAGGTCTCGCCATCTGGAAGCCAGTGCAATTGCAGGAACTCGCCGCCGCGTTCGGCGGTTATTCGGCGGCCCGCTACGTGCACTTTTTCGGCATGGCCGCAATCGTCGTCTTCCTCGTCATTCACATCATCATGAGCTTTCTCGTTCCGAAGTCGCTGCGCGCCGTGATCATCGGCCGATAGCCAAAGACGAAGTACCGAGCATGCCAAACATTCGCAGGAGCCCACCCGGCGTCGATCCCGACCTTCTTGTTAGGGATGCGGCGAAACTCATGCCCGATCCCACGCGACGCCTGTTCCTGCGGGGCGGCGCGAGTCTCGGGGCTCTCGCGTTTCTGACCGGCTGCGACATTGTCGACGGCGCGTCTGCGGAACGCGTGCTGATGAAGGTTTCCTATTTCAATGATCGCGTGCAGGCGTGGCTGTTCAACCCCAACAAGCTCGCCCCGACATATCTCGACAGCGCGGTGACACGTCCGTTTCCGTTCAACGCCTATTATTCCGAGGACGAGGCGCCAGAGGTGGACGGGCAAGATTACAAGCTCGAAATCGGCGGCATGGTCGACAACACGAAATCCTGGACCCTTGATGAGCTCTACGCGCTGTCGCAGGAGACCCAAATCACGCGACTGGTGTGCGTGGAAGGTTGGAGCGCGATCGGCAAATGGAGCGGCACGCCGCTACGCGAATTCCTCAGGCGCGTCGGCGCCGATACGCGTGCCAAATACGTCTGGTTCCGCTGCGCCGAAGGCTATTCCACCTCGATTGACATGGCGACCGCGTTGCATCCGCAGACACAGATGACCTTCAGGTTCGACGGCGAGATCCTGCCGCGCAAGTACGGCTTTCCCATCAAGGTGCGCATGCCGACCAAGCTCGGCTTCAAAAATCCAAAGCACGTGATGGAGATTGCGGTCACCGACAAATATCTCGGCGGTTATTGGGAGGACCAGGGATATAACTGGTTCAGCGGCCTCTGATCGCCCGGAAATTACGGTCTGCCCTGCGGAGGAACCTCGGTGATGAGCCGGGCGCCGCGCTGAAACGTGACGTAATCCCACAGCCAAGTGAACGCCACCATCGAGCGATTCTTGACCCCGATCAGGAAATAGATGTGGACCAAGCTCCAAAATAGCCAGCCGAGGAAGCCCGTGAGCTCGAGTCGACCGAGCTTTACCACCGCCGCGTTGCGCCCGATGGCCGCAAGATCGCCGAGATGGCGGTAGCGGAACGGTGGCGGCGGTGTCCCGCCCGCGACCCTTGCAGAGATAAGCCGGCCGACGTAGGCGCCCATCTGCTTGGCCGGCGGCGCCGTGCCGGGGATGCCGGGCTGGTCCGCAATCGTCGCGGTGTCGCCGACCACGAACACGCTCGGATGGCCAGGAACCGATAAATCGGGGTTCACTTGCACCCGTCCCGCGCGGTCGTGCGCGGCATTGAGCCACAGAGCAGCGGGCGAGGCCACGACGCCTGCCGCCCAGATGACGGTGCCGGCATCCAGACGCCCATGCTCAAGCTCAACGCCGCGCGCGTCGCACGCCGTGACGCGCGTCGACGTCATCACCTCGACGCCCTTGTTGCCGAGCGTGCGCCGCACGTAATCCGACAGGTTCTCCGGCAGCGTCGGCATGATGCGCGGCCCGGCCTCGATCAGTACGATCCGCGCCGCAGTGGGGTCGATGCGGCGGAAATCCATCGCCAGGCTTTGCCGCGCGACCTCGGATATAGCGCCGGCCATTTCGACTCCGGTTGCTCCGCCGCCGACGATCGCGAAAGTAAGTAGGCGCCGTCGCTTGGCGTCGTCGGTTGCGAGCTCGGCCCGCTCAAAGGCGATGAGGATGCGCCGGCGAATACGGGTGGCGTCCTCGATGCGCTTGAGGCCCGGAGCCACCTCGGCCCATTCGTCATGCCCGAAATACGAATGGGTTGCGCCAGTTGCCAGCACGAGATAGTCGTAGGAAACGCTGATCGAATCCGCGTGAACGACCCGCGTGTCGACGTCGATGCTGCGAACCTCCGCCATCAGCACGGTCGCATTCTCCTGCTTCCGCAGGATGTGTCTGATCGGCCAGGCCACGTCGGCCGGCGAGAGCGCGGCGGTCGCCACCTCATACAGCAACGGCTGAAAGCAGTGGTGGTTTTGCCGATCGATCACGATCACGTCGACGGCAACACGGGCGAGCGCCTTCGCTGCTGCCAGCCCGCCGAAGCCCGCACCCACGATGACGACCTTTGGACGCTCAGATGACATGCGCTTTGCTCTTGGCGAACTCACCTTGGCAAATCGGTCCTCGTCTTGCCAAGCCGTGCGGGGGGCTTTAGCAATCCGCATCGACATGGATTTAAGCGAGGCAGCGCGCAATGGTGAAGCTTCTTCTCCTCCCCGGCGACGGCATCGGCCCCGAGGTGATGGCCGAGGTGAAAAAGCTCATTGCCCTCATGAACGCGCGCGGCTTGGGCGATTTCGAGATCCAAGAAGATCTGGTGGGCGGTTCCTGTTACGAGGCGCACAAGGTTGCAATCACCGAGACGACGATGCGCAAGGCCCACGCAGCCGACGCGGTGATCTTTGGCGCCGTCGGCGGACCGCAATGGGATAGCGTGCCGTACGACGTGCGGCCGGAGGCGGGCCTTTTGCGCCTGCGCAAGGAGCTCGGCTTGTTCGCCAATATTCGCCCGGCCATCTGCTACCCGGCACTTGCCGAATCCTCGAGCCTCAAACGCGAGGTGGTGGATGGGCTCGACATCATTATCCTGCGTGAGTTGACCGGCGGGGTCTATTTCGGCGAGCCCAAGACCATCACGGATCTCGGCAACGGCCAAAAACGCGCGATCGACACCCAAGTCTACGACACCTATGAGATCGAGCGCATCGCGCGGGTGGCTTTCGAGCTCGCGCGCAAGCGCCGCAACAAGGTCACCTCGATGGAGAAGCGCAATGTGATGAAGACCGGCGTACTTTGGCACGAGGTGGTCAAAGAGCTGCACGCCCGCGAGTTCAAGGACGTCACGCTCGAGCACCAACTGGCCGACGCCGGCGGCATGCAACTGGTGCGCTGGCCCAAGCAGTTTGATGTGATCGTGACCGATAATCTGTTTGGGGACATGCTGTCCGACATCGCCGCCATGCTCACGGGCTCGCTGGGCATGCTGCCGTCGGCATCGCTCGGCGAAATCGACGCCAAAACGAAAAAACGCAAAGCGATGTACGAGCCCGTACACGGATCCGCGCCCGACATCGCCGGCAAGGGCATCGCCAATCCGATCGCGATGCTCGCCTCCTTCGGCATGGCGCTGCGCTACTCGCTCAATATGGGCAAGGGGGCCGACCAGATCGACGCCGCGATTTCCGCCGCCCTCGCGCAAGGCCTGCGTACCGCCGACATTAAGTCGGAGGGCGCCACCGTCGTGACCACGTCGCAAATGGGCGACGCCATCCTCGGGGAGATGAAAAAGCTTGCGGCCTGATGCCCCCAGCTCGCTATCCGGCTTGCGCACTGAAGCTCGTCAATGAGAGTAGCCGGGAGTTCGGACAATGCATGAGGCGTGCCGGCCCAAATTCGGTGTTGCCACTCTGTTTGCGATCGCGCTCATCACCAGCGCTCATGCCCAAACCTATCCCGACCGCCCGGTCCGCCTGATGGTTCCCTTTGCCGCGGGCGGTCTCAACGACGTCGTGGCGCGGCTGGTCGCCCCTTATCTGGAGAGATCGCTGGGCCAGCCGTTCATTGTCGACAACCGGCCGGCCGCAAGCGGCATCGTCGGAACGGATGCCACCGCAAAGGCAACACCGGATGGGCACACGTTGCTGATGGTGGCCTCGAGTTTTGCCGTTATCCCGGCGACCCACCCCAAGCTGCCCTACGATCCGCAGCGCGACCTCGCACCGATTGTCATGGTGGCGAAGAATTCGCTGTTGTTCCTGGTCAATTCAAAGGTGCCGGTGAACTCGCTCGGGGAATTCGTAGCGCTCGCCAAGGCCAACCCCGGACAGCTCAATTACGCCTCGCCCGGTGCGGCCACGCAAACCCATCTCGTGGTCGAACTTCTCAGCCAGAAGGCGGGGATCAAGCTTCAGCACATCCCCTATCGTGGCGGCGCGCCCGCCATGATGGCGATGGTTGCGGGCGATACGCAATTCACCGCAATCTCGACGCTGATTTCACTGCCGCAGATCCGCTCCGGTGCGGTGCGCCCGATCGCGAGTGGAAGCCTCAAACGCGATCCACAGCTGCCCGATCTGCCCACGGTCGCGGAACAAGGCTTTCCTGGCTTCGAAGCGATCCAGTGGATCGGTTTGCTGACCACAGGCGGGACACCGAAGCACATCATTGAGCGTATCAATGCGGAACTCAACAGCGCGCTAAGAGATCCCGATGTGATTGGCAAACTCGCCCAACAAGGCCTCTCACCGGCAGGCGGCACGCCAGACGAGTTTCAGCGCACGATTGCCGCCGATCTAAAGAACTGGACCGAGACCGCGCGTGCGGCAAACATCACGGCGGAGTGACTCTCCTGCGCGATGAATGCAAGCGACGGCGAGCGCGCGAGTTACCACCCGAACGGATTATTGCGGCCCGGAAGATCGAATGGGCCGGGCAGGGGCGAGCGATGCCAGCCCACGCGTCCGCCCGTGTTTTGCACGACGCTCAAAGGCGTCGAATATGTGCCCACAGGGAAGGCGTAATCGGTGAATTTGCGGTCGCCCGGCAGAACTTCGGTCCCGGCGTCGAGGAACGAACGCGGCGCAACCGTGACGCGCGCGCGCGGACGATTGATCGGAGGATCGGGCTGCGTGGTGTAGACGACTGGCTTTTTCTTGGGCGCTGCCTCGACTGGCGGCACGGCAATCGCTAGCGCAATGATTGCCAGGCAGAGCCCAGCCGTACGAATTTTGACGTCCATGGCGGCCTCGTCCGATTCCGTCGAAACGCTACCCTAGCTTTGTTTCGACTTCCGTAACAGCGGCTGGAGCGGGGCTCGCCCTTTCCGTCGCCGGGTGTGTCAAAAATCCCTCTATCGATCAGCCGGGAAAGTCGCATAGGCTCCGCCGGCGGCACACAATTACTGCGGTAGTCCAGCCGCTTACGAAGAACACCAGAAGGGGAGGACGCCATGCTGACACGCCGGCATCTCGTGACCGCGGGCGCCGGATTGGCGCTCGGCGGCTCGGGCCTTGCGTCGCGCACGGCGGCGGCGGCCTCGATCAACCTGCCGGCCGCGCTGCCGGAAGGGGCGCGCAGCAGCGCGATTCTCGATGCGCTGCCCGGCAAGAAGCCCCTGATCAAGCTCAGCTATCGGCCTCCCAATTACGAGACTCCGATCGAATATTTTCGCACCGCCATCACTCCGACTGACGCGTTTTTCGTCCGCTATCACCTCTCCCTTATTCCGGAGGTCGATGTCAGCACCTGGAAGCTCGCCGTCGGCGGCGAAGGCGCCAACGGCGAGGCGGCGTTCACGCTCGACGATCTCAAACGCTTGCCGAGCGCCGAACTGGTCGCGGTCAACCTGTGCTCGGGCAATCGGCGCGGATTGTTTCAGCCGCACGTTCCGGGCGTCGAATGGAGCTATGGGGCCATGGGTTGTGCGCACTGGAAAGGCGCGCGGCTGAAAGACCTGCTCGACAAGGTCGGCCTGAAGAAAGAGGCGATCGAAATTGTCTTCGACGGCGCCGATTCCGCCGTTACCGACAAAACCCCTGACTTCATCAAGAGCATCCCAACGTGGAAGGCGATCGAGGAGACGACACTCATCGCCTATGAAATGAACGGCGCACCGCTGCCGCACCTCCACGGCTTTCCCGCGCGTCTCATCTTGCCGGGCTGGACCGGCACTTATTGGATGAAGCACCTCACATCGATCAAGGCAGTGACCAAGCCGGACACCGGATTCTGGATGAACCCAGCCTATCGCATCCCGCTCGGCAGGTTTCCGCTGGTCGCGCGGTTCACCTCCCAGGAAACGGCCACCAACACGCCCATCACCGAGATCGTGGTGAACTCGTTGATCACCGATCCCACGGATGGCGCGAACGTGCGGATGGGACCGATCAAGGTCGGCGGCATCGCGTGGGACGGCGGTTACGGTATCAGTACGGTCGAGGTATCGAGCGATGGCGGCAAGACCTGGGTCGCGGCGACGCTGGGTGAGGATCTCGGCCGCTTCGCTTTCCGCACCTTCAGCTACACGCTTTCGCCCAAAGCACGCGGCAAGCAAACAGTGATGGCGCGTGCCACCAACAAGATCGGCCAAACGCAGACGAGCGAACTGATCCACAATCCGGCCGGCTATCACCACAACGTCGTGCACAGCGTCACTTTCAACGTCACTTGAGGGAGCTCGCCATGCGCGCTTGGATCATCCTGATAGCCGCTTGTGCCGTCCCACTTGTGGCCACTGCCCAGGAGAAACCGGTACAGCTGAAAAAGGCGGCTGGCCTCGCCACGGTCGAAGCCAACTGCTCCGGGTGCCACAGCCTCGATTACATCGTGATGAACTCGCCATTTCCCAATGCGGCCTTGTGGGACGCCGAGGTCACGAAGATGATCAAGGCATTCGGGGCTCCGATCACCGACGCCGATGCCAAGGTCATCGCGGATTACCTCAAGCAGAACTACGGTAGCTGAGGCCCGCCGTCGCTCCCAAACGCCTTCGCCATCGAATCGGCGTTGTCAGCGCCTATATTCTCGCCTAGAAGCCTTGCCGCCGCGGCCTTGCGCCCGGCGATGAATTTTCGGAGTTGACAATGGGCTACAGGGTCGCGGTCGTCGGGGCCACCGGTAATGTGGGCCGCGAAATGCTTTCCATCCTCGCCGAGCGATCATTTCCCGCCGACGAGGTGGTCGCGCTCGCCTCCCGCCGCAGCCAGGGCAGCGAGGTTAGCTTCGGGGACAAGACGCTCAAGGCCAGGGCGCTCGAGCATCACGATTTCTCAGATATCGACATTTGCTTGATGTCAGCGGGCGCGGCGGTATCCAAGGAATGGTCGCCGAAAATCGCAGCGGCCGGTGCTGTCGTGATCGACAATTCCTCGTGCTGGCGCTGCGACCCGGACGTCCCGCTGATCGTGCCCGAGGTCAACGCCGACGCGGTTGGCGGTTTCCGCAAGAAGGGCCTCATCGCCAACCCGAACTGCTCGACCGCGCAGCTCGTTGTCGTGCTCAAGCCGTTGCACGAGAAGGCAAAGATCACCCGTGTGGTGGTGGCGACGTATCAATCGGTCTCGGGTGCCGGCAAGGAGGCGATGGACGAATTGTTCGCACAGACCAAGTCGATCTACACGCTCGACGAGATCACGCCGAAGAAGTTTCCCAAGCGCATGGCCTTCAACGTGATTCCACATATCGATGTCTTCATGGACGATGGGTCCACCAAGGAAGAGTGGAAGATGGTGGCCGAGACGAAGAAGGTCCTCGACCCTAAGATCAAAGTCGTCGCGACTTGCGTGCGCGTGCCGGTCTTCGTGGGTCACTCGGAAGCGGTGAACATCGAATTCGAACAGCCGATCACGGCGGACGAAGCACGCGAAATTCTGCGCGACGCGCCGGGCGTGATCGTTATCGACAAGCGGGAAGCCGGCGGCTACGCCACTCCGTACGAGGCGGCGGGCGAGGACGCAACCTTTGTCAGCCGCATCCGCGAGGACCCGACGGTTGAGAATGGCCTTGCGTTGTGGTGCGTGTCAGACAATCTGCGCAAGGGCGCAGCCCTCAACGCGATTCAGATCGCCGAGTGCCTCATCAACCGCAAGCTGATCGAAGCCAAGCGCAGGGCCGCGTAGCCGAAACAGCCGTCGGCGATCTCCCGGTCACCAGGCTGGCCAATAGCTGCTGCTAGGCCCAGATCGCAATCGGAATGCCGAGCCGGTCGATCTCCGGAGGCGAAGGAAATGAGATTGCGTCGCCACGGGCCAACCGCCGCGCAACCACCAATGCCGCGAGTGCGTCGACCCAGTCGTCTCGTCCAACCGGCTTCGGCAAGGCAATATCGATGAAATTCGCCGGGACGCCGGCGCCAACGAGCAGCCGAGTACGCAGCTCAATGCCGCTTTGATTGAGCTTTCCCTTTATCTTCTTCGGCTCCGGAACCGGCGTTGAACCGTTCATTCGCCAAAACGCGACCTCCGGGTGCACCTCGAAGGCTCGGGCCCGCACGTCACGGCGTTGCTGCAGGAACGTGTCAACATCCACGATCTTCCGAAAGATGTGAAACCCCTGCTTGGCTACAGCCCTCCCCTGCGCTGAAGTCGCGCGGGCAAGCTCGCAGGCACGAAGAAAGCGTTTGCGCTCGTCCGATTCATTTGGATCGGCGCCGGCATAGACGGCGCAGCGTGAGGGGATTGAAAAGACGCTCGACTGGCGCGCGCCGAGCAGCGGGCGCACCAACCGCTCCGGGGTTCTGCCCTTCGGCCCTGTCTGCTCGGGCAAGCCGATCGGCATGTCGACCGCGGCAATGTTGGGTCCTTCCCCGTCTGCAAACAACTCGGCAAATGATTTGATCTGGCGGAGTGAGATGTTGGCGAATTGCGCATCTGCCATGGCGACAACCCATCCGCCATTACAGCCGTCGATGCCGGCAAGCCACATGCCGCCTGAGACTTCGCTCATCGTTCGAGAATGTGGCAATACGGACATTGGCTCGCTAGGTTAGAGTAGATTAGAGCGGGGCCTCAAGTTGATCGTCCGTCCGCGCCGGAGCGTGCTCTATATGCCGGGCTCCAATGCCCGCGCCATCGAGAAGGCGCGCACCTTGCCGGTCGATGCCGTCATCCTCGACCTCGAGGATTCGGTTGCACCCGAGGGTAAAGCCGCCGCCCGCACGCAGGTGTCGGATGCCGTCGCTGCTGGCGGCTTCGGCGCCCGCGAGGTCGTCGTGCGCATCAACGCTCTCGACACGCAATGGTGGCTGGACGATCTCAACGCCGTCGCCAAGGCCAAACCCCACGCGGTGCTACTGCCGAAGGTGTCCAACCCCACTCACCTGGGAGACCTGGCCGAGCGGCTCGTCGATATCAGCGCCGACCAGAAGATCCGCGTCTGGGCGATGATGGAAACTCCGCTCGCCATGCTCAACGCGCGCGACATCGCGGCCGCCGCAGCGGACGTGGAAACGAGGCTCTCGGCTTTCGTTATGGGCACCAACGATCTCGCAAAGGACACGCGTGCGGCGATCAAGCCGGGACGCGCGGCGATGTTGCCCTGGCTGATGAACTGCGTGGCGGCGGCGCGCGCCTTCGGCCTCGACATCCTCGACGGCGTCTACAACGACCTCGCCAACGCGGACGGCTTCGCGCGGGAGTGCAACGACGCGCGAGAAATGGGTTTCGATGGAAAGACACTCATCCATCCCAACCAGATCGCCGCGTGCAACGCGGTCTTCTCGCCGAGCGCGGAAGAGGTCGCGCAAGCGAAAAAGATCATCGCGGCCTTCGACCTGCCGGAGAACAGGAACAGGGGCGTCGTGCGGCTCGAGGGCCGCATGGTCGAGCGGCTCCACGCCGACATGGCGCGACGCACGGTCGCCATCGCGCAGGCGGTCGAGGCGCGCAGCCGTGAGGCCGACCGCGTCTAGGAAGCGGAAACTTCATCCCGGCACGCGCGTTGTCTCCCGCACAAGCAGGAGAACGCACATGCCCGAAATCCGCGAGAACAACGACGTCGTGACCCAGATCACCACGGTCAAAGTGCCGCCGCAGCACCAAGCCGAGGTGCTGCAGCTCATGGCCGAGCGCGCCCGCTTCATGGCGATGCAACCCGGCTTCGTATCGGTGAGCCTGCACAAGAGCGAGGACGGCAGCCATCTCGTGAACTACGTGCAGTGGAGAGACCGCAACAAGCTTGCGGCCGCGCATCATTCACCCGAGTTTCGCAAGAAATGGCCGCGCTTCGGCGAACTCGTCAACGAGGCGGAGCCGTATCTTTACCAAGTCGCTCACGTCGAGGCGGCATGAGGATAAGCCACGGCGCAAGTGAACTTGTCGCCATCCGTTCGTCCCCGCGCAAGCGCCGACCCAGTCCTTGGCTCTGGATTCCCGCTTGCGCGGGAATGGACGGTCGATGCGAGCTTGGGCGCCTAAGCGTCACGCCCACGGGCGTGCGGCGTTCGCGCGCTCCTCGAAGCGTTCGATCTTGTACTGCTTGACCATGGTCAGCCCGATATCGTCGAGACCCTCCAGCAGGCAATGCTTGCGGTGCGGATCGATGTCGAATTTCACGACGCCGCCGTCCGGGCCTCTTATCTCCTGCTTCTCAAGATCGATCGAGAGCGTCGCGTTCGCGCCGCGCTCGGCATCGTCGAACAGTCTTTCCAAGTCCTGCGGCGTGACCTTGATCGGCAGTACGCCGTTCTTGAAACAGTTGTTATAAAAAATGTCGCCAAACGAGGTCGAGATCACGCACCGGATCCCGAAGTCCATCAGCGCCCATGGCGCGTGCTCGCGCGAGGAACCGCAACCGAAGTTGTCGTCCGCGACCAGAATCTTGGCCTTGCGATAAGCGGGCTTGTTGAGGACGAAGTCCGGGTTCTCGCTGCCGTCGTCGCGATAGCGCTTCTCGGCGAACAGGCCCTGGCCCAGCCCGGTGCGCTTGATCGTCTTGAGATATTGTTTGGGAATGATCATGTCGGTGTCGACGTTGATCATCCGCAGCGGCGCCGCAACGCCTTCCAGCTTGGTGAATTTTTCCATGGCCCCTGGCTCAGCGGTATTGAATGCTTCCGTTTCAGGATGCCCACGGTATTTTGTCAAGTGGCCGCCGCTGTCACGTTCAAGTGACGCTTGCCTCGATTGCCGCTATGTCGTCGTCCGAGAGGCCGAAATGGTGCCCGATTTCGTGCACCAGCACGTGGGTGATAATTGCGCCCAGTGCCTCCTCGTGCTCGGCCCAGTAATCGAGGATCGGTCGGCGATAGAGCCACACCATATTGGGCATCTGTCCGGACGCGCTTTCGGAACGAAACGGCAGGCCGACGCCCTGAAACAGGCCGAGCAGATCGAATTCCGACTCCGCGCCCATTTCGTCCAACACCTCCTCGGCCGGGAAATCTTCGACCCGGATCACCAGGCCCTCGCACAGCGACCGGAATTTCTCCGGCAGCCGGCGAAACGCCGTGTCGGCGAGCGCTTCGATTTCTTCGAGCGAGGGCGCCTTCACCGTACGCCAGGCGAGCGGATCGGACAATTTCGGATCAGCCATGGCTCAACGTTTTAGGCGAGCGTGCGGAGCCGGCCAAGCAGTGCCCCGTTCCCTCGCGTCGACGACGCGCGGGCGTTGACGGCCGCACCGCGATGGGCGAGCGTAGACGCGTCAACGGGCGAGGGCAAAGTGAGACGGATCGCAGTGGTCATCATCATCGCCGGCGCGGCCGTGCTGGTCTCGGCGCCCGCGTCCTTTGCGCAGTTTCCGTTTGACACGCCGCAGACCCCGGAGGTCTCGGCGCCGTCGAAACAGCGGCCCGCGCGCGCCCGCACGCGCATCCGGGTGACTCCCGCTTATCCTTACCGGACGTATCCCACCACCTATCCGGTCCCTTACACCTACGAGTATCCAGGACCCGGCCACGTGCGCCAATGCGCCTCCTGGCTCGCTCAAGAAAATCGCCTGAGCGGGACGGTCATCGTGCCGAGGATGCGCTGCTGGTGGGAGCCGGGTCGCGACCTCGGGCCGTAACGCGCGCGCTCAATTCCACTCCCGCACGTCGACGAAATGACCGGCGATCGCGGCGGCCGCGGCCATTGCCGGCGATACGAGGTGGGTGCGGCCCTTGTAGCCTTGGCGGCCCTCGAAATTGCGGTTCGAGGTCGAGGCGCAGCGTTCGCCCGGCGCAAGCTTGTCGGGATTCATCGCAAGACACATCGAGCATCCCGGCTCGCGCCATTCGAAGCCGGCTTTGACGAAGATCTTGTCGAGCCCCTCTGCCTCGGCCTGCTCCTTCACCAAGCCGGAGCCGGGCACGATCATCGCCTTGACGCTCTCCTTCACCGTCTTGCCGTCAACCACGCGCGCGACCACCCGCAAATCCTCGATGCGCGCATTGGTGCAGGAGCCGATGAAAACCCGGTCGAGCGCGATGTCGGTGATCTTCTCGCCGCCCTTGAGTCCCATATAAGCGAGCGACGTCACCGCGGCGCGGCGCTTATTCTCGTCGGCGATCTCCTGCGGCCGCGGCACGCGGCCGGTCACCGAGACGACCTGCTCGGGGCTCGTGCCCCATGTGACGAGCGGCGGAAGTTTTCCCGCATCGAGCCTGATCTCGCGGTCGAAATGCGCGCCCTCCTCCGAGTGCAGCGTCTCCCAATAGCGCACGGCCTCGTCCCAGCGCTTGCCTTTCGGGGAGCGCGGCCGATCCTGGAGATAGGTGAAGGCCTTTTCGTCCGGGGCGATGAAACCCGCCCTTGCCCCGGCCTCCACCGACATGTTGCACACGGTCATGCGGCCTTCCATTGAGAGCGAGCGGATCGCTTCTCCGGCATATTCGATCGCGTGTCCGGTAGCGCCGGCGGTGCCGATCTCGCCGATGATGGCGAGGATGATGTCCTTGGCGGCGACGCCCTGCGGCAGCTTGCCGTCGACCACCGCGCGCATGTTCTTCGATTTGGTCAGGATCAGCGTCTGCGTCGCCAGCACGTGCTCGACTTCCGAAGTGCCGATGCCGTAGGCGAGCGCGCCGAAGGCTCCGTGGGTTGCGGTGTGGCTATCGCCGCAAGCGAGCGTAGTGCCAGGGAGAGTGAAGCCTTGCTCGGGGCCGATGATGTGGACGATGCCCTGGCGCTTGTCGAACTCGTCAAAATATTCGAGCCCGAACAGTTTGGCGTTTTCGGCGAGATACGCGATCTGCGCCGCGCTTTCCGGATCGGGATTGGGCAATTTGCGGTCGGTCGTCGGCACGTTGTGGTCGACGACGCACAGCGTCTTCTCCGGCGCGCGCACCTTGCGGCCGGAGAGCCGCAGCCCTTCGAACGCCTGCGGACTCGTCACCTCGTGCACGAGATGGCGATCGACGTAGATGAGGCACGTGCCGTCCGGCTGCTCCTCCACCAAATGGTCTTCCCAGATTTTATCGTAGAGCGTGCGCGGCATGCCTTGCTCCGAAACCGCCGTTGTCAACGGGCTATATAAGGTGTCCTTTAGCGTCTTGCCGCCGCGAGGAAAAGGGTAGCCTTCGTTGTTGTTCCACTCGCGAGGCGGGCTAACATGGCGTGACCCGGGAGGACCTCATGGCGAGACCCAAGGCGAAGACGTCAGCGCGCCGCGCGTCACGGCGAACCACGACAAAACGGGCGCCTGCCCGCAAACGGCGAAACGGGGCGCGCATGCGCGCCAAGGCGCGGCCGCCGCAGCGCTTCGTCGTCAGCCATCACCGCGAGGACGATTTCGAGAGCGGATTGCGTAGCTACGCCAAATACCGCGACCTCGGCATCGTCAAAGCCACCAACGGCATGGTGCGGGCGCACGTGATCCGCTTCGTGCCGCCCTGCCGGCCGGAAGAAGTCTCGAAGCGCCACTACCACGACGTCGATTTCCAGATGGTCTACGTGCTCAAAGGCTGGATCAGCCCTGTCAATTAATATTTTTATGCCTTTATTCTCAATATGTTACATCAGCACGGCGCAATGGTTGGCCCGCTGTCGCAACGCGGTCGCAACAAGATTTTCAAGATCAGACCCGATTGGCCGTGAGGCTCTCTCGTCAAAAACAGAGTTGAAGTGCCGGGAGTCCGCAGCATCCAAGAAATCAAGCAGTGGGCGCGCTCACGAAGTTGTAGGGTCACGGGATCAGACGACCAGGAATCTGAACAGAAAGAGGCGTAACCAGAGCATACGGTAGGAACCTAACCATGGCGAAGACACTGGCAAAGCTACAGGCGCGAGCGAGAAAGACGTCGCGCAAGAACGCGGTTGCTACGCGCGCGAAGTCGAAGGCACGGCGGAAGCAGACATTCAATGTCAGTCACTTCCGAGCGGAAGACTTTCGGGCGGATGGCTTGCGGAGCTACGCGAAGTACCGCGATCTCGGCATGAGCAAGGCCACCAATGGCCTGCTGCAGGCGCACGTCATCCGCTTCATCCCGCCGTGTGATCCGGCGGTCGTGTCGAAGCGTCATTTCCACGACGTGGATGTCCAGATGATCTACGTCCTGAAGGGGTGGATCAAATCTGAATTTGAGGGTCAAGGCGA
>DATFQX010000107.1:0-2084 GCA_035263865.1 Xanthobacteraceae bacterium
TGCTGGTGCGCAGCTTGGGCACGGGGCGGAACATATGCTTCGGGACGATTCTGCCAGGGGCAGGCCGCACAGTCGCCGAGCGCGAAAATGTTCTCGTCGTGGGTCGTCCGCAGGGTCGGCAGCACGAGCAGCTGGTTGATGCGATTGGTCTCAAGGCCATCAAGGTTGCGCAGAAAATCCGGCGCCTTGACACCGGCCGCCCAGACCACCAGCTCGGCAGGCAGAAAAGTGCCGTTTGCAAGCTTCACACCGGTAGCGCCTACTTCGGCGACCTTCGATGCGGCGTGCACGTGTACACTGAGGCTCTCCAACAGCTTCAACGCGGCAATCGAGAGTCGTTCTGGTAATGCCGGAAGGATGCGGTCGGCCGCCTCGATGAGATGAATCTTAATGTCCTTCTCGGGATCGATCCGGTCGAGTCCATAGGCGACGAGTTGGCGCGTCGTGTAATGCAGCTCCGCCGCCAGCTCGGTGCCGGTGGCGCCCGCCCCGATGATCGCGACTTGCAGCTGCTCCGGGCGCAGGACGTCGGGCTGCGCATGGCCGCGGATATAGGCATTCACCAGGCGGCGGTGGAAGCGCGTGGCTTGGAGTGGCGTGTCCAACGCTACCGCATGCTCGCGCACACCGGGGGTGCCGAAATCGTTGCTCTCGCTGCCCACTGCCATAACGAGCGTATCGTAACGAAAGCTGCGCATAGGCGTGACCTGGCGGCCCTCGTCATCAACGTGGGCCGCCACTTGGACTTCGCGTCTTTGCCGATCGAGGCCAATCATCTCGCCAATGCGATAGCGGAATCCATGCCAATGCGCCTGCGCCAGGAAGTCGATTTCGTGGACTGCGAAATCCATACTTCCGGCGGCGACCTCGTGCAGCAGGGGCTTCCAAAGATGCGTGCGCGATTTGTCGATCAGGGTGACATCGGCGAGCTTGCGCCGGCCGAGCTTGTCCCCCAGCTTGGTCACAAGCTCGAGTCCGCCGGCGCCGCCGCCGACCACAATGATTCGGTGAAGATCGGAGCTCTCGCTAGCCATTTTCAGGCTCCGTCCCGTCACTCGGCAGCGATCCTCACCCTTTCGCGCGCGCCGGCTTGTGCAGCATCGACAACTGCCAGAGCCGTCATGTTGAGAATACCGCGCACCGTTGCCGTTTGCGTGAGGATGTGCGCGGATTTTGCTGTGCCGAGAAGAATGGGACCGACGGTAATGCCGCCGCCAGCCGCCACTCGCAAAAGGTTATATGCGATGTTGCCGGCATCCAGATTGGGCATCATCAAAAGATTGGCTTCAGCCGTCAGGGCCGAGTCAGGAAAGACGCGGTCGAGCACCCGCTTCGACAACGCGGCATCGCCGTGCATCTCTCCTTCGACCGAGAGATCGGGCGCTCTCGCCTGAATGAGCGCGAGCGCGTCGCGCATTTTCTGTGACGACGGCGAATCGGCACTGCCGAAGCTCGAATGCGATAGCAGGGCAACACTTGGGATGAGCCCGAACCTCCGCACCTCCTCAGCGGCAAGCAACGTCAGGTCTGCAAGCTGTTCCGAGCTCGGATCGTGGTTGACATACGTGTCGCAGAGGAAGAGTGGCCGACCTCCGACGATGAGCATGTTCATCGTCCCCCAGGTGCGCACTCCTGGGCGCAAGCCGATCACTTGGCAAACGTAATTGAGATGATCGTAAAAGGCTCCAGAGGTGCCGCACAACATGCAATCCACGTCGCCGCGCCGCAACAGCATTGCGGCGATCAGGGTCGAGCGGTTGCGCATGGCTTCTTTGGCCAAAGTCTGGGTTACGCCAGCGCGCCTCACTAGCCCATAGTACTCACGCCAGGTGTCCTCATAGCGGGCATCGTTCTCAAAGCTCACGACTTCGCAATCGAAGCCCGGCTTGAGCCGCAAGCCCAAGGCGTGCATGCGCTCCGTGACCACCTCGGTACGACCCAGAAGCACCGGAATAGCGAGGCCTTCGTCAACGATCACCTGAGCTGCCCGCAACACTCGATCGTCTTCGCCTTCCGCCAACGCGACCCGTTTGCGCGCTATCTTCGCCGCGGCGAATACCGGCTCCATGCTGGCCCCGGACTGA
>DATFQX010000108.1:0-29088 GCA_035263865.1 Xanthobacteraceae bacterium
AGGGGCGCACTTGCCAGGCCGAGCAGGACAAAGGCGAGAGCGATGGTCCGCGTCATGGCGCGCATCGAGTGCTCCATTGGGAATCGAGGATCGACCGTGACCGTTAAAGTTCAGTTTATCCCACAATTCCAGCGCTGCGCGGTGGGAATTGGTCCGCTGTCCAAGTGGCGCGATTGTTGGAGGCGGCTGCCATCTCTTTCGATGCGAGCGCCGGGGCCGCCGAAGAAACTCGGCGGACCCGGACGCCCGAAGGGAAGCCGCAATAAACTGGCGGAGAAATTCCTCGATGACCTTTATGACATTCCTGGCTGGAGGCGACCCATGCGATTAATGCTCATCGTAGTGACCGTAGCGGTGGCAATGTTGCTCGACCTTCGCGTCAGCCAAGCCACTCAAATGCCGTGGTGCGCGGGCACTACTAAGGGCGATTTCTTTTCTTACAATTGCAGTCTGCCAACCTACGAAATGTGCGTTCAGGAGGTGATCGCCGGCAACCGCGGATTTTGCAGTCCGAACCCGTACTATCGCGGGCCCGAATTCGTGCCGCCCAGGGCCAAGCGGAAGCGATGATCCATGCAAGCTCAGCGCTGGGGGCGAAGGGAAGCCGGAATTGATCACGGTTGGCCGGCGATCGACCAGATCGACCGCAAGCTTAGGAAGCCAATGGCCCAACGGTACTCGATCGCAACATCCCCCCTCGGCATAATCGGTCTGTTTCAACGATGCGGCTCACCATAGACGAATTTTCGCTCACGACCGTTCCCATCGGTCTTCATCTCAATGGGCAGCCGATATCCAAGGGGACCGCATTCACTTGGGAGCGTGAGAATGAGCACTATCTCATCACCAACTGGCACAACGTCTCAGACCGTGACCCAAATACTGACAAGCATCTCTCGAACAAGGCGGCTGAGCCGAATATGCTGGATGGATTCTTCAACACAAAAGGGAAGAACATCGGCGACAAGCACTTGGTCCGTATTCGCATCCGTCAGGATTCAGATGAAGTAGCTTGGCTGGTCCACCCAACACACAAAAGAAAAATCGACGTTGTTGCAATTCCGCTCACGGGCGACTTTGTCTCATCGATACACTTCTATTCCATAAACAAAATGGGCTCCCCAGACCTACTGGTTGGGATCGGCATGGATGTCTTCGTGTTGGGGTACCCCTTCGGCCCTGGCAAGGCCGGCCTTCCCGTCTGGAAGAGAGGCAGCATCGCCTCAGAGCCGGACCTTGTTCCCCACGTGGAAAACTACCTTCTCGTTGACACAGCCTCCCGGCCAGGGATGTCTGGTTCACCGGTGATCCTCAGAACCTACGGCACACACGTGAGCCCGGGTGAGGTCACCGTAGCAGCCGGCGCGGCCAACAAATTCATGGGCGTCTATTCCGTCGGAATGGTCTGGTCGGCCACCTTTATCGACGAGATCATCGACGGAGGCCTCAAAGAATACGGGTAGTAAGGCGCAGCAATCCTGGGCCGTCGATGTAACGTGTCCGAGTGACGGGTGGGCCGACCGGCCCCCCTGCAAGCGCGGGCGCGTGAACGTCATCCCGTACTTTGCGACGCCCTCGTCCTGACGGCGATACCAAGCGGCCTCTCCCTCTGGCGTCATCGGCCTCCAACGTGGCATCGCACGTTTTCCTGCTACCATTTTTGCTACCCAATTAGGCGGTACACGATAGAACAGGCTGGTACGGAGAGTTAGGCGTGAGCGCCAGTTAGCCCCAAAACATTGACTAAGTGACACGCGAGAGAACGAGGCGGGATGGCCGCAGATGAACAGCATGACCGCTTAGTTCCAGCCGAGTGCCTTCCATGACAGATCCGGCAGGGTCTCCATGTAATGGATCGTATCCATCTTGACGTTTTGGTTGCTATTGTCGAATTCGACACTGCCGGTCACGCCTGGAAAGTCCTTCGTCGCGGCCATGGTATCGCGGATCGACTGCGAGTCCTTGCCGCCGCGGCGAATGACGTCGGCGATAACCAGAATCTGGTCGAACGCATGCGCGTTGATGTGCGTCGGCTCCTGATTGTATTTGGCTTTGAAGGAGCGAATGAAGTTCCCTACGAGCTCGCGCTTGTCGGAGGGATCGAATTGCACGATGCGGATATAGCCAAGCGCCGCCTTGCCCGCCTTCTGCTCAAAACCGAACGGCAGCCAGATCGTGCCGAGCTGGATCGACTGCCCGCCGCCACCCTTCGTGACGCCGGCCTGGGCGAGTGCTTGGGTGATGCGCAGCCCCTGGCCCTCGAGCGTGTAGGTTGGAATCACGTCCACCTTGCCAAGACCGGCGATGCGCGTTGCGATCGCGGTGAAGTCGTTCACGTCGCGGCCGAAGCCGATATCGGCGAGAATCTGCCCGCCGAGCGACTTGAATGTGTCGCCGAAGACCTTGGCGTTGCCGATACCGGCATTGGTGTTCTCATAGAGCAGCACCGCCGTGCGGGCGTTGAGGCGCTTATAAGCATTGGTGGCGATGTCGACGCCCTGCATCACCTCGTTGGGCATGATGCGAAACGTCCATGGATTGCCAGGATCGGTGATTTTGATCGAGGACGAGCCCGCGTTGAGCAGCGGGACTTTCGCCTGCTCCATGACCGGCATGATTGCAAGCGTCGCGTCCGAGCACTCTTCGCCCAGCACAACATGCGGCTTGTACTGTTCGAGCAGCCGCTTGGCCGCTTGGGTTGCCGGCAGCGGGCTGCACGCCGAATCCTCGTATTGAACCTCGAGCCTGTAGCCGTTGACCCCAGCCTTGTTGAGCTGCTCGATCGCAAGCTCAATGCCCTGCTTGTCCTGTACTCCGAAGTACGAACCCGGCCCTGACATCGCAAACAGGCCACCGATCTTGATCACTTTGTCTTGCGCGAAGCCCTCTTTCGCGCCAGCGAACAGGGCAAAGCTTGCCAGCACGCCGATGCAGAGCGTGGCAGAATGTCGTCTCATGGCCCTTCTCCCTAAAGGCTATCTTTTTCATTTAAGCCCGAAACAGGGACGCCTGCCAATCGCTTATCCTGTCGCGTCGCAACTTGAACTACTGCTTTGGCCGGCGTCTGTGAGTGGAGGCCGTGGATCGGCAAGGAGAAGATGCTACGGTCCTTCAGCTAAGGGGGGCCAATGTGGAGCGGACGGGCATAAGCCGTGAGCGATGATCTGAAATTCCAGTTGCGGTTGACGCTGCGAGACGAATTCGCGGAAGTCGCGCGGAACGATCCGGCAGACGCTTCGATATCCGCGCTGGCGGACATACTGAGCCGACATGACGCCGTCTTGAAATGCCAGTTCGATGCTTTCGCGGATTATGTCACCGCGGCCGAGGCTAACGGCATCGATAATTTCCCGCTTTATGAATGGACGAAAAAAACGATCGAGGATCCTGCCAAGAAGACAAAATATACCAAGTCCTTTGCGCTTTATGTCGGCGGCGAGGAAGTTTACGAGAAGGATGAAGCCGATGCGCTGGAGGCCGAGCTGAAACCGTTGGTCGGAGGTCCCATCGTCGCGCAAATGTTCAGATACGATACCGATCCGGCCCACAACCCACAGCCGCCGCGCTAAACACAGATCGAATGCCAGCGCACACGACGGTCGGAACGGGTCACCTCATCTTCACCAGCGCGAACGCAAAATCCCGCCCGCGGCCGCGCTTCATCGCTTGATCGATCCAGACCATCGCGAACGGCTCCAGCAGCCGCGCATTCTTCAACGGTCCGGAATCGACTGCTTCGAAGCCGAGCTTGCCAACGAGCTCCATGACCTTCGGCTTCTTGCCGGTATCGTCGCCGGCAACCAGCATGACCGGCTTGACTGGATACTCGGCGGCCTTGGCCATATTGCCGGCACCCGTCGTGTTGAGCGTCTTGAAGACAGATGCGCCCGGCGCCCAGCTCGCGACCTGCTCGCCGGCAGAGGTGTTGAAGCCGAGGACAAGTTGCAAGCCGTCACTCCCCATGCCCAGCGGATTCGTGCAGTCGATCATGATCTTGCCCGCGAGGCTGCCAAGACTCTTGATCGCCGCCTCGGTCGCGGACCAGGGCGTCGCGATCACCACGACCTCGGCGTCTTTGACCGCTTCCGCCGGCGTTTTGATGCGCTGCTTGGGTAACGCCGCGTATTTTGGATCGGCGGGATTGCGCAGCCCCCAGATCACATCCTCGCTATGCTTGATCCAGGCTTGCCCTAGCGTGGCGCCGACCGATCCAGCGCCAATGATGGCGATCCGCATGAATGCCTCCTGGTTGCGCGCGACAAGGAGCCAAACGTTTTCAGCGTGCGTCAAAAACGATAGACAAAAAGTCCGTGATTGGGCTGGGCAGCCAAATCAAGACCAGAATGGCTTCGCCTTCGTGAAGCCGCGGTAGGCACGCTCCGAATCTTTGAGCACAGACGCGATGCGCGCTTCCTCGTGGCCAGAAAGGCGACCCGCGGCAAATGCCTTTTTTGCGCGGCCTTCGCGCTGTTTGTCGCGAACGTCGGACCCATCGACGAGCCGTTCGGTCAACCCCGCATGGACTGCGATGTCGTTCAACTCACCGAGGGCGTCCTGCAGTTTCTCCAGTCCGGCCACGAAGCGCCTGCGTCGCCGCGCAGCTTTCTTGCCCGGGAAGGCGCCGGCAAAAAATTCCGAGGCATACCGGAGCTTCTTGGCTTGCAGGCGCATTCTATGCCGCCGCTCGGGGTCGAGCTCGCTCAGCCGCGCGCCCGCTTTCAAGATCTTCCTCCAACGTCGCCGCAGCTCGTCGGCGGCAGCGCCGACAATCGGCTGTTCTCGCAGCATGCGCGTGAGATCGTCGGGGTTGCCCGTCCAGTCGCCAGCTTCGATCCAGCACGCCGTATCAAGGACAAGACGGCGGAAGCGAGCGGATTCGATGGCCGAGCAGGCACGCGCAAACGCTTCCTCGCGTCTTTGCTGAACGTCTTTCGCAAGCACGGCCACTCCAGGTCCGTTGGGTTTGCCGTGTGCGATCGGTTTGACAACGCGACTGATGAAGACATGAAGTTCGCGCGCTGGGCCCAGTTCCTGCGTGATCCATTTGAACTGGGCCTTCATCTCCTCCGTCTGCGGATCGAGCAGCATGTCGGCGAAGAGCGAGATCGCCGCGCGCAAGCGGCGGAGCGCGACCCGCATCTGGTGCACTCCCTCCGGGTCGCCACGCAAAGTGGCTGGTTTATTGGCGACAAGCTGGCGCAGGCACGCCCCGGCAATGGCCTTGAATGCGGCTTGCCGGCTCCAATCCGGCGTAAGCGCGACCGGTGCCGCCTTGACCGCCTGCGGCTCCTCGCCGGCGACGAGCGCGTAACCGCGCTCGGCCTCGCTCTTGACCGCAAGCTGAACCGGCACTTCCTCGGCCAGCACGCGCGCAAGCTTGAAAAGCTCGGCGGTTTCGCCCCGCTTGAGGCCCAGTTCCAACTCACAAAGCGGCGCGGACTGACCACCTGCTTCGACCTTTCCTCTGTCGACCGTGAGCTCGATTTCGCTGGCCCCACTTCGGATCGGATAGACCCTGCGCCGCACGCGCGTTTCGAAAATTGGCTTCAAGCCGCGCCGCACGCCCTTGCTGAATACGGGTCTGAGCGCAGGGTCCTTGGTGACGTCAAGTTCGGGCTGCCTGCCGGCGATTTGGTGCTCCCATTCGTTGCGGCCAAACGAGGCGCTTGCGCCGTTTTCGTGCTTGATTGTCTGAACGTGGCGGTGTCCAACGCGCCGCACTTGTAGCGATAGCCCATTATTGCGGAGCTTCAACTTATCGGTGTCGAAATAAATCGATACGAGCGTTGCGGGCTTGGACGGCTTTTTCCGCGCCGCCTGCAGCAATGAGCTACGGGCGAGCCGATTCAAACTATCGGCGGGCACTTCGAGCTTGAGCTCGACCTCACGCGCGGGCGGCATGGGAAAATACGCTGAAATTGGTATCTGGATGATCGCCCATTTCGTTCGCGATTTCTAGAGGGGTCGGTTTGGACAACAATTGACAATTTTTGGCGCGCTTCGCGAGGCTTCTGCGAAGACAGCATTAGTATGTGACGCCGGCTTGCGGTGATTCGAGACCTTGAGCGAGTCCGAGCAATCGCTTGAAATGCTTTAGATTCAGTTATCCGGACGGTCGATTACGCGCGCTCCGCCTTTTCTCGTTATTACCGGTTTGAAGTACTCTACGACGCAGCGCGAGAACCGCTGGACAGTCGCGGACGGGGCGATGGTAGTACGGGACCCGTCCATGCATCCTGCGGCGTCCATTTGTGAATTTGACCGCAGGCTGGGCAGAGGACCGGAATAGGTACCCGAGGAAGGCTGTTGAGCAGCACCCACTCGCTCTTAAGACCGGTCGAGATCGGCGCACCAGTCCGGGGGCACTGAATGAAGATATCAGCCAACGGCGGACTCCCTTCGGTAACGCGGTAGAGGATCAGCCCGACCGCCAAGCGCGAATGTACGCACGGCGCTGCGGCGTGCTGGGCACCGGCGGTATGTCTGCTGTGTCACCTGCCTGACTGATTCGATTTTAGGCCGCCGAAAGAGTCCAGTGAAAATTCCAAGCCGGTGGATAACTCGCGTGATCGTCGACCGTCGCCGCACAAGCGGGCAAAATCGATCCTAGTATTGCATCGCTCCGTGCCGCGTACTGAGGAGCAAAATCAGCAACCGGAATTGTCATCGCACGGACATCGAACCATCATACAAGGGCCTGTCGCGCCGTGCGGCGCAGCTTGGATCGATCCCAGCGCAATGGCTCATACCACCAAAGTCTTCGACGCTGACCTGCAGGAACTCGCGCGGGCAATCGCGGAGATGGGAGGCTTGGCCGAGCGGCAAATTGCCGAGGCCATCGAGGCTCTGACAACGCGCGACGGCGGGCGCGCACAGCGAATCATTGCCGCCGATGCGACGATCGATGTCATGCAGCGCCATATCGAAGAAAGGGCAATTGAGACCATTGCCCGGCGTCAGCCGGTCGCTGATGATCTTCGGCAGATTGTCGGGATCTTGCGGATCGCAAACGAGATCGAGCGCATAGGCGATCTCGCAAAAAATATCGGCAAGCGCATCATTGCCATCAATGATGAAGAACGACCACGGATGTTGATGAGCGGCGTCGACCACATGGCCGCTCTCATGCTCACGCAGTTGCGGGATGTCCTTGATAGTTTTGCGCGCCGCGATGTCGCCAAGGCGATCGAAGTTTGGACACGGGATCAAGAGATTGACCAGCTCTGCACAAGCTTGTCGCAGGAGCTTCTCGTGGAAATGATGGAAAAGTCGGTTGCGACGTCGTTTGGCGCTCACTTGATGTTTTGTACAAAGAATCTCGAGCGCATGGGCGATCACGCGACAAACATCGCCGAAGCCGTTCACTACATGGTGAAGGGCGAAACGCTTTTGCGAGAGAGACCGAAAGCGGATTTCACCAGCACGTTGACGGCGGCGCCGGGGCGGATTTGACAATCCCGGGTGGGTACGGAACGCCGGGTGCGCGAGAGCTTGCCTCTTATCAAAAAAAATTTGCCTGAGCGAGCCGCACTAGGTGAGAAGACCGCGTCACATGCCGTGCCGGGCGTGAGATGCCTCGGCCATTTTTGGTTGCTCTCTCACGGCGCGCTTTGCTTCCATGCCGCACCAGTCACAGACATAGGTCACGTCGACGAGGCAATCGGTGCTGACGATGGGTTTACGGTCGAGCGGCGCCATCCGCCGCCCACACCCTGGACATTCCGTGTCCGGCTCTCTACTAAGACGGCGCATATCGTCAATGGTAGCGGCGCCATCGTAAGTATCTGGTAAAGTTTCGTTGGACAGCGGGCAGCGCCACGACTTCGGCTTAACCGCCGTAGGCGCTGCGTCCCACTGGGGCCGCAGGTTAACCTCAAGTTAAGTATACCCAAGCAAGCATGCGCAGCGCTCCCCGATCGAGGAAAGCGCCGCGATGGTTCACCGCGATTCGGAGGCCTCCGGCTCAGCATTGACATGAGCGATCCAACAGAGACCGCCCGGCCGATTCTGGCCGCGGGCGGAATTGTCTTACGGGAAGGCTCGAGACCGCGCATCGCAATCGTGCGATTGCGGAGGGACAAGTCGTGGGTACTGCCAAAGGGGAAACTCTATCCGGGCGAGCCTGCGCTTGTTGGCGCCAAACGGGAGGTGCTGGAAGAAACCGGACATAAAGTTTCCGTCCACGGCTTTCTCGGCTCGATGCTCTATTCCGTAGACGGCCGGATCAAGATCGTACAGTTCTGGCACATGCAAGCCAGCGCTGGTCCTGTGCGCGAGCCGATGGACGACATCAAGGCTGTGAAGTGGCTCTCGTTGAAACAAGCAATCGAGATGCTCTCGCGCGATCACGAAAAGCTGTTCCTCGCGAATGTCGGCCCGGTCGCGCTCAAGGCGACGAGGCATTTTCTTCGCGGCAAACTCAGCAACCCGTGGCTTCACAATCAGCGCAAGCGACGCGGCTACGACGCTCAGCTCGCCGCAACCGCGCATTGACGCCCTATTCCTTGCACGCCCCACGGCAAGCCCTTCATTGGGCAAATCCGCCAGCACGCTCGCGCTGCACCGGCGGGCAGGGCACAGAGCCGTAGGAACAGAACACGCAGCAATCGCCCTCTTTCGGCCGTAGCCTCGCACCACAGCCAGTGCATTCATAAAAGAAACGGCAGGCGTCCGTAGGCATGGTCTCTGATCTTGCCGTGGCACAGTGTGGGCACGTGATGACAGACTCGAAAACCACCGTCCTCAGCTCCTGGGCGCAGAAGGATAGCCCGCCTTTGTCGTCGCTGCCGTTAGTTCATTCACATTCCCCTTGCTGTCGTCATAAGTCACGATGGCCGATTTGTCCTTGTACGACACCGCCACCTTGGCAACTCCTGGCACCGCTTCCAGGCTCCTTTTGATGACGAACGGGCAGTCCGCACAGTACATATTCTTCACTGCCAAGATGATCGTTTTCTCCGCCGCAAATGCAGCCGACGTGGCAACGACGCCGCCGGCAACGACTGCACAGGCAAGAAGCTTGGGCATTGGTCTTTCTCCGTTCATGAGCCGAGCAAGAGCGGCGCTACGAAGTCGAAACTGAGCGCGGCAACGACAATGACCGTTGCGACGATGAGCCCGCTCTTGACAAGCCGATTTGGCAGCGGGCGCGCACAAGCCTCGCCATCAGCGCAAGCAACCTTGGAAGATCTATAGACCAGCCAGTACCCGTAGCCGAGGAAGACCATCGTCGCCGCGATAAAACAGGGCTGATACGGGGCAAGTTGCGTCAAATTGGCGATCCACGCCCCGCTCACGCCGAGGCCGAAGAGAGCAAGCGGTAAGATGCAGCACGACGAGGCCGCGAGCGCTCCTAACAGGCCGCCTGCGACCATCGCCCATTGCCAACGCGGTGCGTCTGCGATTCGTTTTTCGTCATTGATCGCCATAGGCTGAAAGATGCATCCTGTAGCCGCTACAGGATCAAGGGCTATTCCATGCGGGCAATCACGTCTTCGCGAGCCGAAAATCTCCCGATAGGTGAGCTTTCAAAACGCAGCGGCGTGAACATCGAGACGATACGCTACTACGAGCGGATCAAGATGATCCCCGCGCCACCGCGCACTGCCAGCGGCCGTCGCGTCTATGGCGCGACGGATCTTCGTGTTCTCGCGTTCATACGCCGCTCGCGCGAACTCGGCTTTTCTCTCGATGAAATCCGCGCTCTCCTCCGCCTCGGCGCACCTGGCAAGGCATCCTGCGGCCAGGTCAAAGCGATTGCTACCCATCACCTGCAAGATATACGGGCGAAGCTTTCCGATCTTGCCAAGCTCGAACGGCTGTTGGCGAAAACGATCTCTAGGTGTTCCGGCAACAGAGTCCCGGATTGTCCCGTCCTGGATATTCTCGATATCCAGCGCTGCAAATAACTATCGTGCAGTCAATCGTTGGACCGCCGCCCTGCACCCGTCTCAGCCTTGAAAATATCTCTTGTGGGTCAACTGGCCGAGTTGCGCGAGACGCGGGCCCGCCTACATCCGCGGCCAGTCGACGACAAAGCACGTGCTGTCGTCGTCGAGGGCTATACAAATTGGACTTACGAAGGATAATTCGACTATGGCCGCTATGGCCGCCTGAGTTGGGTCTGGCATGTGCTCACGATGCGCTTTTCCTCCATGAGCCGCGAGTATACACAAATCTCCGCTGAGGCTGCACCGAGGGCTTTATCGCCATCCGCGCAAAATCCATTTCGCACCCGAGTTCAGGCTGTAATGGTGCGAGCGACAATTACTGTCTTTGTCGCAGCATTCACCATCTCAGGCGCTGCGCAGGACTTCATGGCGCAACCGGGCGTGCCGGCGCGCGCCTTTCCGAAACCGGATCGCCCGGTTGCGGGCATCGTCAGCCCGATCTGGCACGACGAAAAAGAGCGTGATGATGCGGACGAGGTGGGCCAGCTCGTACGTCTGCTCGGCATCAAATCCGGGATGACAGTTGCCGACATCGGCGCGGGCAGCGGTTACTATGTGGTACGGCTGTCCCCGGTCGTCGGATCCAACGGCCGCATCATCGCAGAAGATATCATGCCCGAACATTTACAGGGATTGCGCAACCGCGTGCGCGATCTCGCACTGCGGAACGTCGCAATCACCCTCGGCGAACCGCACGATCCAAGATTGCCAGCGGGCTCCGTTGATATTGCGATTCTCGTGCACATGTATCACGAGATCGCCCAGCCTTACGCCCTGCTCTATAATCTCGTTCCCGCGCTCAAACCCGATGCGCGCGTCGGCATTGTCGACGTATTCGCACCGACGTCCAAGCATGGTACCCCGCCAACTCTCCTGCGCTGCGAGCTCGCCGCCGTCGGGTATCGCGAGATCAACTTCAATCGACTAAAGGGAAGCGATACCTATCTTGCGATTTTTGCGCCACCGTCCGTTGCGGGCCGCAAGCAACCAGATGCAATTGTCGCCTGCAATGCGAGATAGCCAAACGCATGGCGGCTAACGCGGCGATCGAGTGCGTCGATTATTTACAATTCTGAGACCCAGCGGACTCTGAACTGTTGGCGTTCGAAGTTGCGCAAATCAAGCCTCTGGTCGGGTTCTTCGCTGTCTTTCCCCGCGATCTGGAACGAGTAGGCGAGCGTTATGGTCGATTTCGGGGAAAGGCGCGCGAATAAGGTGGGCCCCAGATAGAGTGCGCGGCCTTCGAGATGATTGAGGAAGCTACCGTCGTATGTTGCGAGATAGCGCAGTTCTGCTCCCAGAAAGAGCTGTGACGTCACGGCTCCGGAAATCGCGCCTGCTGCCTGAAAGCCTGACTCCCGCTCCCATTTCGTGAACTGGCCGGTATCGGCATCAAACTTCTTGGCGAGCACTGCCTCCGGCTCGTAAGCCAAATTGCCCGCAATGAACAGCTTTCCGGGGATCAGCTCTTTGTCGGCATACAGCTTGAGTTCGACCGCGTAGCTGCTCTCACGTCTCCCCGTGAGTTCGGAATAGAGGTGCCATTCGGGTTCGACGGAGAATGCCAAGCCGAAGCCATGCACGCGGCGATCCAACAGCCGATACTTCACCTCCGCGAACGCACCATCGAAACGACCGCCATTTCGATCTTCGAAATCAGGAACATCTTTGATCCAGTGGTACGAGCTAAAGAGCCCAAATTCGACCAACAGGTTGTCGGTGACGCCATATTCAAATTCGGACTTGTTTTGCAGGGCTGTGTAGGTCCCCGCGCGTTTTGCAAGCCGTCCCTGCAGGTCGTTTTCAATTTCTTTCTCGCGCGTTCTCTCGGTATCGGCACCTTCGGTGAACCCGAAGATGTAACGCGTGTTGATCCCCTGCTCCCCTCCCTTGCCTGCCTCTCCGCCCTGCCCGGCGCGCAGTTTTGTTCCAAACCCTTCGCTGCGGGGCCGAGGCCCGCGCTCGCCACCCTCACCACCTTCACCGCCTGAACCTCTGCGCGGTTGCAGCGTACGCTTGTGCTCCTGGATATTCTTTGAGGCGTTCGGCAACCGATGCGCGCGAGTTTCGCCGGCCTCACCGCCCTCCCCTCCTTCTTCTTCTGAGCCGCGGCGCTGTTTCTCAGCGAGCACCAGGGAGCCGCTCGCATCCACCTGATCGATGGCTGTTTTGATTTCAACGCCGGATTGCGTTGGCCGCATCAGTTGAGGAGATGCTGCTGCCGACGAGCCTGCGACTGCGAAAACACCAAGCCGCAGCCAAATTTTTGGCGTGAACATCCGCGGCCCCCTTTGCACCCCAAATTGCCCAAGTGTACTGATCTCACATTCATCCGAATGAATCGAGCACTATGTTTTGGAATACGTCCAAACATGTCGCTCCTTAGAACTGTTTGAAAGCATCTGATCATGGGTCGTGTAATGGTGAGACAGGAGATCTGAAATGATGCTCTGCATCGCAGACGTCTTTGACCGAAATGAAACCGCGGCAATTCGTAAGCGAGTGGAGGCGTTGAAGTTCGTAGACGGACGCTCGACGGCAGGGTGGGTCGCTCGCCTGGTTAAGGACAACGAGCAGGCTGACCCCCATGACCGCGAGCTAGCGGAGCTTCACAGACAGATCGAGGAACGGATTCTGGTCAACGAGTTATTTCATTTGGCAGTTCGGCCTAAAGCGCTAACGCCTTTAATGATCAGTCGCTACAAACCTGGAAAGCAGTATGGAACCCATGTTGATGACGCGCTCATGCGCGGAATGCGGACCGATGTTTCCTTCACTTTGTTTTTGGCCGAACCGGAAACATACGAAGGCGGCGCGTTGGTGATTGAGACGGTTACCGGAGAACAGGCGTTCAAGCTCGCCGCCGGCTCGATGATCGTATATCCTTCGAATACTCTACATCGCGTGGCACCGGTCGACAGCGGCGAAAGGCTTGCGGCGGTCGGCTGGGCGCGCAGTTTCGTTCGCAGTCCCGAACGGCGCGAGATCCTGTTCGACCTCGAAACAGCGCGCCGTGAGTTGTTCGACACGCAGGGCAAATCATCGACCTTTGACCAACTCTCAAAATGCAGCGCCAACTTGCTGCGGATGTGGGCGGATGACTAACGGATGGGACCGTGCTGCCGTACTAGCACTAAGGAACAGCCTCATTCTCACATGACCGGTAGGGAGGAACGAATATGGGCGAGAACCTGACACGGACAACGAAGATGGGGGCCGCGGCATTGTTTGCAATGGCGTTAGCAGCTCAAACAGCCGCGGCGCAGGAGATCAAAATTACCAAGACGGACGCGCATATCGACGCGGTCGATCCCGGCATCCGGCTATTTGTGCGGGAGAAAATGCAGGAGGGGAATACACAGTTCACGAACGAAAACATCGTTCTGTTCCTGCACGGTGCGACCGGCCCGGCGACCTGCGATTTCGACCTCGCCTACAAGGACTATTCGTGGGCCGATTGGCTGGTGAAGCGCGGTTACGTCGTGTGGATGGGCGACTATCGCAATTATGGCTATTCGACACGCGAGCAGGCGATGGACGAACCGGCCGCGAAAAATCAGCCGGTGACCCGCTCGTATCAGGCGCTGCGCGACATCGAGGCCATGGTGAATTACATTAAACGGACGCGCGGCGTGCAGAAAGTGACGCTGATCGGCTGGTCCTGGGGCGCGATGCTGGCCGGCTACTACGCTTCGCTGCACAGCGAGAACGTGCACAAGCTGGTGCTCTATGCTCCACTCTACAATTTTAACGACCATACCAACCTCGGTCCCGGCAGCGCATTACAGAACAAGCGCAAGCCGTACGAGTTCAACTTTGCGCTGGGAGCGTATCGGGTGGCTTCCGAAGCGGCGAACACGACACGGTGGAATGGCGAGATTCCAGTCGAGAACAAGGACGAATACCGGGACTCCGGTGTGCCCGCCGCCTTCTGGTCAGAATGCTTGGCGACCGATCCCAGCAGCAGCACGCGCAGCCCGCCGTTTGCGCGCGCCGATGGGGTTCTGGAGGACTCGTTTTACCAGGCCACCGGCCGGCCGCTGTGGAATGCCGCAAACATTTACGTTCCTACCCTGCTCATCGCCGGTGCCTATGATACCTGGTCGTTTCCGGAGGACCGTGATGGACTCATGCGCGATCTGGTGCATACACCGGTCAAGCGCAGCGTTTTGATCCCCGACGCGACTCATTTCGTTTTGTTCGAGAAAAATCGAATTCAGTTCTTCGAGGAAGTGCTTAAGTTTCTAAAGCAGTAGCGCTGATCGAATCTGTTCGACGGGAAGAACTCATTAGTCGGCCGGCTACGGCAACTGACGGAGTTGATAATTGTCGGAATTGCGTGACGTGCCCAAGCGCGAGCTTTTCCATCAAACGATCTTGATTGAAGCGGTGTGGCATCAATAAAGATGTGGGTAGCCTCCGCGCCGTCTCGATCCAATTTGCCCGCTCGCGACGTGAACGTCAGCGTTGTGCTGCGGCGCCTGCAATGACCTCGGCCTCACGGCGCATATTGCTTCTCTCGGACCACCTGCTGGCCAGCGCTGTGGCGCACGCGTGCCAATCCGTCCCGCACTCATTGTCTTCGCAATTGTGCGTCTCGCAGGCGATGCCGCGAATGCGTAGCGGTTGACCGGCGGGGAGGCCTTCCCAATCGATGGCGCCAAATTGCGCGCGGTGGCAAAACTCCACGAGGTGGAGGTCGCCGAAAATGTCACCGTATTTGATGATACCCATGGTGATCAGGCCGCCGCCCCGCAGCAGATCAAGGCCGCGACCGTCCACCGAAAACCCGCACCTGGCATCTCGGACTTCGGCAAAATGAGCGCCGGAGAGAAGGACGCTTTCTCGAGGGAATCAAAATCTGGGTCACCTGCGGAGCTGATAGTGCTGTTTACCAGCATCCCGCGCGTGCCGGTGTTGCCCGTGTTATCGATCAACGGAGAAATGGACCATTGGATGCGGCCGCTCTCGTTCTTGGCGCCGTAATGGACGAAGCGAAAACTCGTCGAGTGGACATAGGCGCGATTGCTAGCCCGTAAACCCTGGTCGGCCGTCGTCGCTTGCCATCCCGTGAATATGGCAGCGCCGGCAGCCGCGAGCGTCAGGAACACGGTCGCGTAATCAAGCCAATGCTTCCTCGCCCCGCCAGTGGCTTTGTCCTTGGTAGCGGGCGTTTCTGCCCCATGTCTTTCGCCGGCGCTGGGCGCGCGCGCTGCTTGATTGGCGATGGCCCCATTCTGTCCGGCATTATTGGGACGGTTCTCGGCGGATTCTGATTGTTGGCGCAACACGCGATCCCCCCCCCTCGTACTTTCGAGCGTGTCCCTCCATAAGCGACGAAATTGGGGACATATGATGGCATCCACATGTCCCGCCGCATGAGGCCGGTCCATGCTCGTAGATATGTGCCGGGCTATCGTTTTGCGCAGGCCACCGAGCCCGGGGTCAAGGCTCGAGGCCAGAAACTCGGCAGCGTCGCCCAATCCTAATGCGAGGGCTTATGCTTCGGCTTTGCGCCGATCTTGGCTTTCGCGCGCATCACCTCGCCAAGGCGATGCGTGTCGCTTCGATCGAGCCCCTCGTCGTCGCCCTCCATACCCTCGTTGCTGGCGGTCATCATCTGCCGCGCGTCCTGCTCCCAGGTGTTGAGCGCCTGGCGTTTTTCCTCCTCCGACAAATCGGCGTCCTTGGTGATCTCGTCCGGCGACTTGTAGTGATTTGCCGGCTGCTCGAGCTTGGCCTTCTTCGCCTGCGAATGCGTGCTCATGGGCACCTCATGCAATTGCGTGTGCATGAGATAACGAATCTGGAAAGATAAAGTTTCGCGGCAGCATGCATGTCCGCACCGCAGCCGGATTGAGCCTTAGACGCGCCGCGCCTTCATTGCTGCAAGCCGCGCGTTGTGCTAGCGCCTTGCGCAAGCCGGCAAGATCGCGCCCATGATCAGCGAACACGACCGCCAGGTTCTCAGCAGTCTGCCGGTCTGGAATCCCGCCGGCGACATTGTCGCGCAGCGCGCCGCCTGGGAGGAGCTGGCGCGCGTTTTCAACCGCGACCTTCCAGAAATCGGCGATCTCGACAAGGACGTCGAGCTGCGCGCCGGCCTGCGCGCCGATGTCGCGGTGCCCAAGGGCGCCGGTCCGCATCCCGTGGTCATCTACCTGCACGGTGGAGGGTGGGCGTTCGGCACCCCCGCCTCGTTCCGCAAGCTCGGGATGCAATTTGCCGAAGCCGGTTATCTGACCATCATCCTCGGCTATCGACTCGCGCCGAGCATCCGTTCCCGGCCGCGTTGGAAGACGCGATGTTCGCGATCGGATGGGCGGCGGACAACGCGCGGCGCTGGAACGGCGACGGGCGGCGCATCGCGATCGGCGGCGATTCTGCCGGCGCCAACTTGGCGCTGAGCGCGATCACCTCGAGCGCTCCGCAATCGCGCGCGGCGGTGCGGGCGGCGCTGCTCTTCTACGGCGCCTTCGATCTTGCGGCGACCGCCGAGCGCAACCGCGCGCACGATGCAATTGAAGACGTACGTCGCGGGCAACACGGCTCTGTTCGACGATCCGCGCGTTAGTCCGCTCAAGGGGGTGACGGCGAAACTTCCACCGTGCTTCATCATGGGCGCGGGCGACGATAGCTGGAGTCTCGCTGACTCGCTGGCGCTGGCGCAGGCGCTCTCCGCGGTCGCGAGCCCCTACGAGCTGCACGTGATGGAAGGCATACCGCACGGCTTCATGCAGATGAGCACGCTCGCGCGTGGCGCGCGGCCACGCGTTTGCTGTGGGAGTTCCTGGCACGCAACGTGTGACGCAGCGTGCCAGAAGCGCTCATACCCCTTCCGCCCAGTCGCGTGGTTGATGTAGCCTAGCTTGAGCCGGCCAGCGGGACGTGCCGAAGTCCCCCCTTGTTAGCGGCAGGCTGATGCCGTCGGCGGGCTCCCACTCGGACCATCATTTGTCCGGTCTATCCAAGCTCGCATCACGTGCCCGCGCCCATTTACGCGCAACAAAGACGATCAGGGAGGAGGATGCCAATGAAGCTTCTCCGTCGCCAATTTCTGCATGGGGTCGCGGGCGCTGCCGCGCTCCCTGCCCTTTTGCGGGGCGCATTAGCCGAAACATATCCGTCGCGGCCGGTGCACTTCATCGTTTCTTTTGCGGCGGGCGGCCCCAACGACATCGTCGCGCGCATCGTCGGCCAGTACCTGTCGGATCATCTGGGACAGCAATTTGTCATTGAGAACCGAGCCGGCGCAGCCGGCAATGTCGGCATGCAGTCCGCGCTCAACTCGGCCCCCGATGGCTACACGATCGCCTTCGCCGGCCCGAACTACGCCATTAACCCTGGGCTCTACGAGAAGCTTCCGTTTGATTTCATCCGCGACAGCGTGCCGGTCGCGGGCATCATGCGGTTGGCCAACGTGATGGACGTGCATCCGGCATTCCCGGCCAACAATCTCGCCGAGTTCATCGCCTATGCGAAAGCCAATCCGGGCAAAATCAACTTCGCTTCGGGTGGCGTCGGCACGTCGCCGCATCTATCAGGCGAACTGCTCAAAACGATGGCCGGCATCAATCTTGTTCACGTGCCATACCGCGGTACGGCCCCCGCGCTCGCCGACCTTCTCGCCGGTCAGGTGCAAGTGGTGTTCGATAACATTCCCGGTTCGGTCGGGTACATCAAGACAGGCAATGTGCGCGCGTTGGGCGTCACCGCGCCGAAACGCGTGGCTGCGATCCCAGACGTGCCGACCATAGGCGAAACCGTGCCGGGCTACGAGGTGAGCATCTGGTACGGGATCGCTGCGCCCAAGGGCACCCCGCCCGAGATTGTCGAGAAACTAAATCAGGCGGTGAACGCGGTATTGGCCGATCCGAAGTTGCAAGCCCGTCTGGCCGAGCTTGCGGGCGAGCCGATGCCGATGACGCCGGCCGAATTCGGAAAGCTGGTGGCTGAGGAAACCGAGAAATGGGGTAAGGTGATCCGGGCGGCCAACATCAAGGCGGAGTAGATTCGGCGAAGTAGGCCCCCTCCAGATCCAAGGGGGCGTAAGCTAATCGAGTCCCGCCGGAAGTTCCGTAATATGATTGGGCGGCCCAGTGGCTTCCCATAACAGGAGAGCCCCATGCGAATGCTCCGATACCTGCTCGTGCCTGCCGTAGCAGTAGCGCTGGCGCTCTCCGTTGCGATCGACGCCGCCCGCGCTCAGACCAAGATCTCCATTGGCAAGGTGATCGGCGGTGACGGCTTTCACATTCCGAGCTACGTCGCGATGGATCAGGGTTTCTTCAAGGCTGAAGGCCTCGATGCTCACTTCATCGAATTGCAGGGCAAGGCTCAGGTCACCGCGGTCTTGTCCGGCAATCTCGACTTCGCTCCCATTCCGTCGGGCGGAGCTCAGGCGGCGCTAAGCGGAGCGAAGATCAAATACATCGTCGGCGAGTCGCTCAAGTCGCAATGGACGATCACGGTCCGCAAGGAGATCAACAGGCCGGAGGACCTGAAGGGCAAAACGGTCGGCTACGGCCGTGCCGGCGGCGCCGACTACGACGAAGCCGAAGCGGTGTTGCACCGTTTCTTTCAAATGGACGTCGGCAAGGACTACAAGGTGATCTCGTTCCAGGGTGAGCCAGAGCGGATTGCCGCCCTGATCAACGGCGATATTCAGGGAGCGTCACTCTCGATCCCGCATGCCGCCACAGCCATCAATGCCGGGCTCAAGGTGCTCTTACGGACCGGAGACTACATCCCAAGGGCCGGAGGCACGATCTGGGGCATGCAAGCCAACGTCGACAATAACCCCGAGACGGTGAAGAAGGCCATCCGCGCCATTGCCAAGGGCGTGATGTACTTCCGCGACAACAAGCAAGGCTCGATCGCCGTCCTCAAACACCATCTCGGTATCAAGACCGATGCAGAGGCCGGCGTCATCTGGGATCAATTGCACGACGTATTCGGCGCCGAAGTTCCAAAGGATCTGTTCCATGCGATTTTCGAATCGCGTCGGCAGACAATGATCGCGGCGCGGCAATGGCCGCAAGACCAACCGCTGCCGGACCCGGAGCAGTTCCTGGCCCGCAATCTCCTCGATTCAACGCTGAAGGAAATGGGCTACGTTCCGACCAAGCTCGAAGCCCCGACCAAGACGAACTAGCTGATCTAGCCCGAGCCTAGCTTAACCATCGCAGCGGAACGAAGTCCCGGGCCCAATGGCCCGGGACTTCCATCTCTGCGAGCATCGTCAAATCGCGCTGATATGTTGCGGCCGCCAGCGGCTCAACCGATCCTCGAGCAGCTTCACCAGTCCGGTCATCAGCAAGGACAGCGCGGCGAAGACAATCAGGCCAGCAAAAACGACGTCCACCTGAAAGCGGCTCGCCGCCCGCACCATGACCACGCCAAGACCGTCCTGGGAGCCGAAGAACTCGGCCACCACAACGCCGAGGACGGCGCGGCCGATCGCCAGCCGCAAGCCGACGACGATATAGGGCAGCGCATTCGGAACGACCACCAGGCGGGCGATGCCCCATTCCGTAGCGCCGAACGAGCGCACGACGTTGATCAGGACGCGGTCGGCGTTGCGTACCCCTTCATAGGTATTGATCAGGATCGGAAACAAGGCGCCGATGAACACGACCGCGACCTTCGACCACAGGCCGAGCCCGAACCACAGTAGGAGGAGCGGCAGGAACACCAGCCGCGGCGTCGCATTGAAGGCGGTGATGAAGGGATCGAACATCGCATTGAGAGTAGCCGACCGCCCGAGCAGGACGCCAAGCGGCAGCCCGACCACGATCGCGATCGACAGTCCAACCGCAAAGGCGGAGGCGCTGACGCCGAGCGGCGCCCAGATCGCTCCAGTGGCAAACATCCTCCACAGCGTGCCGCCGATCTCACTCGGCACCGTGAAGAACAGCTTGGTTCCCTCCTGCATCGTAATAAGGCGCGGCAGAAACTCCCAGACCAGCAGCAGGACCACGATGCTACCAAAGCCGAGAATGGTCGGCTCGAAGCGTTGCCATACGCCCTTCGGCGGCTCGGCAAGGTCGTCGGCCGGCGCGACAGCGGCAATGTTCGCATCGATGGCTTGGATCTCGCTCATGGTCCTAATGCCCGCTTCGCCATGGGAATGCCGTGCGTTCGGTCCAGCGAATACCTTCCGTCAGCACCATGGCGATGACCATGATGGTGATGATGCAGGCGAACATTCGGTCGAGTGCGAAAATATCGCCGAACCGGGAAATGGCGTAGCCGATTCCTTCCGAAGCCGCGAAGAACTCACCAACCAGCACGCCGATCAGCGCGCGACCGACGGCAATGCGTGCGCCGGCAACAATGTACGGCAATACGCTTGGAAAGATGACCTTGAAATAGAGATCCCTCTCGCTCCCGCCCAGCGACCGAACCACGTTGATCAGCAGGCGATCGACGGCGCGCACCCCGGCATAAGCATTGAAGATGAAGGGGAAGACCGAGAGGAAGAAGATGATGAGTGCCTTGCCAGCGACGCCGACGCCGAAAAAGATCACCACCAGCGGCGCAAGTGCCACGAGCGGGCTCGCATAGAACACGGTCATCAGCGGATCGAGCGCGTAACCGACACGCACGCGCCAGCCCATGACGATGCCGAGCGGAACGCCGATGACGACAGCCGCCGAGAAGCCATAGAGGAAGGGCACTGCGCTAACGGCGAGATCGCGCAACAGATCCCCGCTCGTTATCAGGTCGACGAGACCGCTTGCGATGAGGCTTGGCTTGCTGATGAACAGCGGATTGAACGGGACGAGGAGAAATATCGCCTGCCAAGCGGCAAAGAACAGCACGACCGAGAGGCTGCCGAGCAGCACCTTTCGATAGCGCGTGGGAAAACTCACTCGTGGCGCGGCGTCGTCCATCATCGGCTAGACTGTAATCTCGTCCTTGAGCTCTTGCCAAATCTCAAGCTTGAGATCGTTAAATTCTCGTGTCACCCGCATCTCGTAGTCGCGCGGGCGTGGTAGCTTGATCGTGAACATCTTCTTGGCGTGGCCGGGCCGCTTGGTCATCACCATGACGCGGTCGGAGAGATAGATCGCCTCGTCAATTTGATGGGTGACAAACAGGACCGTCTTGCGCGCCTCCTGCCAGATTCGCAGCAACTCGACCTGCATGACGTCGCGCGTCTGCGCATCCAGCGCAGCAAACGGCTCGTCCATCAGCAGCACGTCGGGGTCGGTCGCAAGCGCGCGCGCAAGACCGACACGCTGCTTCATGCCACCCGACAGTTCATGCGGGTAGTGCCCTTCGAATCCGGCAAGGCCGACCATGTGGATGAAGCGGCGGGAGATGTGCCGGCGCGTCTCGCCCGGGACGCCCTTGAGTTCGAGCCCGAGTTCGATGTTGTTGAGAACCGTGCGCCACGGCAAGAGTCCGAACTCCTGGAAGACCATCGCTCGGTCGGTGCCCGGTCCAGAGATCGGCTTGCCACGAATGCGCAGTTCGCCGGAATCCGGTTTGATGAGCCCGAGCACCACGTTGAGGAAAGTGGTCTTGCCGCAGCCGGAGGGGCCGACGATCGACAGGAACTCGCACTCCTGGACATCGATATCGAAACCGTGAAGCGCACGCACCGGTCGGCGGTTCGGCGGCCGGAAGGTAAGATTGACGTTGCGGCCTTCGATACACGCTGGCATCCAGCTTGACCCCGCCTCGCTGGCCACAGTGTCACTTTTTGCTGTCGCATCGCCCAGCGAATTATTGCCGCATGAGGCGACAATTCGGGCCGCCGGCTAGGCACCCTTTTGCGACTTCGAGCTTGAGCTCGACCTCACGCGCGGGCGACATGGGAAAATACGGTAAAATTGGTATTTGCAATGATTGCCGATATCGTTTGCCATTTCTAGAGGGGCCGGCCAGCCGACCGTGCCACTCGTCCTGATAACGCGAGTTCTCGCCTAACTGCGGCTTGCTGCATCCTTCGCATCTGGGACTTTGGCGATCGTTGGACCCGGAATAGAGTGACGGCCCGCGGCATCGGACCAAAACGGAGGAGACGGCCAAAATGCTGAGAGCACTGCTTGCGGCATGGCTGGGCGCCAGTTGGATCATGGGCGGCACCGACCTCGCCCCGGCTCAGTCCTATCCCGACCGGCCGATCAGGATGGTCGTGCCGTTCCCGGCCGGCGGACCGACCGATGGCATGGCGCGTATCATCTCCGACCGGCTAAGCGTCGTGCTCGGGCAGACCGTCGTGGTGGAGAATCGCGGCGGCGGCGCCGGGGGCAGCATTGGCGCCAAGGCGGTCGCGACCGCCGATCCCGACGGCTACACGATCCTGATCACCCCTGGCGGGTCGCTGACGAGCGGCCCGGCCGTGCACGCCAACATCGGCTACGATCCGGTCAAGGTGTTCGTCCCGGTCTGCGAGGTGATCGAAACACCACAAATTTTGGCCGTTCACCACGACCTGCCGGTGAACACGATTGGCGACTTAGTGAAATATGCAAAAGCCAATCCCGGCAAGGTCAGCTGGGGCTCGCAAGGATTCGGTACGGCCCCACATTTGCTCGCCGAATTGTTCAAACTCGAAACCGGCGTCAATATCGTGCACGTCCCGTATCGCGGGACTGCGCCCATGCTCGCCGCCGTGGTGGCGGGCGAAGTCCAGGTCGTCATCGACCCGATGACCACCATCCTGCCGCACATCCGCTCCGGAGCGTTGCGTGCGCTGGCAATCGCGGGTGCGCAGCGCAGCCCGAAATTGCCGGATGTGCCGACCGCGCGGGAGGCGGGCTTCCCCAACCTGCTGACCCCATTCTGGCTCGGCGTGGTGGCGCCGGCCGGCACGGCGCCCGCCATCATCGACAAGCTCAACGCCGCGTTCCGCGAGAGCCTCGCCGACGCAGAAACGCGCGCGCTGCTCGACAAGCTTGGCGCCGAGATCAAGATCGGCACGCCGGCCGAATTCAAAAAGATGCTCGCTGACGAGCTCGCAAAGTGGACCGCCGTCGTCAAGGGCGCCAATATCAAAGTGGACTGACGTCTTCAGGAATCGCACTGATGTTCCTTCGTGACACGGCCGCCGAATCCCATTTCCGAATGGAAGTGCGAACTTGGCTAGAAGCCAATCTTCCCCTTGCGTTGCGCGGGCGCACCGCGCGGCCGCCGCCGGCAGAACTGATGCCCTGGTATCAGACCCTCTCGCGCAAAGGTTGGATCGCGCCGCATTGGCCCAAGCATTACGGCGGAATGGGCGCTACGCTCAACGAGCAGATCATCATTACGGAGGAACTGGCGCGCATTTTCGCACCGCAACTGCCGGCGCAAGGTCTCAATCACATTGGCCCCATCCTCATGCAGTTCGGGACGGAGGTGCAGAAGGCGCAGCATCTGCCGCCCATTATCGCGGGCACCGTGATCTGGGCACAGGGCTATTCCGAGCCTGGCGCAGGCTCCGACCTAGCAAGTCTTTCAACCCGCGCAACACTCGAAGGCGATCATTTTATCGTGCGGGGGCAGAAGATCTGGACCACCTGGGGACATCATTCGGACTGGATGTTTGCGCTGGTGCGCACCGACCCGCAGGCGCTGCCGCGGCAAGCCGGCATCAGCTTCCTGCTGATCGATCTGCGCAGCCCCAGCATCAGGATCAGGCCTATCAAGACCATTGCGGGCGACGACGAGTTCAGCGAGGTGTTCTTCGATGACGTCGTCGTCCCGGCTGAAAATCTGGTTGGTAAGCTCAATGATGGTTGGCGCATCGCAAATGCATTGCTGGGGCACGAGCGGCTGGCGAGTTCGAATCCGCAATTCCCTCTGATTGCGCTCGAGCGCATCAAGACCATGGCGCGCGCGTCTGGAGTCATCGCCGATCCGGCGTTCCAGGATCGTCTCGCCGCAGCCAGCATCAACGTCACGACCTTGTCGGCGCTGTTCAATCATGCCGTGGAGCTCACCAATAACAACCAGAGTCCCGGGCCGGAATCGTCAGTGATCAAGATTTTTGCATCCGAGCTCATGCAAACGCTCACCGAGCTCTTGGTCCAGGCAGCGGGCGGCCATGCCTGCACGCAAAATCCGATCACGACCAATTTCGGTGAGGTGGATATCGCTGTCCCATTCCTGCAATCACGGCGCGTGACCATTTATGGCGGCTCATCGGAAATTCAGCGCAACGTTCTCGCCCGACGTGTGCTGAACCTTCCGAGTTGACGCGCGTCCGCACTTTATGAACTTGCATCTAACACCGGAACAGACCCTCCTGCGCGACAGCGCCGTCAAATTCATCGAGGCGGCGGGTCCGAAGGTGGCTCGAGCATTTCGCGAGCAGGATCCAAGCTTCGCGCTAGAGCGACTGCGCAAGGCCGGCGAGGTCGGATGGCTCGGCATGCTGGTGCCGACCTCGGCAGACGGACTTGGCCTCGGCTTGACGGAGCTGGCCTTGGTGCTCGAGCAGCTTGGACGGGGCCTCGTCTGCGAGCCGATCGGCTTTGCAGCGACCTGCGCTGCCGCCTTGGCTCAGGGTGGCAGGCCGCATCCAATGCTGGAACGGGTGATGACGGGACGAGCTTTGGTCGTTCCTGCATTGGAGGAGAGCGGATATGGCGATGATCCGCTTTCCCCGCGCACGCAAATGATCGGGCAAGCCGGAGGCGTGCGCTTGACCGGGCAGAAGACGTTTGTATGCGGCGATGGCGCCGACGGCTTCCTCGTCAGCGCCAGCGGGCGTGATGGACCCGCACTCTGTTATGTCGCGCGCAATGCGCGCGGCCTAACCTTGACGACGACGCAGACTGTCGAGGGCCGCAAACTTGCAACGCTCGGACTTGCGGAGGCGCCGGCCGATCTCATCCCGCCGCATCCGTCGTCGCGCAACGCAGTAGAGGCACTCTATAATCTTGCGCTGTTGGCGCTGTCTTGTGAATTGCTCGGCGTCATGGAGCGGGCGCAGGAGATCACGCTCGACTACCTGCGCATTCGCAAGCAATTCGGAAAACTCATCGGCAGCTTCCAAGCCCTGCAGCACCAGGCGGTCAATATTTATGTCCGCATCGAAGCGATCCGGTCGCTGGTGTTTCAGATCGCCGCCCACAACGAAGTCTTCGACATCGATCCCGCAATGGCGATTGTGGCAAAAGCCAAGGCTTCCGAGGACGCTCTTTTTGTCACCGAGGCCTGCATCCAGCTTCATGGCGCGATCGGATTCACCGACGAGCACGATATCGGCCTTTATCTCAAGCGGGCGATGCTGCTGTCGTCATTGTTTGGGAACGCAGCGGCGCAGCGCCGGCGCTATGTGGCAGTCGCCACCATAACCGCGTGAATCAGGAGTCATTCATGAGCAAAGAGCAGACCGTCACCTATGAGCTGGAGAGCGAGATCGCGCTTGTCGGGCTAAACCGCCCAGACAAGCGCAATTGCTTTGACCTGACCGTAATGAAGCAGTTGCGCGCAGCCATCGATCGCGCTGGCGAGGAAGCAAAGTGCGGCATCATCTTCGGTCATGGCGATAATTTCTGCGCCGGGCTTGACCTGCGCTGGGCGGCGGAGAGCTGGAAGACAGGACGGTCGCAACGGCTGCCGTTCCAGTTCAATCGTAATAGCTATTTCGAGGTGATGGCGCGCGGCAACATTCCGTTCATCGCCGCGCTGCATGGCGCGACGCTGGGCGGCGGACTCGAGACCGCGGCGGCCGCGCATATCCGCGTTGCCGACGAGACCACATATTTCGCCTTGCCCGAGGGAACGCGCGGCATCTTCATCGGCGGCGGCGGCTCGGTGCGCGTGGCGAGGCTGATTGGCTTTGCCCGCATGCAGGACATGATGCTCACCGGCCGCGTGCTCAAGGCCGACGAAGCCGAGCGCTACGGCATCGTGCAATATATCGTCCCGAAGGGACAGGCGATGATCAAAGCCAAAGAGCTGGCGCTCAAGATCTGCAAAAACGCGCCGCTGTCGAATTTCGCGATCACCAATAGTCTGCCGCGGCTGCAGGACATGTCCTACGACGACGGCTTGTTCTTCGAGCGCATGGTGGCCGAATACACCCGCAGCCCCGAGTCGATCACGCGGATGCACCAATTTCTCGACAAGACTGCACCGCGCGTGCGCCCGGAATAGACATCCTGGCAGGAAAACAGCCAAGCGGCATAGGGGATGAGCAATGGCTTTGCGTGACAGCGCGATCGTGGCCTACGCCGAAACCAAAGTGATGGAGAAGAGCGACCGGGACGTCTTCGTTCTGGCCGGGGAGATGCTCGAAGCCCTACTCGACAAGACCGGCACCGACAAGAACGAGATCGACGGCCTCGTGATGGCGGGCCTGACCGGCACCGGCGCCGCCAACCCGTTCTGGGCGCAGACCACCGCCGACGTGTTGGGGCTCGAGGTCGGCTTCTGCGAGCAGGTGCACATCGGCGGTTGCTCGGCGGCGGGCTGCGTCGCGCGCGCCGCGGTGGCGATCGATTACGGCATGTGCGAAGTCGCGTTCCTCCTGTTCGCCGACACGCACGTCTTGGAGGACCGCACCGACCACAGCCACTCCTATCGGCGCGAATGGACCGACCCTTACGGCTTGATGGGGCCGCCCGGCGCCTTCGGTCTGCTCAGCCGCGCCTACGAGGCGAAATACGGGCTCGACTACCGCATGCTCGGCAAGCTCGCGGTGACGCAGCGCAACCATGCAGTCATGAACGAGAACGCCTGCGAGAAGCTGCGCGCCCCGATCACCATCGACGACTACATGAACTCGCGGATGATTGCCGATCCGATCCGGCTGCTCGACTGCGTGATGCGCGCCGACGGCGCCGCAGCCTTGATGATGATGAGTCGCAAGCGCGCCAGGGAAAAAGGCTTGACCAAGTGCATCATCCCGATCGGCTATGCCGAGCGCACCAACTTCAAGGGCGGCGAGAACCTAGTCGATGTAACCAAGAGCGGCCATGAAATCTGCGGCAGGAAGGCGCTAGGCGCGGCCGGCCTCGGCATCAAGGATGTCGCCTCCTTCCACCCTTACGACGATTTCATCATCGCCATTATGTTGCAGCTCGAAGCCTTCGGCTTCTGCAAACCGGGTGAAGGCGTGCGGTTCATCCGTGACCACGATTTCTCCTACAACGGCGATCTGCCGCTCAACACCGGCGGCGGCCAAATCTCCGCCGGCCAGGCCGCCTGCTCGTCGCACAACCTGATCGAGGCGGTGCGGCAATTAAGGGGCGAAGGCGGCAAGCGTCAGGTCAAGGACACCAGCAACGCGCTGGTGACCGGTATTGGTTGGATTAATTACGGACGTAACTGGGGCTCGAGCGCGGCCCTGGTTCTGGTGCCAGAATAAGCGAGGCGGCCATGGCGAAAGCACTCAACGACACGTTCGGCGTCAAGCGCGCGATTAAACACTTCGATTTCTCCGAACCTTACTGGGAGGGGACGCGCCGGAAGAAACTCGTCATCCAGTACTGCAAGGCCACCGGCAAGTATCAGCACTTCCCGCGCCCGGTGAGCATCTTCACCGGCAAAAGGCGCGACATCGAATGGCGCGAAGTCTCGGGCAAGGGCGTGGTGTTCTCCTACACCATCGCGCATCGCGGCACGCCGGTATTTCGCGGCACCGAGCCTTACGCGGTCGCGAGCGTGACGCTCGACGTTGGCGTCAACTTCATCGCCAACCTCATCAACTGTACCGCCGAGGAGATTAAGGTCGGCATGAAGGTAAAGCCGCATTGGCATCCGCTCGAGGACGGCACGCACTTGTTGATGTTCCAGCCGGACAAAGACCTGGCATGAACGGTCCGGAGGCGGCGCGCGGGCCGCAAGCCGTCGCCCGATTTCTGCGACCCCGATCGATCGCCATCGTCGGCATGTCGGCGCGCGCCGGCAGCGCCGGACAGGTGATTCTGCAGGCGCTCAAGCTCAACAATTTCCCAGGCGACATTCATCTGGTAGGCCGCAGTAACGAGCCGATCGACGACAGGCCTGTACTCAAGAGCGCGGACGAATTGCCCGCGGGCGTGGACCTCGCCATCTTCACGCTGCCGGCCGCGGCTGTGCGGGAAGCGATCGAGGCTTGTGCTCGCCGCAAGGTCGGCTCGGCGATGATATTCGCCGCCGGCTTCGCCGAAGTCGGTGATCGTGCGACACAGGACGCCGTCACCGCCATTGCCCGCGCCGCAGGCCTTGCCGTCGTCGGACCCAATTGCCTCGGCGTCACCAACAACGTGGATGGGATCTGGTTGCACATGCTGCACGTGCGCGAGGCACGGCGCGGCGTCGAGGGAGGCGTCGCCTTCGTCGGACAGAGCGGCGGCTTGCTCGGCCATTTCCAGCGCGCCGCCGACGGGCTTGGCCTTCCGTTGTCCTACGTTATCTCGACCGGCAATGAGGCTGGCCTTGAGGGCACCGATTTCCTCCAATTCCTGGCCGAGGACCGCGCCACCCGTGTGATCGCGATTTATTGCGAGGAAATCCGCCGGCCGGCGGATTTCCTCGCAGCGTGTCGACGCGCGCGCGCCGCCGGCAAGCCAATCGTGTTGATGTTGGCCGGCCGCGGTGCCAAAGCGCGCAAAGCGGCGCAGTCGCACACCGGCGCGCTAGTTGGCGATTGGGTCACCATCCGCACCCAGGCTGAGCACGCCGGCGCCATCGTGGTGTCCACCATGGACGAGATGATGGACCTCACCCAAATACTGGTGCGCTATCCGAATCCGCCCGCAAAAGGGCCGGGCATTCTCACCGCCTCCGGCGCCTATGTGGGGCTGACCAACGATTTCGCCGAGGAGATCGGCCTCGAGCTTCCGGAGCTAGCGCCTGATACGCTGAAGGAACTCAGAGCGGCGCTACCGACATTCGGAAATTATGGCAATCCGCTCGATGTCACCGCTGGCTTCTCCTTGGATGCGCTCCGCGTGGCGACCAAGGCGCTGATCGACGACCCAAATATCGGAATGCTGTTCATCTCGTTTCCGATCAGCACTGGAATGCAGGTAAGAAACTTCAACAAGGGCATGGCGGACTCGCTGAAGCCCAAGGTCCTAGTGGCGCTCGGCGACACCTGGCAGCTTGCCCCCGACGCCGTTGAAGCGATCAGCGGAAGTCCGGCAGTGTTCTCGCGCTCCTCGGACCGCATGCTGCGCGCCATCGCACTCTATACCCGTTACGGCAGATT
>DATFQX010000109.1:0-58101 GCA_035263865.1 Xanthobacteraceae bacterium
CCTCCCGCGAGATCCGCGTCCGGCGTTTTCTTCGGGCGCGATCCGGGGCTACGTCCTTCTGCCCTCTTATACCAGGTTAGCAAGCCTGCCACCGCAACCATAACGATAATGCCCAGCGCGCTGAGCAGGAATTGCATCCAGATCGCGCCCGAAATCTCGACCATGGCAAAATGCGCGGCAAAGGACAGGAAGACGCCTAGGCAGAAGATTTCCAGCGAGTGCTGTCCGCACACAATCGGCGCCCACAGCCAACGCGATTTCAGTACCGGCCACTCGCGGGGAATGAACCTCACCGTCACCACCGCCAGCGCCAGAAAATGCGCAAAGCGCAGGACATCGAGATTGACCTTGTCGATCGGGTAGATCAGCTGTTCCAGCCAGTGCGGAACGTACTGGCCCATGCCGGGCAGGTACCAGGTCAGCGTAATGACGAAGGCGAACAAGAGATACGCGACCGCTACGCCCAAGGTCACCCGCGACTGCAACACCGCGCCGAGCCGTTGCGCTCCCCCCAGCGCGCACCAGGCACCGAACACGAACAACAATTGCCAGGCGAACGGATTGAAGAACCAGTGGCCTTCGGGATAGCTCGGCAGATTCCAGTTGAAGTGCCAGGTGAGCACGTAGAGCAGCACCGAAGCGCCGAGCGCAAGCGAAGCTCTAAACTGCAGCAGCCACAGGGTCGGCGGAAATAGGAGCAGCAAGATGATGTAGAGCGGCAATATGTCCATGTTGGCCGGCTTGAACTTGAGCAGCAGCGCCTCGACGATCGTCACCTCCGGCTGTTTGAGAAAGTCGAGAATGTTCATCTCTTCGGCAAAGAGCGGGTTCTCGAAACTGGTGGCGACATAGGAAATTTCGGCGAGATAGATTGCGAACAGGAACACGTGGGCGACGTAGATTTGCCAGGCTCGCCGCAGGATGTGGGCGCCGGCGATGACGAACCCGCGTTCGCGCATCTCTCTGCCGTAGACGAAAGCGGCGGTGTAACCGGAGACGAAGACGAAGATTTCAGTGGCGTCGCTGAAGCCATAGTTGCGGATCGTGCCCCAAGCGACCAGGTTGGAGGGAATATGGTCGAGGAAGATCAGCCAGAGCGCGATCCCGCGAAACAAGTCGAGCCGCAGATCGCGTCCAGTGGTGACCACCGGAGCGTGCATTTCGGGCGATCTTTCAGGCGGTGGTGAATGCATCTAAATCTAGTGGGCCTTCGCCCGGCTTGGAGGCCGCCCCGTCGCGACGGTTGCAGGCCGGGCGCCTAGGCTGTTCAGTAACGTCGTACACGTAACAAAGTGCCCGGAGCAGGTAGAGGGTCTCCGATGGACGCCCCTAAAGCAGCGTATCGTGCCGTGACCCGCCAGATCGAGGTCACGGCCACGCCCCGTTTCCTGCCCGAGCGCTCCTCCCCCGAGAACGGCTACTTCTTTTGGGCCTATACCATTACGCTCACCAATCTCGGGCGCGAAACCGTCCAGCTCAAAACACGTCATTGGCGCATCACCGACGCGCAAGGCCGCCTGCAGGAGGTGCGCGGCGTGGGCGTGGTCGGCGAAGAGCCGGTGCTCAAGCCGGGCGAGAATTTCGAATATACCAGCGGCGTCCCGCTGCCTACGGCTTCCGGTTTCATGACGGGAACCTACGGAATGGTGACCGCGGCGGGCGAAAAGTTCGACATCGACATTCCTGCTTTCTCCCTCGATGCCCCGCAGCGGGGGCGCACGATTAACTGATACCAACGGTCTCATTTCTGGCTCGTCATGCCCGGCCTTGTGCCGGGCATCCACGTCTTAAGTTTCCCATGACGCAAGACGTGGATGGCCGGGACAAGCCCGGCCATGACAGCGCCCGTCGGTAGCGACATTAGCGACGGCACAAGGCCTCGCAGCTCACGCTCCCCACCATCACTATGATGGCTCGCGCAGCTCCAACGGCTCGAATACATAGGTCGAGTTGCAAAACTCGCAGGTCACCGTGATCTTGCCGTTCTCGACCATGTGGTCGCGGTCGTCCTGGGGAAAGCAGCGTAGCATTTGTTCGACTCGTTCGCGCGAACATGAGCATTGGGCTTCTAAATCCCGGCTGCGGAACACGCGCACGCCCCGCTCATTGAACAGCCGGTAGAGCAACCGTTCGGCCGACGTGTCGGGATCGAGCAGTTCGAGGTCCTCGACGCTCGCGACCAGCGCGCGGCCCTCGACCCAGGCGTCATCCTCCGGCGCCATTGGCAGCTCGATGCCTTCCGGCACATCGCCGGGGTCGAGGTCGGCCCGCCGGGCGCGCTCCGGCGACTGGGGCAGGAACTGCAACAGCAGCCCGCCCGCGCGCCAGCGGTGTCGCGCGCCATCGGCGCCCGCCCGCAGCTCCTCGGCGACGGCCAAGCGCACCCGCGTGGGGATCTGCTCCGAGCGCAGAAAATATTCGTGCGCCGCGTGTTCGAGCCCCTTGCCCTCGAGCGCGACGATGCCCTGATAGCGCGCGGTGTCCGGTCCCTGGTCGATGGTCATGGCGAGGTGCCCGCGGCCGAGCAGCGCGCCCGCATCGGCGGCACCTGCCGCAATAGCGGCGGCGACACGGGCAGAATCGAAGCGGGCGCAGCCGCGCACCTTGCCGGGCGTGGTGTAGTCGATGACCAGCATGCGCACCGGCCCGTCGCTCTGGGTCTGAAGGATGAAGCGACCTTCGAATTTCAAGGTCGAGCCAAGCAGCACGGTGAGCACGATCCCCTCGCCCAAAAGCTTCGCCACCGGCGCGGGATAGCTGTGGCGCGACAGAATCGTGTCGATCGCCGGGCCGAAGCGCACGACCCGGCCGCGCAGGTCCAGTGCCTCGACCTTGAAGGGCAAAATCGTGTCGTCGGCGGAGGTGACCGCGGGCGCGCGTGCGGGAATTTCCATGCGGGGATCGGACATGATCCCTCTTTATATAGTCCCGAGCGGCGACGAGGTCAGTCCCGCTTTCGCTGGCGCCTGCTGGCGTGAATTGGGATGAGCGCGAGCGCTGACGCTCCGCGGGTGGGTTTCGCCTCCCTCAACCTACCCTACACGGCTTCGGCCGAACTCAGCCAGCGTTCAGGCACCAGGCCAAAATGCCTTTTTGGGCGTGCAGGCGGTTCTCGGCCTCGTCGAACACAATCGAATGCGGCCCATCGATCACCTCGTCCGTGACTTCCTCGCCGCGATGCGCCGGCAGGCAATGCATGAAAACCGCGCGCGGATTGGCCAGTGCCATCAAACGGGCGTTGACCTGATAGCGCTTGAGCAGGTTGTGGCGGCGTTGGCCGTCCTTGTCGCCCATCGAAACCCACGTGTCCGTCACCACGCAATCCGAGCCGCGCACCGCCTCCTCCGGTTCGCTGCCAATGCGGATCGCGGCGCCTGAACTCTTAGCCCAGTCGATCAACCACTTTTTCGGAGCGAGCTCAGGGGGGGTCGCGACCTGTAAGCGAAAATCGAAACGCTCGGCGGCATGCATCCAAGAGGTAAGAACGTTGTTGGCGTCACCGGTCCAGGCCACGGTCTTGCCGCGAATGGGCCCGCGATGCTCTTCGAACGTCATGACGTCGGCGAGCACCTGGCATGGATGCGAGCGACGCGTGAGGCCGTTGATGACCGGCACGGTCGCGTGCCGCGCGAGCTCGGTCAGCATGTCATGATCGAGCGTGCGTAGCATGATAATGTCGACATAGCGCGAGAGGACCCGCGCCGTGTCGGCGATGGTCTCCCCTCGCCCGAGTTGCATCTCCTGGCCGGTCAGCAAGATGGCCGTGCCCCCGAGTTGGCGCATGGCGACGTCGAAGGATACGCGCGTGCGGGTCGACGGCTTGTCGAAGATCATGGCAAGCGTGCGCCCCTCGAGCGGCCGCGCGCCGCGATCGCGGCGCGCTTTCATGGCGCGGCTCGTCTCGATCATCCCGCGCAGCTCTTGCGGGGGGATGTCGATGAGATCGAGGAAGTCGCGGCCTTTCATCTGGCCGCTCCTCGCTTCTGCAGTGTTTCCTGTGCCTTGGCGATGCGGGCGCAGGCCCGCTCCAGGCGCCTGATCGCTTCGGCCACTTCCTCCTCGCTTATGATGAGCGGAGGCAGCAGCCGCACGACATTGTCGCCGGACCCGGCCGCAATCATCTTCTCTGCCCGCAACTCATCGATCAATTCAGCGCTCGGCACCACGGTGCGCAGTCCGACGAGAAGTCCTTCCCCACGCAGTTCGGCCACCACGGTGGGATAGCGGTCCGCGATCGCGGCGAGCTTTTGCTTGAGCACAAGCGACAGTCGGCGCACGCGCTCGAGAAAACCTTCCGCGAGCACCACATCGAGTACTGCGCCCGCAACCGTCATCGCGAGCGGGTTGCCGCCGAAGGTCGAGCCGTGCGTGCCCGTCGTCATACCCCTGGCCGCCTCGGCAGTTGCGAGGCAGGCCCCGAGGGGAAAGCCACCGCCCAAGGCCTTGGCCAGCGCCATGATGTCGGGCGTGACGCCACAGCGCTGATAGGCGAAGAGCTCGCCGGTGCGGCCGATGCCGGTGTGCACCTCATCGAACACCAACAGCAAGCCATGCTCGTCGCACAATCGCCGCAGCGCGCGTAGGAACTCGCTCGGCACCACGCGCACGCCGCCCTCGCCCATGATCGGCTCGATCAGGATCGCGGCGGTTTCGGGTCCGACCGCCCGTTTGGTCGCTTCGAGGTCGCCGAACGCCACCTGGTCGAAGCCCTGGACCACCGGACCGAACCCGTCGAGATAGCTCTTGCGCCCGCCGGCGGCCAGCGTCGCGAGCGTGCGGCCGTGGAAGGCGCCCTCGAACGTGATCATGCGGTAGCGTTCGACTCGCCCGCTCGCCGATTGATATTTGCGCGCCATTTTGATCGCGCACTCCACAGCTTCGGCGCCGGAATTGCCGAAAAACACCACGTCCGCGAAGCTCGCCGCGCATAGGCGCTGGGCGAGCCGCTCGCTCTCGGGGATGCGGTAAAGATTGGAGACATGCCAGACCTTGTGGGCCTGCTTCGTGACCGCTTCAACGAGGTGCGGATGTGCGTGCCCGAGGGCGTTGACGGCAACGCCCGATGTGAAATCGAGGTAGCGCTCGCCGTTGGTCGCAATGAGCCACGCGCCTTCCCCGCGCTCGAAGGCAAGATCGACGCGCGCGTAGGTCGGCAGCAAGTGCGAAGTTTGGGTGGTCATCGACGAGCCGACAATCCGCGGAAACGAAATGTGCCGCCTCTCCGGGCGGCACGGTAAGGTATTTTATTGCTGCATGCTCGCCTGTCAACATCAGGCAATGGCCGCGCCGGCAGTGGCAAACGTCAGCCGCAATACACAGGCGTGCAGATAAGTGTGGACGCATTGACCGACGCGGACAGAACATGTGGACGCAGGCCGACGGGACTCTTGCGCCCGACTCCCGCCATATTGTAGCTTTTCCATCGTCGAATACGACATTTCGTGCGGCGGACAGTTACTAGCGTCAATCGGTAGCGCGGGTACGCGTCGGGCAACTGATCGTTGCCCAGACCCGCAGTGGGATTCTGTCTCCGCCGTCGCGGCTGGGGAGGAATTTGATATGACTTGGACCGACGAACGCGTCGAAACGCTGAAGAGGCTGTGGGCCGAGGGCCTATCGGCAAGTCAAGTCGCCGCGGCGCTAGGCGGCGTGACCCGCAATGCGGTGATCGGCAAGGTGCATCGGCTCGGACTCTCTGCCCGTGCCAAGTCGCCGTCCTCGGCCGCCCCGCGCCCGCGCAAGCCGCGCGCCCATTCGCACATGCTGCGGGTCGCGCGGTCTTCGATCCGCGGCAATACCGCGCTTGCCCACGCCTATGAGTTCGACATCGAGCCGGAGTCGGAGCTCATCGACAACGTCATCCCGCTCGGCCAGCGCCGGAGCCTGCTCGAGCTCACGGAGGAAACCTGCCGCTGGCCGATTGGGGATCCCGGGCAGCCCGATTTCTTCTTCTGCGGCGGGCAGACTATCACCGGCCTGCCCTATTGCGCCTATCACTCGCGCGTGGCCTACCAGCCGCCGCATCTGCGCCGGGATCGACGGCCGTTCCGAGGCTAGATAACACCAGTGGCGCTGAATTCGTCATGGCCGGGTTTGTCCCCGGCCATCCACGTCTTTGCCCCAGTCAAAGAATCAAGACGTGGATGCACGCGCCAAGCGCGGGCATGACGAGTTAGGAAGGCTTTGTGATTGATCAAGCGGTCTTGCCGAAGCGATCATCTAGCGCATAGCCGGCACCGCGCACAGTGCGGATCGGGTCGGTGGCGTGGCCGCGGTTGAGCGCCTTGCGCAGCCGGCCCACATGGACGTCCACCGTGCGCTCATCAATGTAGATCTGGCTGCCCCAAACACCGTTGAGCAGCTGTTCGCGCGAGAAGACGCGGCCGGGCCGCTCCATCAAAAACTCAAGCAGCCGATACTCGGTCGGGCCGAGGTCGATCGCGCGGCCGCCGCGCGAGACCCGTCTTTTCTCGCGGTCCACCTCAAGGTCGCCGAACGACAGCACGTCGGCGACGCGCTCGGGCAATGCGCGCCGCAATAGCGCACGCACGCGCGCGCTCAATTCAGGAACCGAGAACGGCTTGACGATATAGTCGTCGGCCCCGGTCGCCAGCCCGCGCACCCGTTCGCTCTCCTCGCCGCGGGCGGTGAGCATGATGATCGGTAATCGTTTGGTTTCCGCGCGGGCGCGCAATCGGCGGCAGAGCTCGATTCCAGAAAGGCCCGGCAGCATCCAGTCGAGGATGACGAGATCGGGCGCGTGCTCCTTGAGCAGTAAATCGGCCTCGTCCCCGCGGACGACCGTTTCGACCGCATAGCCCTCCGCCTCGAGGTTGTAGCGCAGCAGCAGCGATAGCGCTTCCTCGTCCTCGACGATCAGGATGTTGGCTTTCATTCGTCCGCCGTCCTTCTCATTTCTCCGCTGCGAGAGTTGCGAAGGCGGTGGTGTCCCCCTTACGCCGCTGATCGGCGATCGCATGGCCTTCGACCATGTAATAAACGGTCTCTGCGATGTTGGTGGCGTGATCGCCCATGCGCTCGATATTCTTGGCGCAGAACATGAGATGGATACAGAAGGTGATGTAGCGCGGATCCTCCATCATATAGGTCAACAGCTCGCGGAACAGCGACGTGCAGATGGCATCGATCTCCTCGTCGCCGTTCCAGACCGCCAGCGCCTTCTTGAGATCATGGCGAGCATAGCTGTCGAGCACCTCTTTGAGCTGGGCGAGAACCATGGAGCCCATATGCTCGACGCCGCGGATCAGTTGCGGCGGGTGAAATTCCCCATCGAGGGCCATGACCCGCTTGCCGATGTTCTTGGCGAGATCGCCGATGCGCTCGAGGTCGTTGGAGACCCGCAACGCCCCGACGATTTCCCGCAAGTCGACTGCCATGGGCTGCCGGCGGGCGATCGTCAGCACGGACTTTTCCTCGATCTCCGCCTGCAGCGCATCGATGGCGGAGTCGGCTTCCACGGTCCGCTGCGCGCGATCGGCGTCGCGTTGCGCAAGCGCATCGACCGCGTCCGCGACCTGCTTCTCAGCGAGACCGCCCATCTCTGCCACCAAGCGGGTTAGCTCTTGCAGATCGACGTCGAAGGCCTTGGCGGTGTGATCGGAGACGACCATGTGTTTCGTCCTGGCTGGCGAACCCGTGCGACTTAGCCGAAGCGGCCCGTGATGTAGTCCTGCGTGCGTTTGTCGCTGGGCGCGGTGAACATTTTGCTGGTGGTATCGAACTCGATCAGCTCCCCGAGATACATGAAGGCGGTGAAGTCGGACACACGCGCCGCCTGCTGCATGTTGTGGGTCACGATCACGATCGTGTATTCCTCTTTGAGCTCATCGATCAATTCTTCGATCTTCGCGGTCGAGATTGGATCGAGCGCCGAGCACGGCTCGTCGAATAGGATCACCTCGGGCTCGACCGCGACGGTGCGCGCGATGCACAGCCGCTGCTGCTGGCCGCCGGAGAGGCTGAGCCCATTGGCGCCGAGCTTGTCCTTGACCTCCTCCCACAGCGCGGCGCGGCGCAGCGAGGTCTCGACCCGGTCGGAAAGCTCCGAGCGCGGCAGCCGCTCATAGAGCCTGATGCCGAAAGCGATGTTCTCGTAAATCGACATCGGAAACGGCGTCGGCTTCTGGAACACCATGCCGATGCGCGCGCGCAACAGGTTAAGGTCCTGCTTGGGGGAGAGAATGTCCTCGCCGTCGAACAGGACCTCGCCCTCCGCCCGCTGGTTGGGATAGAGATCGTACATGCGGTTGAGAATGCGCAGCAGCGTGGACTTGCCGCAGCCGGAGGGACCGATGAAGGCGGTCACCCGGTTCTGGTAGAGCGGCAAACTGATGGCTTTGAGCGCTTTATTATCGCCGTAGTAGAAGTCGAGGTTGCGGATGGACACCTTCTCGGCCAAGCCGCCCGTGCTGACCGGGGCGTGGGTGACGGTGGGAACGGCAACCGAGGCGACATTCATGACTGTGTTCTCGATGCGGAGAGTGCACGCGCGACGATGGAGAGCGCGAGCACGGTGAAGGTGATGATCAACGCTCCCGCCCACGCCAGCACCTGCCAGTCCTTGTAAGGCGAGAGCGCGAACTGGAAGATGACGGTCGGCAGGCTCGCCATCGGGGCGTTCAGGTTGGTGCTCCAAAACTGATTGTTGAGCGCGGTGAACAAGAGCGGCGCGGTCTCGCCGCTGATGCGGGCGGTCGCGAGCAGTACGCCGGTGATCATGCCGGCCTTGGCGGCTCGGTAGCAGACGGTCGTGATCACGAACGCGCGCGGCGTTCCAAGCGCCGCCGCAGCCTCGCGCAATTGGTTCGGCACGAGGATCAGCATGTCTTCGGTGGTTCGCACCACCACCGGTATGACGATGACAGCGAGCGCGACGGCGCCCGCGAGCCCGGAGAAATGTCCCATCGGCGCGACCATCACCTCGTAGATGAATAGGCCGACCACAATCGAAGGCGCGCTGAGCAGGATATCGTTGATGAAGCGCACGACGGATGTCACGCGGTCGTGCCGCCCATATTCGGCCATGTAGGTGCCGGCCAGAATTCCGATTGGAGTGCCGATGAGCACGGCCAGGACCGTCAGAATGAGGCTGCCGATAATGGGATTGAGGAGGCCGCCGGTGGCTCCGGGCGGCGGCGTCATCTCGGTGAACACCGCGAGCGAGAGGCCGGAGAAGCCCTCCCACAGCAGCACGGCGAGAATCACCACCAACCAGCCCAGCCCCACCAACGTCGCGGCCAGCGAGAGCCCCATCATGATCCGGTTGCGGCGGCGGCGCGCGGCATAAAGCGCGTTCATTGGTTCATCCGATCCGGCGCTCGATGCGCAACAGCATGTAACGGGCTATCGCAAGCACGATGAAGGTGATCACGAAAAGGATGAGACCCAGCGCGATCAACGACGAGGTATAGAGGTCACCGACCGCTTCGGTGAATTCATTGGCGATCGTCGCCGAAATCGTCGTGCCGGGCGCCAGCAGGGAGGACGACACCCTGTGGGCGTTGCCGATCACGAACGTCACCGCCATCGTCTCACCGAGCGCCCGTCCGAGCCCCAGCATCACGCCGCCGATCACACCGACGCGGGTGTAAGGCAGCACGACATAGCGCACGACCTCCCACGTGGTGCAGCCGATGCCATAGGCGGCTTCCTTCAGCACTGGCGGCACGGCATCGAAAACATCGCGCGAGATCGAGGTGACGAAGGGGAGCACCATGATCGCGAGGATCAGGCCCGCCGTGAGCATGCCGATGCCATAGGGCGGACCGGCAAACAGCATCGACAACACCGGGATATTGCCAAAGACGGCAATGAGGAATGGTTGCAAGGTCTCCTGCAGGAACGGCGCGAATACGAACAGGCCCCAGATGCCGTAGATGATGCTAGGGATCCCCGCCAGCAGCTCGATGGCGATTCCAATGGGCCGCCGCAGCCACATTGGGCACAGCTCGGTGAGAAACACGGCGATCAGCAGCCCGAGTGGCACCGCGATCAGCATCGCAATGAACGACGTGACGAGGGTGCCGTAGATCGGCGCGAGCGCGCCGAATTTCTCCGTAACCGGGTTCCAGCGTTCCTCGACAAGGAAATTGAGGCCAAAAGTCCGAAGCGCCGGCAGCGAGCCGTCGATGAGGGAAATGATGACGCCGCCGAGAAGGATCAACACGCCGAGCGCCGCGGCGCGGGTGAGAATGCGGAAAATGATATCGATGACACGCAGCCGATTGAGCGCCTTGGCCCGCGCGGCGACCCCGTAGGCCTCGATCACATCGCCCTGCAGCGCAACGTCGACCACGGATCGCCTCCTGACGGGCTGCATCCCGGCTCTCCTGCGGATGTCGGGGGGAGAGCCAAAATCAAAACGGCCTCTTGGCCGCCGCACAAGTCCCATTCGGGACGGAAAAGGGAAGGGCCGCCGAGAGGGGCCCTTCCTAAATCATCACACTTAACGGGCCATCGCGTAGAGCGGCTTGCCTGAGGCGTCCTTCACCTCGCCCGCCCAAGTCTTCTTGACGCTGTCGACGACGTTCTTCGGCATTGGAATGTAATCGAGTTCCTCCGCCATCTTGGCACCCTTCTCGTAGGACCAGGCGAAGAACTTGAGCGCCTCGGCGGCGGCCGCCGGATCCTGCGGCTTCTTGTACATCAAGATCCAGGTCGCCGCCGTCATCGGCCAGGATTCCGCGCCCGGCTGATTGGCGAGAATGACGCCGTAGCCTGGCACCGAATTCCAGTTGGCATTGGCCGCAGCCGCCTGGAAAGTCGCAGAGGTCGGCTCAACGGTCTTGCCGTCCTTGTTGACCATCTTCGTGTGGGTCAGCTTGTTTTGCTTGGCATAGGCATACTCGACATAGCCGATCGAGCCTTTCGTCTGCGCAACGTTGTTGGCAACACCTTCATTGCCTTTGGCGCCGATCCCAACCGGCCACTCGACCGACGTATTGAAGCCGACCTTTGATTTCCAGTCCGGACTAACTTCGGCCAGGTAATAGGCAAAGTTGTACGTCGTACCCGAGCCGTCCGAGCGATGCACGACCGCGATCGGCTGTGACGGCAGCTTGGCGGACGGGTTAAGCTTGGCGATCGCTGGATCGTTCCAAGTCTTGATCTCTCCAAGGAATATCTTGGCGAGCGTCGGGCCATCGATCACAAGATCGCCAGACTTGATTCCGTCGATGTTGACCACGGGCACGATCCCGCCCATGACCATCGGAAACTGAATAAGCCCGCTCTCGTCCAGTTCCTTGCCGGGCAACGGCGCATCAGTGGCGCCGAAGGTGACGGTCTTCGCTTTGATCTGTTTGATGCCGCCGCCCGAGCCGATCGACTGATAGTTCAGCCCGTTGCCGGTTTCCTTCTTATAGGTGTCGGCCCATTTCGCGTAGATTGGATAGGGGAATGTGGCGCCGGCACCCGATATGTCGATGGCAAGCGCGGGCCCGTTCGCCGCCGCGGCGATGAAGCCGGCTGCCATGAGCGTGTGGAAAAGTTTCAAGGCTCTCTCCTGTTTGCTTGGTGACGGAGAACTCAAAGCGGCCTCGGGTTTCGACCCGCGGCTCGTGTGCTCTTCCGTACTTTGATTCTTTTGCTGGTGGTTTAGTTCGGCCGTACGCTCAGAAGGACCAATGGAGACGTCAAGTTCCCCGATCGATTCCGCGGCCGCCAGCATCCCTACGTACCCCATGTCATCGTTCTATGATGGTTCGATGACACTTGGATGACGGCGCAAGCCATTGTGGGTAGTGGCGAAGTTTACGTTTTGCCGTTTCTGGAGGCGCAAAGGACCGCACGTGCGAGCCGCCCGAGCCGCTTGTGCGCAGGCGCGAAGTCCCTAAGCTTGCTCGCAAATCCCCTCCGCACCGGGGAAATCCCTTCCCGCCGCCCCGGCGACGCCGGCATGCATAGGAATATAAAGAGTGATGGCTGACGAAGGGCTCCCCGTCATTGCACGCTTTGAGGTGCACCGGCGCAGCTATCTTGCGCCGGACGGTACGGTGCTGCGCCCGCTCCCCGACTTTGCCTCCGATATGTCGAAGCTGCTCGCGCTTTACCGCGGCATGGTGCTCACGCGTGCATTCGACCTCAAGGCGGTATCCCTGCAGCGCACCGGCCGGCTCGGAACATACGCGGTGTCGCTCGGTCAAGAGGCGGTCTCGGTCGGCATTGCCAGCGCCATGCGCGAGGAGGACGTGCTGCTTCCCTCTTACCGTGACAATGGCACCTTGCTTTGGCGCGGAACGAAGATGGAGGAGATCCTTTTATTTTGGGGCGGCGACGAGCGCGGCAACCTGTCCTCCGGTCCCGCTCACGATTTCCCCTACTGCATTCCGGTCGGATCGCAGGCGCCCCAGGCCGCGGGCGTCGCCTACGCGTTCAAACTGAGAAAGGAGGCGCGCGTTGCAGTTTGCCTGTTCGGCGACGGCGCCACCTCCAAGGGCGACGTGTGGGAAGCGATGAACTTCGCTGGCGTACACAAATTGCCGCTGCTGTTCGTCGCCAACAACAATCAATGGGCGATCTCCGTGCCGCTCAAGCTGCAAACGGCGTCGCAGACGCTGGCACAGAAGGCGATCGCCGCGGGTTTTATCGGCGAGCAGGTTGACGGCAACGACGTCATCGCCGTGCGCGCCGCAGCGGAGGAGGCGATCGCGCAGGCTCGCGCGGGTGGCGGGCCGCGGCTGATCGAGGCGCTGACCTATCGGCTGAGCGACCATACGACCGCTGATGACGCGGCGCGCTACCGTCCACCCGAGGAGGTTCAGACGCGCTGGAAGGAGGAGCCGATCGTGCGGCTGCGCGCCTATCTCGTCAGCCAAAAAGCGTGGGGCAAGGCGCAGGAGGAAGAGCTCGCGGCCGAGTGCCAGAAAGAGATCGAGGCGGCGATCGAGCGCTATCTGGCATCCTCGCCGCGCGCGCCTGAGACGATGTTCGATCATCTCTACGCCGAGCTGCCGCGAGCCTACGCGAGCCAGCGAGGGGAGCTCAGCCGAGGCTCGGATGCCTGAGCTGACACTGGTCGAAGCCATCAATCTGGCGTTGGCCCGCGCGATGGAAGAGGACGCTAACGTAGTGGTGCTGGGCGAGGACGTCGGGGTCAACGGCGGCGTCTTCCGCGCCACCGTAGGACTGCAGCAACGCTTCGGCGCCGAGCGGGTGATCGACACGCCGCTCGCCGAACTCCTGATCAGCGGGCTCTGCGTCGGCATGGCGGCGCAAGGGCTCAGGCCCGTGGGCGAAATCCAGTTCATGGGGTTCCTTTATCCCTGCATCGATCAGCTCGTGAATCATGCCTCACGGCTGCGCAACCGAACCCAGGGCCGGCTCTCTTGCCCCATGGTGCTGCGCACGCCGCATGGCGGCGGCATCCGCGCGCCCGAGCATCATTCCGAGAGCACCGAAGCCATGCTTGCCCATATCCCGGGCCTGCGTGTCGTCATGCCGTCCTCGCCGGAGCGCGCCTATGGGCTTTTGCTCGCATCGATCCGCGATCCGGACCCGGTGGTGTTTCTCGAGCCGACGCGCATTTATCGCGCCGCGAAAGGACAAGTGGAGGATACCGGCGAAGCGCTACCGCTCGACGTTGCATTCGTGCTGCGAAAAGGCCGCGACGTGACCCTCATCAGCTGGGGCGCGGTGGTGAAGGAGACGCTCGCCGCCGCCGACGAGCTCGCCGCCCAGAGCATCGACGCGGAAGTCATCGATCTTGCGACGCTGAAGCCGTATGATGAGGAGACCGTGGTCGCCTCGGTCACGAAGACGGGACGCTGCGTCATCGTGCACGAGGCGGCGCGCACCGGAGGCTTCGGTGCCGAGATTGCCGCGCTCATCGCCGAGCGCGGGCTCACCTCGCTGCTGGCGCCAATCGCGCGAGTGACCGGCTACGACACGGTGATGCCGCTGCCGCGGCTCGAGCAGCGCTATATTCCTTCGGTCGCTCGCATCGTCGCGGCCACACACAAAGTCTGCGAATTCGCTTGAAACGTAGAGCACGGTTCGTCCATGCGCCAATTCTTATTCCCGGATCTCGGCGAAGGACTCGAAGAAGCTGAGATCGTCACCTGGCACGTCAATGAGGGTGATCGCGTTGTCGTCGATCAGCCGCTGGTATCGGTCGAAACCGACAAAGCGGTCGTCGAAGTCCCCTCCCCCTGGAGCGGCCAGATCGCGCGCTTATTCGGAGCCAAGGGCGATCTGATCAAAGTCGGCGCACCCCTCGTCGAATTCGCCGAAGGTGAGCGAGGAGATACCGGCACTGTCGTCGGCGAGCTCGGTCAGGAGGAGAAGGCGCATCGGGAAGTGGCAGCGCCCGCACCTGCGCCGGCGCGAACCTTGCAAGTGCTTCCGGCCGTGCGGGCGCTCGCGCGCAAGCTCGACGTCGATCTCAACCTCGTGCAAGCGACCGGACCCGGCGGCACCATCACGCGGGCGGATGTAGAGCGCGCGGCAAAGAGTCTCGCCGAAGCGGGGCCGGCCGAGCCGCTGCGCGGCATGCGCCGCGCGATGGCGCAACGCATGGCGGCGGCGCACACGGAAGTGGTGCGCACCACGGTGACGGATGAGGCGGACATCGAGGATTGGCAAAAAGAAGAAGACGCCACCATCCGCGTCGTGCGCGCGATCGCAGCGGCCTGCCGTGCCGAGCCCTCGCTCAACGCCTGGTATAATGCCGAGGCGGGCGAGCGGCGGCTGATCAAGCGCGTCGATATCGGCATTGCGGTCGACACCGAGGGTGGCCTCATCGTGCCGGTCTTGCGCAATGTGGGAGAGCGCGACGCGCGCGACTTGCGCGCCGGCCTCGACCGGCTGCGCGCCGACGCCGCGGCGCGTTCGATCCCGCCGGAGGAGCTGCGCGGCGCAACGATCACGCTGTCGAACTTCGGCATGATCGGCGGACGCTTCGCCAATCTCATCGTCGTTCCACCGCAGGTGGCAATCATTGGCGCGGGCCGCATCGACCAGCGCGTGTTGGTGCACAACGGCGCCCCCGCCGCGCGGCGCGTGCTGCCCCTCTCGCTCACGGTCGACCATCGCGTGGTGACGGGCGGAGAGGCGGCGCGCTTCCTGATGGCGCTCAAGGCGGATCTGGAGCGCGCATCGTAGCACGCGAGGCCGCGGCTTCGGCCAACGTCGGCGGCCACTCAGGCGTGTCCTCGCAAATCGCCAGTGTCAGGCGATCGCTGGCTGATGTCCGCTTTGCGCCTGCTTGGCCGTCCTGGCGAAAACCTCGCGCGCCGCATTCACGGCGGCCCTGTCCACCACCGGGTACCCCATCTCCCGGAGGACAATTTCGAAGGCGCCAAGCGCGGCGATCATGTCAGCCTCGGAGATCGCCCCCATCGTCCCCCAACGCCACATCTTCCCGGCCATCTTGCCCTGTCCACCCGAGATCACGACGCCATGCTTATCGAGCAGCTTCGTCAACACCGTCTTGTTGTCGAGGCCGTGCGGCGTCAGGATGCCCGTGACGGTGACCGAATGCACGCCGTCGCGTGAGAAGATCTGCATCCCCAGTGCCTTAACAGCTTGATGAAGCGCCTCGGTGTAGCGCGCGTGACGCGCCCATACGTTGCGCGCCCCTTCCCTTTCGTAAAGGTCGATCGCGACGTCGAGTGCAAAAGCGACCGAGACCGGTGGCGTCCATGGCGGCTCGCCTTTGTCGAAAAACTCTTTGTGCTTCTGTAAGTCGAAGTAGAAGCGAGGCGCATTGTTTTCCTTGATCTTCTTCCATGCGCGCGAGCTCACTGCGATCATCGCGAGCCCGGGCGGGCACGCGAGTGCCTTTTGCGACGCGGCGCACACGATATCGAGCTTCCACTCGTCCATCTTGAATTCGCTCGCGCCCAACCCGCTCACCGAGTCGACGACGACGTACGCGGGGTGATCCCCGATCGCGCGCGACATCGCGCCTAGATCGATTTGCACGCCGGTGGACGTTTCGTTGTGCGTCAACAGAATGCCGGTGATATTTTTGGTCCGGTCTGCGCGCAGCCGCGCAGCGAGCGCTTGGGGGTCGACTCCCTCGCCCCACGGCGTCTCGAGCATCTCGACGGTGCAGCCCCATAGCTTCGCAATCGCGGCAATCCGCTCGCCAAAAACGCCCGTTGGGCACGCGAGGACAGTGTCGCCCGGGCCGAACATGTTCGTGACCGCCGCCTCGAGGCTGCCTGTCCCCGATGAACCCATCAACAAGACGTCGCCCTTGGTTGCGAAGATCGACTGCATGCGCTCTGCGATGCTGTGGAGCAGGCGCGCGTATTCGGGGCCGCGATGATTGATGAGCGGCTTCGCCATCGCGGCCAGCACGGGTTCGGAAACGGCAACAGGGCCAGGGATGAACAGCAGCATTGGGACAGCTACCAACCCATCAATTTCTTGGTGGCCTGCTCGTTCTCCTTGAGAAACTTGCGGTAGTCCTCGCCCTTAATGATCTGTGGGTCGAGCGCCAGCGCCTCGGCCTTAGCTTTGTGCTCCTTCGAGGCGATGGTCTTTTCCAGATACCCAATCAGGGCGATCTCGACATCCTTTGGCAGGCCTGCGGGCGCGGCGATGCCACGCGACACCGCCCACACCTCGTTGAAGCCCTGCTCGCGAAAGGTTGGCCCGTCGGGGATGAACGGCGAACGTTCGACCGACATCACTCCGAGGATACGGAACTGGCCGGTCTTGATGTCCTCGGCGACCTCGCTCACGTTGCAGGCAAGCACTTCGATATTGCCGGCGAGCACCTGGGTCTTGCCTTCCGGCGTGCCGCGGAAATGGACCATCTGGAAACTCGTTCCGGTGTTGGCACCAATGCCGAGTGCGGCGATGTGATCGTCGGTGCCGTGGCCGCCGCCGTTGAGCGTAATCGTCCCGGGGCGGCGTTTGGCCTCGTCGATGACGTCCTTGACGGTTTTGAACTTACTGTCGGGTCGCACTGCCCAAAGATTGGGATCGACGACATGGTTGATTAGCGGCGTGAAGCTCTCCAAGCTTTCTTTGCGCGCGCCGCCCTGCGATCGATCGAGATAGCCGGCGAACATGCTCGGCGCGTTGATGTAGCCGATGGTGTAGCCGTCGGGTTTGGACGCGGCCAGCGAGCCCCAACCAATCCAGCCGCCGCCGCCCGCTCGATTCTCGACCGTCACGGACTGGCTCAGGAGGGGTTCGAGATCCCTGGCGAGCAGTCGTGCCGAGACGTCGCTGCCGCCGCCTGCGGCATAGGGCACGATCACCAAAATCCCGCGGACGGGAAACTGCTGCGCGAGGGCGGGGACCTGTCCCACAACGCACAGCGCTGCCGCCCCCGTGGTTACGAGGACATCACGCCGGCTGACCATCATGTTCTCCTCCCTCGTGTCCGGGATGACGCGCCGTTTCGCTCATCCCCTGCGCGCGTCGCTCCCTCATCACCTCATTGTGTGCGCGGCGGGGCGCGCCACAGGCTCTTTGGCGTGAGTGGGGCGATGCGGCAATCCATGGCCACGCTGGCCAAACCGTAGGCGTCGAGGCGATCAAGTTTCCGCTTCTCCGCGATCACATTGATCATCGCCATCGACGCGGCATCCATCGCATTGTTCAGATCGGCGTTGCTGCCAACGGTCACGTAATCAGTCGCCGTTTCCTTGCCCGGAAACTCCTTCGGAAATTGGCCGGCAATGTCGGGATAGTTCATGTTCACGCCGTAGGAGCGCGGGACGATCTTGTTGATCGTCACCTTGAGCACGTCGCCGGGCTCGGCGCCTTCGACATAGATCGGGCCGGTGAGCGTATGCGCGCCGCGGCCGGGCACCTCCTGGCGAATCTTCATCATCGTATCCAAGGTCGCGCCCGGCACGAGTCGATCGTGGAAATGCATCATTGTTTCCATGATGACGTTATCGCCAGGCTTGATGGTGAGCACCGGCTTCTGCGCGTTGTCGTACCAGCCCAATTGCGTGGTCTCCATGGTTGCCGGAAGCAGATGCACTTGTCCCGGAGCTCCGGTAGCAACTGCGACCGTCTGCGCGGTAGCCGTGCCATTGAAGATCGCGAGCAACATGGCGCCGAAATGCCCAGCGCTATCTTGAATTGCGTCCTCATGTGAGCCTCCCTTGATTGCAGACCGATGGCCATTACCCACGCTCGAGTGCATTCGCTGTCGTCCGGACGATCATCCGTTCGCCCATCTCACGTCGTGAGCCACTGGGTCCAGCGCTCGCGCAGCTGCGCAAGCCTTGGCGCGATCCAGGCGGCGTCGTGTTTGAACGCGACTTTTTCGTTCTCGGGCCAGGCCGGCGTCTGCCGCAGTCGCGCTTCGCTCATCAGCGCGCGCGCATTGGGATTGGCCGGCCCATACGGCAACAGCATCGCGAAATTCGCCTGGGACTTTGCCTGCGCGACGAAATTGCAGAATTGCCACGCCGCCTTGGCATTGGGATCGCCTTTCGGCACCAGCAAATTGGCGTAATAGATTTCGGCGCCGTTCCAGACGATCTCGAGCGGCACTTTATCGTCGATCAGATCGACGGCGCGCGCGCTCCACATCGCCATCATGTCGACCTCGCCGTCGCGGATGAGCTGTTGCGATTGCGATCCCTCGCGCCACCACACTTTGATGTGTGGCTTGATCTCGCTCATCTTGCGGAAGGCACGATCGATATCCATGGGATAGAGCTGTTCGGGCGGCACGCCGTCGGCCAACAGCGCAAAGGCAAGGCAAGTGAACGAGCGGTCGTAGAGGCAACGGTTGCCCGGGAATCGCTTGACGTCCCAAAAATCGGCCCAGCTTCGCGGCCCGCCATTTGGAAACTTGTCCTTGCGGTACACCAGATTGGTGCCGAGCGAATAGCTGGTGATGCCGTACTCGCGCACCATGTGCGGCGGCAATTGATCGGTCTTCGCGGCTTCCTTGTCGACCTTCTCCAGCAATCCCTCGAGCACCGCCTGGGCGTATTCGACGTCGCCGAGATTGACCACGTCCCACTCGAAATGTCTGGTTTGCGCCTGCGCCTTGAGCTTGGCGAACGAAACGCCGGGCACCGTCTTGACCGCGATGCCCGTCTGCGCCGTGAACGGCTCGAAGAAGGCTTTGCGCCAAGAGGATTCCCACACGCCGCCGTAGGAATTGACGTAGACCGTCCCGCCCTGCGCGCGCGCCGCGCGCATGAATGCCGGCGCGCCGAGGAGCGCGCCGGCGCCCAGCGCCAACGCCCGACGGCGTGACATGCGAGCTGCCATGACCCTCCCCGTCTTTTGCAATGCGAGCAGCGCGGCAAAGGCGAAGCTTCCCAACCGAGCCCTCATGTTACATCATCCGCGCGATGAGCAAAGCTGCGTCTCGACAGGCAGCCTGGGGGCCCGGCCTGATCTCCCGCGATGGCTTGACGGCTTGGCTGCTGGTGGCGCCGGCGGTGCTCTGTATCGTCATGCTGTTCATCGTTCCGATCGGCTACGTGCTGCTTCTCAGCGTCACCGACCCAGCGCTCTCGCTCGATCATTACCGCCGCTTCTTCACCGTTCCGCTCTATGCCAACGTGATGATCAACACCTTCCGTACCTCGCTGATCGTCACAGTCGCATGCCTCGCGCTGGGCTATCCGCTCGCCTACGTAATGGCGCGCCGCGACGATGCCGTGGCGATCGTTCTTGTCGCCGCGGTGGGCCTGAGCTTCTGGACCGGGTTCGTGGTCCGCACCTATGCCTGGCTGGTCATTCTCGGCAACAAGGGACCGGTGGCAGCGACCTACGCGCTCGCTGGATGGGGGAGTCCGCCGCAACTCCTCTTCACCTCGTTCAGCTCCACGCTCGGCATGATCCATATCCTGCTCCCATACATGGTGCTGGCGCTCTATGGCGTCATGCGCAAGATCGATCCCTCCTATATCCGGGCCGCCGAGAGCCTCGGCGCCCGGCCGTTCGGCGCCTTTCGCCTCGTGTTTTTTCCACTCAGCCTTCCCGGCGTGGTCAACGGCTGCGTTCTTGTATTCACGATGTGCCTCGGCTTTTACGTCACGCCGATCCTGCTCGGCACGCCCAGGGACATGATGATCTCGCAACTGATCAGTCAGCAGATCGAGGATCTATTGGCTTGGGGCTTTGCCTCGGCGATCGCAGTCGTGTTGCTGGCGTCAACGCTCGTCGTGCTCGGCCTCTATAATCGGTTTGCCGGCCTCGACCGGCTATGGGGATAGGGCGATGGCGCGTCACGTTCCGCTGATGCTTGCCTCGCTCGCCGCGATCTTTCTGGTCGCGCCGATGGCAATCATCGTGCCAATGTCGTTCTCGAAAGCGATCTCGTTCGAGTTTCCGCCGCCGGGCTATTGGACCGGCTATTACGCACAGTACTTCTCGAGCCATTCCTGGCTCGAAGCCACCGCCAACTCCTTCATCATCGCGTTCGGATCGATGGCGTTGACGCTGATCGCGGCGCTTCCCGCCGCATTCGCCTTCGTCCGCCACCGCTTCCATGGCAAAGACGCGCTCAATCTCGTGATGCTTTTGCCGATCATCGTGCCGGCGGTGGTAAGCGCGCTCGGCTATTACAGCTTCCTGAGCCCGTTGCACCTCGTCGGCACCCATGCCGGCATGATCCTCGCGCACAGCGTCCTGTCCATTCCTGTCGCTTTCCTGGTCATCGCCGCTACGCTCAAGGGGTTCGACCGCAACCTTGAACGCGCCGCCATGAGCGCCGGCGCCGGGCCGCTGCGCACCTTCTTTTGGGTCACCATGCCGGTGCTGCGGCCGGGCATCCTGATTGGGGCGCTGTTTGCTTTCCTGCACTCTTTCAACGAGGCGGTGGTCGCGATCTTCATCGCCGGCCGCGACGCTTCCACGCTGCCGAAAAAGATGTTCGAGTCGATCCGCCTCGAATCCGATCCCGTCATCGCCGTGGTCTCGACCTTGCTGACGGGAGCGGTGCTGCTCGGCGTGTTGCTCTCGTTATTTTTTCGAAAAAGGTCCGCCCTGAGGTGAGCGCATGCAGCTTGATCCGCTGGTGAAGCCACGTTCGATCGCGATCGTCGGAGCCACGGATCGCGCGGGCCCCGCCCGTTCCGTCATCGAATCGCTCGGCGCCATCGGCTTCACCGGGCCGATCTACCCGGTGAACCCCAAATATCAAACGGTCCGCAATCTCGTCTGCTATCCGAGCCTGACCGATCTGCCGCAGGCGCCCGATGTCGTCGTGTTCAGCATCCGCAAGCCGCTTCTCGCCGAGCAGATGCGGCTCGCGGTCGACCGCGGCGCGCGCGCCGCCGTCATTTATGACGCCGGCTTTGCCGAGCTCGGCGAGGACGGCGCGCGCCAGCAAGCGGAAATTGCCGGGCTTTGCCGCGAGGCGGGCATGCCTGTGTGCGGTCCGAACTGTATGGGCATTCTCAATCCGACCGCGCGCTCGACTACTTACAAGCAGACCGTGATGGACGGCGCCGGTCTCGCCGGCAATGTCGCAATCGTATCGCAGAGCGGCTCGGTCTGCATCGCGCTCCTCTCCGATCTGCGCCGCTATGGGGTTAGCCTCTCGGTCTCGGCGGGCAACGAGGCCGTGACCACGACCGTCGACTATCTCGACTATCTCATCGACGATCCCGCCACCAAGGTGATCGCGACCTTTACCGAGACGGTGCGCCAACCCGAGCGCTACATTGCCGCGCTCGACCGCGCGGCCGCCGTCGGCAAGCCGATCGTCGTGCTCAAGGTGGGACGCGCCGAGCGCACGCAGCGCGCGATCACGAGTCACACCGGGGGGCTCGCGGGCGAGTCGCGGGTGTTCTCCGAAGTCTTGCAAGCACATCGCGCGATCGAAGTGAGCGACCTCGACGAAATGACCGAGGTCCTCGCGGTCTGCCAGGGCGTGCGTTGGCCGCGCGGGCGGGGAATTTCGGTGATCACCGGCTCCGGGGGCCTTGCCGAGCTCATGCTCGATAACGCCACTGCCGCGGGCTTGGATCTTCCGCCGCTCTCGAGCGCGGAGCGCGCCGAGGCTGAACGCGTGATCGGTCGTATCACCGGCGATGGCAATCCGTTCGACGCTTGGGGCAACGGCAACTACGCGGTCAACATTCCACACGCTATGACGGTGGTGAACGACAGCGAGCGCGTCGCGGCCGTGGTGTACTGCGCGGATACCGGCAACGAAGGACAGCTCGGCCATCCCGGCCGCGTGCTGGAGAATGTGAACATGCTGATTGCGGCCGCGCAGCGGTCGGACAAACCGCATTACCTCATGAGTTCACGGCCGGGGGTGATGAATCTGCGGCAGGCGAAGGCCTTGCGCGAAGCCGGCCTCGTGCAGATCGGCGGAACCCGCCAGGGGCTGGGTGCGATCGACCGCGTCGGCCGCTACATGATCGAGCGAAAGCCGCTGCGCAGACCCGCGAGGCGGTCCGGACCAGAACTCGGCGGCCTTCTCGCCACGAAGCCTGGGCGCAATGTCATCAACGAATACGACTCGAAGCGGCTGCTGTCGGCCTTCGGCGTGCCGGTCACGCGCGAATCCCGCGTCGCGACGCTCGCGCAGGCGGCGAGCGCCGCGCGCGGGCTCGGCTATCCCGTCGCCCTCAAGGCGCTCTCGGACGACATCCCCCACAAGACGGAGCTTGGTCTCGTCGCGACAAACCTGAAGACCGAGGACGATCTTCGCCACGCCTTCGTGCAGCTGAGCGACCGCCTCGCGGCGCTCGACCCGCAGCCGCCGGACTGCGCATTCCTGGTGCAGGAGTTCATCGCCGGCGGGATCGAGGTATTCGCCGGCGTATCGCGCGATCCGGACTTCGGCCTGTCGCTTTCTTTCGGAATCGGCGGTACAGCCATCGAGATCACGCGCGATTTTGCGCTGCGCTTGCTGCCGCTGCGCGAAGGCGACGCCGGAGCGATGATCGGCGAGATTACCGGCGCGGGAATGCTCGCATCGGTACGCGGCCGGCCGGCGGCCAATGTGAAAAGCATCGCGGCCTGCCTGGAGGCGTTGGCGGACTTCGCCCAATGCAATGCCGACGTTCTTGACGAGGTCGATCTCAACCCCATCAAGGCGCTGCCGGAAGGGTGCATCGCGGTCGATGCATTGATCGTTGCACGAGCCTCGGTGCGAGGATGATCCGTGGCTTATCTTCGCTTGCGCGAGCTCGTGAAATCCTACGACGGCAAGAGCAACGCCGTCGACAATGTCTCGATCGACGTCGAGCGCGGCGAATTCATTACGCTGCTGGGCCCGAGCGGCTCCGGCAAGACGACGACGCTGCTGATGATCGCGGGATTCGAGACGCCCACCAGCGGTGCCATCGAACTCGACGGACGCAATCTCGTTCTGCGCAAGCCCTACGAGCGTAATATCGGCATGGTTTTCCAGAACTATGCCTTGTTCCCGCACATGACGGCAGCGAACAACGTGCTTTTCCCGCTCAAGATGCGAGGTTTTCCGAAGCACGAGATCAAGGCGCGCGCCGAGCGAATGCTCGAGCTCGTGGGCTTGCACCGATTCGCCCAGAGATACCCGCGCGAACTATCCGGAGGCCAACAGCAGCGCGTCGCGCTTGCGCGCGGCCTGGTGTTCAATCCGGATGTGCTGCTGCTCGACGAGCCGCTGGGCGCGCTCGACAAGAATTTGCGCGAGCAGATGCAAGTCGAGCTCAAACGGATCCATCGCGAGGTCGGCATCACGATGGTCTATGTCACGCATGACCAGACCGAAGCGATGACGATGTCCGACCGGATTGCCGTGTTCTGCAACGGCAAGCTCGAGCAAGTCGGCTCCCCGCTCGATGTGTATAATCGGCCGGCGAACCGGTTCGTGGGCGAATTCGTCGGAGACAGCAATTTCTTTGCCGGACGTGCCGATCCGTCGCGCCCGGGCTGGATTGAGCTGTCGGGACTTGGACCGGTGCGGGTCGCAGGGGAGCTGCCGGCCGGCGAGGTCGATCTCATGATCCGGCCGGAGCGGCTGCGGCTGCGAAGGCCCGGCGAGAGCGATGGTGTGGACAACCCCATCGACCTGATCGTCGACGATACCATCAACTACGGCGACTCCGTTTTGGTGATCGGCAAGACGCGATGCTTGGCGCTGCGCGCCCGCCTCTCCAGCAAAGAGGGGGCCGCGTTGAGCCCCGGAGCCGCGCTGCCGCTCGCCTGGGCGCCGGCGGATGCGCATGTGCTGCTGCGACGCTAGGATGGAACGGTCTGCTAGCGCGGGGAGGTGCAAATGAGGACGAGGTGGCGTTTCGATCGCAAGCGTCGCCGTCTCCTGCAGACAGCGGGGGCCGCGGCAGTTTTTGGTCCCCTTCTCGTGACCGAGCGCACGATCGCGCAGACGCGCACGCTCTATGTGAACTCGTGGGGCGGCAGCTTCACCGCCGCGCAGGAGGCGGCCTATTTCAAGCCGTTCACCGCCTTGACTGGAATCCCGATCCGCACCGTCACGCCAGTCTCCTACGCCAAGATCAAGGCCCAGGTGCAATCCGGCCGCTACGAGTTCGACATGACCTCGATCAACTCCATGCAGTGGCTGCGCGCCAGCCGTGAAGGATTGGCCGAGCCGATCGATTGGACGATCTTCAAGCAAGGCACGCTGCCGCTGGAAGCAATCGTCGCCAACGGCCACGGCGTCGCCTCCAACATTCAAGGCACGAATCTTTGCTACCGCGCCGACAAATTCCCTGGCGGCGGCCCCAGGAGCTGGGTCGATTTCTGGGACGTCAAGAAATTCCCGGGCAGCCGCGGTTTGTGCATCAACGATTCCCCGCGCACGCTGATTTTTGCCTTGATCGCCGACGGCGTGCCGATGGATCGACTTTATCCGCTCGACATCGAGCGCGCGTTCAAGAAGCTCGACCAGATCAAGCCGCACATCAAAGTATGGTGGCGGGAGGGCAACCAATCGCAGCAGCTCATCCGCGACGGCGAGCTCGACATGATGTCGATTTGGAACGGACGCGCGACCGAGCTGAAGCAGGCGGGAGTGCCGGTCGAGCTCGTCTGGAACGGCGCGGTGCGCAGCACGAGCACGTGGTGCGTGCTCAAAGGGGCGCCCAACCGTGCGCTCGCGTGGGAGTTCATCCAGTTCGCCACGCAGCCCAAGCCGCAGGCCGAGTTCAACCGGCGGCTCTACTACGGACCCACCAATCCGGCGGCATTCGACTTCATCCCGCACGACATCGCCGTTGTGCTTCCCACCTACAAGGAGAACCTCGCCGTTTCGATCCGCGAGGACGACGAATGGGAGGCGGAGCGGATCGTCCCGCTCGAGGAACGCTTCACGCAGTGGCTTGCGTCGTAGCATTGCGCCTGAACCAGATGATCGCGGCAGACTCGGTGCGCTCCCTCTCCCCCTTGGGGCCTTGGGGAGAGGGTTGGGGTGAGTGGGTTACCAGCGCTACTGATGGATCCGAACCCCCTCACCCATTCCCGTCTGTTGCACAAAGAGAGTAGCCCTCTCCCCGGCGGCCCGGCGGGGAGAGGGGGCATGAGCGGCGAGAGTTCATCCGGGGCAGCTGATGCAGAGGTGTCAGCCGCCGATCACGGCGATAGCGTTGATCTCGATCAGATACTCAGGCGAGGTCATCTTGCAGACCTCCACCATAGTCGAGGACGGAGCGGGGGGACGGAAATATTCGCGCCGCACTTTGTGGATCTGCTCGAAATGCTCCATGTTGCGGACATAGGCGTCGACCCGGCAGATGTCGTCCATACTGCCGCCGGCCTCCTCGACCGCCGCTTTTAGATTCTCGCAGACCTGGCGCGTCTGCGCTTCGATATCGCCGATGCCGGCGATCGTTCCATCCGCGCGACGCGAGGTCATGCCGGAAATGAAAACGATGCGGCCGCGCGCCTCAACCATTGTCGCGTGGGAGAAATGGCCGGACGGCTGACGGATCTTTTTCGATGTGATCTGCTGTTTGGGCATTGTTTGCTCCTGAATGCGAACCTCAACCGGCCCTGGCTTGCTCGCCCGACGCGCTCGCTTTGATCTCGACAAGGACGTTTCGGTACTGCCAATCGCTGCAGTTGAGAAGCTCGTGGGGAATACCGGGCTCGCGCCAGATCACCTCGCCCGGCTTTTCATGGGTTTGCCGCACCCGACCATCGTCGAACGTCATCTCGTTCTTGCCTTCCGTCAGTGGCACGATGAGATAGGGCAAAAGGTGCTGGTGCCACGGCTGTCGCTGCCCGGGATCGAGCGTGATGCTCCACACCCGCACGAATTCGTTCTCGAACAGGATCTTGTCGCCGATCGGTCCCAGCACGCGCATGATTTCTGTCTCCATCTTTAGCGGCCGGTCGCGGCCTTGGCCTCACCGACCACCTGCCAATAAAGCTCGAGCCCCAGCGCGCTGGTGAGACCGACCGGGCCTGCGCCGACGATGATGATGGGCGGTCCGCTCATGCCTCGCCATCCTGTGCCGGATAGGCCAAGTCCCGGCTGATGAGCGAGCCCGTCATTGTTGCCGCTTCCGACAACAAGAACATGAGCGCGCCGACGGCATCCTGCGGCTGTCCGACCCCGACCGAGCCCTGCCAATGCGCATCGTCCGCGCCAGCATTGGCGGCGCGATATTGCGGCGTGTCGATCACGCCAGGCGCGATGAGATTGAACCGCACGCGATGCCGCGCGATCTCCTTGGCCGCGCTCTTGGCAAACGCAATCAGCGCCGCCTTGCTGGCAGTATAAGCCGAGGCGCGCGGCCAGCCCTGGTGCGCGAGCCCTGACGTAAATGCCACGATCGATCCGCGTCGGCGCGCGATCATGCCGGCAACCACCGCCTGATAGCACCACACCACGCCGTCGAGATTGATCCGCAACACGCGCTCCCACACCGCCGCCTCCATTTCATGGACGAGCGCGCGGGGCTGAATCGCGGCCGCGCAAACAAGGCCATCGATCTTGCCGAATTGGCGCTCGACATCACCGAGAACGGCGAACACTCGGGCGCGATCGGCGACATCGAGGTGCCGCGTCGAAATTCCGGAAATATCCGATAGCGCCGCCATCGCCGCCTGGTCCACGTCACAAACGACGACCCGCGCTCCGGCCTGCGCCGCCGCGCGCGCCAGCGCCAGTCCGATGCCGTTGGCGCCGCCGGTGACGACGATCACGTCTCCCTCGGCCTCGAAGCGCACCCGCACGGCTTACGCCCCCTTGGCTGCCAGTAGCGACGATTCGAGATCGACGAGCCCGAGACGGCTGGCGGTATCGAGAAGGCCCTGCACGGTCGCTCGATCGAGGTGGCACACGCCGCCGCTCGCTTGCCGCGCCGCCCAAACAAGCTCTCCTGGCGCATAGACGCGCTCGACGCCGGCCCGGCGCTTCGATCGGCTGACGCGCATCGCCTGATCGCGCACGCGCGCGGCAAACTGCTCGCCGGACTGAAAGTGACCAGCATGAATCGCCAAAAAGAAATGCGAGCACCGATAGGGCTCCGCGGGATCTCCGTAGAGCGGGCGCACCTCGGCGCCGACCGCACCCCCTGACAATCCGCCGCACAAGAGATCGATGACAAAGGCGAGGCCGAATCCCTTCGGACCGGCCGCCGGCAGCAGCATGCCTTTGATCGCCGCCGCCGGATCGGTCGTCGGCCGGCCTTGCGCATCCACGGCCCAGTCCTCGGGAATGCGTTCTCCGGCCGCTGCGGCAAGCCGGATTTTCCCCATCGCCGTCGCGCTCAACGCCATGTCTGCTTCAACCGGAAACGCGCCGGTCGAGGGAAGCGCAATGGCAATCGGATTATTGCCGACCATAGCCTCGGCCCCTCCCGGCGCCGGCATCAGTGGACGCGTGTTCGAAAAGACGATTCCCACGCAGTTCTCCTGCGCCATCATGCGCGCGTAGCGCCCGGCTGTGCCGAAATGAAAGCCGTTGTGCACGGCCACCGCGGCGAGCCCGATCTCTCGCGCCCGCGCAACCGCGAGCCTCACCGCCTGGCGCGAGGTCAACTGGCCGAGCGCGTTGCCGGCATCGATGATGATCGCACCGGCTTGCTCGCTGACGACTTCGCCAGCGCTGCGACGCGAGACCGAGCCCTTGTTGATGCGTTCGACATACATGGGGACCAGCATCACCCCGTGCGACGCGATGCCTTCAAGGTCTGCGGCAACGAGATCCGCCGCCACGATCTGCGAGTCTGCGGCCGCAATCCCGGCCGCCTTGAAAACATCGGCGATGGCCGACGTCAGCCGCTGCGCGTCGATGGCAACGGCGCCGGCCGCGCCGGGCGCCATCAGCGGGCGTCCTCGTCGTTGCTGTACCAGGACGGCCGCTCGGGATAATGCGGGCCGTCGTAGATTTCGAGCACGATGGTTTCTTCGTGCGCCCGCGCCGGCCCGTGCACGTGGCCTTTCGGATTCCAATAGAAGGAGCCGGGCGTCAAAGTCACACCCGTCTTGGTGTACTCGTAGCGTCCCTTGAGGCAGAACATGAATTGGTTCGATGCATGCAGATGCGGCTCGGGAATGCCCGCGCCGGCGTCGAACTTGATCAGCGCAATTGACGATCCGGCCTTCTCATCGCGCCAGAGCATCTTTTCCGACACGCCGGCGAGCGACTTCGCCCGCCAGGGAATGGCCTCGCTTTGCAGAAGCACCTCCTCGAGGCTGGCCATGCCAGGCATCGGCGGCACGTTCTTTCGCTCGCTCATTCTCGTCTCCACTCCATGTCCCGCGAAACGTCCGCGCCGTTCGCGACTGCTGCCTCAATAACGCGCCGGCGCCGGCGGCAGCCACGACGACATCATTTTCTCGCCCATACCGACCAGCGCATAGACGAATATCCCAAGCACCGATAACGCAAACAGCGCGGCAAAAGCCAGCGGCGTGTCGAGTTGCGAGGTAGCGCTGAGCAAGAGAAAGCCGAGCCCCTCGCTCGAGCCCACGAACTCGCCGATCACCGCCCCGATGACCGCTAGCGTGATGGCGACCTTGGCGCCGGTGACGACGAAGGGCAGCGCGGCGGGAAGCTGAACTTTGAGAAAGATTTGCAGAGGCGAGGCATTGAGACTGTGGGCGAGCTCCAAGAGTTCTTTCGGGGTCGCGCGTAACCCGGCCGCGGTATCGACGATGATGGGAAAAAACGCGACCAGCCAGACGATCGCAAGCTTCGATTCGAGCCCGGTTCCGAGCCAAACCAAAATCATCGGTGCGAGTGCCACCTTCGGGACCGATTGCAGGGCGATCAGCAGCGGATAGAACATCAGATTGAGCGGCCGCGAGTTTGCGACCGCGACCGCGAGCGGCAGCCCGACCAACAGCGCCAGCAGGAACCCGTACAAGGTCTCCTTCAGCGTGATCCAACTTTCGTTTAGCAAGAGATCGCCGCGCACGATTAAAGCGCGCAGCACCTTGTCCGGCGAAGGCAACACGACGGTGGGAATGCTAACCAGCCAGCAGGCAAGCGCCCACAGCGCCACGATCAGCACCACGCCGGCGAGCGGATAGAGCAAGGCAAAACGCGATCTCATCGTGCCGATGCCTCCGCCGGGGCGACGACGCCGAGCGCCTCGCTTGCGATCCGCTCCGCTGTCGTGAACGCGCTGGTAAAGCGGAGCTTCTGGCTGCGAGGATAGCCGAGCGGGACGGGTATTTCCTTGACCACGCGCGCCGGACGCTGACTGAAAACCACGACCTTGTCCGACAAGTACACGGCTTCCGATGTGGAATGCGTCACGAACAAAACCGATGCTTTGGTTTCATGGCGGATGCGCAGCAGCAGATCGTTCATCTCCATTCGCGTGAGCTCGTCAAGCGCACCGAACGGCTCGTCCATGAGCAGGAGCCGCGGCTGGTGCACGAGCGCGCGGCACAACGCAACTCGCTGTTGCATTCCGCCGGAGAGTTGATGCGGCCGCGCCGTCAGAAAGCCGCTCAGCCCGACGAGCTGCAAAAGCTCGAGCGCGTAGCGTCGCGCCGCGGCGTCGTTCTTCTTGAGGATCTCCATAGGAAACAAGACGTTGTCGAGCACGTTGCGCCACGGCATCAGGCTCGGCGCCTGAAACACGAAGCCGTAGTCACCCATCGGTTTGGTGACCTCGCGGCCCGCGATCGCAACCGAGCCCGCCGATTTCGCAATCAGTCCGCCGACGATGCGCAGCAGCGTGGTCTTTCCGCATCCGCTCGGTCCCAACAGCGCAACGAGCTCGCCCTCTTCGAACTGAAAGCTTGCATCATCCAACGCCACCACGGGCTCGAGCGCCGTCCAGCCGATCTCCTCGAGCTGAAAGACTTTGCGGACGTGCTTGATGACCCCGAACGCCATTTCGACCGGAAGTTGACAAGTTACTGGGAATGGTACAAGAATATCACGTGATATACAAGACTGGGCGACTGTCCGAGCGCGCCTATGAGGCGATCAAGGAGCGCATCCTGTCGCTCGAACTGCGGCCTGGGCAGTTCGTGAACGAGCAGGGCCTGTGCGCGATGGTCGGGATGGGTCGCATGCCGGTTCACCAAGCGGTGCACCGCCTCATGACAGACGGCCTGCTTGAGATCATGCCGCGCAAGGGCATCATCATTGGGCCTGACTCGCTCAACGAGGTGCTCACAGGGCTGGAAGCGCGAAGTGTGCTCGAGCCGCACATCACCGCGCTGGCCGCAGATCGGGCGAGGCCCGAGCAGATTGAGGCGATGGAGCGCGTGCTGGCCCAATCGCGCAGAATCGTCGACCAGCGTTTCCGGCGCGAGTTTATGGAACTCGATCGCCACTTCCACCAGGCAGTGGCCGAGGCTTCCGGCAACCACGTCCTCGTTGACGTGCAACGCCCGCTGCACGAACGCTCAGCACGGATCTGGAGCCTGGTCGTGATGCGACACGCTGACGGGCTGCGCCTGACGCAGGAAGAGCACGAGGCCGTGCTCGAGGCTATCAAACGCAGAGATCAGGAGGCGGCACGTCAGGCGATGCAGAACCATCTCGCCTCGCTGCGTCAACGCGTCAAGGAAGGCGCGGATTTCAATTGAGGAGAAGCCCAGCTATGCGCACCATGCACTTCATCGCGGTCATCGCGCTCGCAGCGCAGAGCATCATACCGGCGCGGGGCATCGCGCAGGAGCGCGACCTGAAATTTGCCCTCGACTTCATTCCGCTCGGCCGCCACGCCCCGTGGTATGTCGCCGTCGCCAAGGGTTATTACAAGGAGGAGGGCCTCAACGTCACCATCGCCTCGGCGCGGGGAACAGCCGATTCCATCCGCAGTCTTGATAGCGGCGCGGCGGATCTTGGGTTTATCGACATTCCGAGTCTGGTCGCGGCCGGAGCCGACAACTCGAGCATCCGCATGGTGGCGGTAAACTACCAGCTCCCGCCGTACAGCGTGTTCAGCATCAATCCTGGCGCAAACATCACCCGTCCGCAGGACATGGTCGGCAAGGAATTTAGCGCCGGTAATGCAAGTCTCATTCCGAGAATTCACCAGGCGTTCATGAAGCAGAATGGCCTGGATCCATTCACGCTGAAGATCGTCAATCTCGATCCCGGCTCGCTGGTGGCCGCGCTTGCCGCTCGCCGCATTCAGTCGATCGGATTGTTCGCGATGAGCGAAACCGCGATCAAGCGCGCGGTGCAGGACGGTGAAGTCAAGCACATGCTGCTCGCGGACCATGGGCTTGATATCTACGCCAACGGCGTCGGCGTTAAGGACGATTTTCTGCTGAAGAATCCTGACCTGGTCCGGCGCTTTGTGCGTGCCTCCCTGCGCGGCTGGAGGGACGCGCTCGCCAATTCCGAGGAGGCGGCACAACTCCAGGCGCAAATGGTGAAGACGTTGAACCCGACCGTCATCGTCGAGGAGCTGCAGGTGGTGCGGCGCCTTGCGGTCGTTGCGGACACCCAGAAGAACGGGCTCGGCTGGATCGATCGCGACAAGCTCAAGCGCACCGTCGACTTCGTCAACGCCAACATCGAGGTTGCCGGCCGACGCTTCAGCGCGGAGGACATCTACCGCGCCGGCTATCTCCCGCAAGAAGCCATCCGCCCTTGACCTTGCCCGTTGCGATCGTTGGGGCGGGCCCGGTCGGCCTTACGACGGCACTCGGCCTCGCGCACTACGGGGTCCCGTTCGCGTTGTTCGAGGACGATGAGCGTCTGTCGACCGAAACCAAGGCGGGCACGACCCTGGCGCGGTCGCTCGAGATCTGGCGACGATTTGGCGTCGTCTCTTCTGTGCTCCGACGCAGCATGCGGGTCGACGAGATCGGTGACATCGACCGGCAGACGAGCCAACCGCGCCAGCCAGTCCAGCTTTCGGTGCTTACGCGCGAGACACGCTTTCCGTTCGTCATCAATTTGCCACAACAGGACATGGAGCCGGCCCTCGCCGAGCCGGTACGCAGGCAATTGCATCTGGCTCATCGGCTCGTTCGTTTCGAGCAGAACTCGGATCGGGTCGTGCTCTACTTCAAGACGCCTCACGGAGAGAAGACCACCGAGGCAGCATACCTCCTCGGCTGCGACGGTGGGCGCAGCACGGTACGAGAGCAGCTCGGCGTTCCGGTCGAGGGCAAGTCACTGCCAGTCAAATACTCACTCGTCGACCTCGAGATCGACCTCGATATCGCAAATCCTCGGGATTACCCATACCTCGCCTATTTTTCGGATGCGCAGGAATGGATGATCCTGGTGCGGCATCCGCACTGCTGGCGATTCCTTTTTCCTCTCGCGGCCGGCAGGGAAGAGCCGACGGCCGAAGAGCTGCGCGACAAAGTATTGTCATTCATCGGCGAGGCAAAGAACGTACGCGTGATTGGCAAGGTGACCTACCAAGTCCATCACCGCGTTGCCAATCAATGGCGCCGAGAACGCGTGTTCCTAATGGGCGACGCTGCCCACCTCATCACGCCGATGTGGGCCCTCGGGATCAATACCGGGCTGCTCGACTGCTCGAACCTGTGCTGGCGGCTTGCCTGGTACCTGCGTGGCTGGGCCGACGAACGCGTGCTCGATGCCTACGAGCGCGAGCAGAAGCCGGTTGCGCTGCTGGGAGCTGGCGAGATGGCGGAGTCGGCCCGGCGCTATGTCGGCAAGGAGAGTGACGACGCGTCGAACATCGCTGCCGACGTGTGGGCCAACGCCTGCACCCGCGCGATGCTCGGGGTGCGGCTCGACGTAAACGGAAGTGGCGATTGGTCGATGGTGAAGCAGGAGCGGGAGCCGGCGTTGCGCGCGGGCGACCGAATCCCCGATTGGCTGCTGCAGAGCCCGGCCGGCAGCGAGCTGCGTCTCCACGACCTCATGGCCGATGGGTTCGTGGCGCTCTACTTCGCCGACGCCAGGCGGCGGCCAGAGATTCCGAAAAACACCTCGCCAGCGCTGACGCACTATCTAGTCTCGCGTTGGGACGCGCCGCTAGATTCTGGGCTGCGCGAACATGCCCTGTTCGATCCCGGCGGCGCATTCGAGCACCGCGTGGGCTGCCCGGCCGACACACTCGTGCTTGTACGCCCGGACGACCATATCGCCGCGATCGAGCCGATTGCGCGGAGCGCTGCCGAACGCCTCTATGTCGGCATCGTTGGCAAAGCGCCGCCACCGCAATGAAGCTCGAGAGGGACGTCGAGATCCCGATACGCGACAGCGCACGCCTGCACGTGTCCCGTCCGAAATCCGAACACGATTTGCAGCGACCGCAGCGAGCGGCGTCTTGAGTATGACGTGGAATAACTTATGGTATTTCGGGCGTCAAATGCCGCTCGGCTGCTCGTCGTCAAGGTCGGCGAACGGCGCCGTATCAAGGAGGCACACATGTCTCGAGCGTTGATTGCACGCGTCATCACCATTGGTGCAATCGCGCTGTGCCTGCAATCGCCGGCCGCGCAAGCGCAGGAGCGCGATCTCAAATTCGTTCTCGACTTCATCAGCTTGGGGCGCCACGCGCCGTGGTATGTGGCCTTGGGCAAGGGCTATTTCAAAGACGAAGGCTTGAACGTCACCATCATGCCGTCGAAGGGAACGGCGGACGCAATCCGAACCGTCGCCACCGGCGGGGCGGAGATCGGTTTCATCGACATTCCGAGCCTGGTCGCGTCCGGCAGCGCCGGGGCCAACGTGAAAATCGTCGCCGCGAATTACCAAAAGCCGCCCTACTGCATCTTCACCTTGAATCCCGGCGCCAATGTCACCGAGCCGAAACAAATGGCGGGGCTCGAGCTCGGCTCGAGCACGGCATCGTTCCTGCCGAAGATCTGGGCCGCCTTCATGGAAATGAACAAGGTGGACAGCCGCACGCTCAAGATCGTCAACATCGACGCAGCCTCGCGCGTGCCGATGCTCGCCGCCGGCAAAGTGCAATCGATCGATCAGTTCCTGATGAGCGAGCCCGCGATCCGCCGCGCCGTCACCAACGCAAAACCGGTGTGCCTGTTCGCGGGGGATTATGGGCTCGAGATCTATGCGAACTCGATCGGCGTGCCCGAGGATTTCCTCGGCAAGAATCCGGACGTGGTGAAGAAATTCGTGCGCGCGGCGCTCAAGGGCTGGAAGGACGCGCTCGCGGATCCGGAGGAAGCCTCGCGCATCGAAATCCAATATGGGAAGGCGCTCGATCCACAGATCATTGTCGAGGAACTTCAGATCCTCAAGCGCATCGCCATCACGCCGGACGTGGAGGCGAAGGGCTTCGGCACCATTTCAATGGAGCGCATGAAAAACACGGTCGACTTCATCAACAAGAACATCGAAGTTTCCGGCGACAAGCTCACGGCGGAGCAGATCTACCGCGCCGGATATCTGCCCGACGTTCCGATCAAGCCGTAACGCTTCGGCCGCGCACTCGGTGTGTCCCCTCGCCCCGCGTCAGCGGGGAGAGGGTGGCCCGAGCGCAGCGAGGGCCGGTGAGGGGCAGCCCTCCGTCCGACAAATCCTCTCTAAAGGAGCGATTTTCTTGCCCCTCACCCGGCTCGCACCTGCGGCGCTCACCACCCTCTCCCCGCTGGCGCGGGGCGAGGGTGACCGAGTTCGCGGCTCAGACTGACTCGGGTTACGGAGATCCGTCTCAGAAAAACGCTAGCGTGCGGATTTCTATGCTCTCGCGCGGCCGCGCGTTGGGCGGCGAGGTCGGATCCTCGAATGCGGTGTGCGCGGACCAGCGCGCGCGGCCGTCTTTTGCCGAATCGAAGACCTTGAACACCAGCGCCTCCTCGCGTCGCATGCGCGGCAGATAGTACCAGCGGTGCTCGGGGTTGTAGGTGATGGCGTAGGTTTGCCCGATGCGATTCGGATAGCGCCGTTCGCTCACCAGGAAATCGTCGGTCGAGATCGAGCGGGCATCGCAGATCGCGAGCGGAAAACTCTCCACGGGATGCCGGATCGGCCGCCACACCTGCACGATGGCAAAGCGGCCTTGCAGGAGCTTTTCGGCCTCGTCCGGGACGAGGTCGCGCACGCGCTGCGGGCCGGACCATTCGGTGTAATCGTTGTGAACGCGGCGCACGACCTCGCGGATCTTGCGCGCCTCGCGCGCACTGTCATCCACCGTGCGCAAGGTGTGGTCGAAGACGAGAACGCGCGAGGCTCCGCTTTCGGCTTTCACCAGCGCTTCCATCTCCGGATAATAGACCCTGCGGATCTGCTCCTCTTCGAAGAAGTCCGCAACCTTCGTGTCGTGATGAACGAAACGGAAGCCGTGGCGATCGAGCACGAACGGCTCTTTAGCGAGCCGCGCATTGCGGATCGTCACGCGATGCGGGTCGAGTGTGCCGCCGCTGCGCACGTCGGTCGCGCCCGGCACCGCCGTCTGGGTGAAGATCTTCTCCCCGTTATCGAGAACGTAGTTGACGGTAGCTTCGATGGCTTCGTTGACCGTTTCCCGTTCGATGACCTCAACCATAGCCAGCTCCTCGGCGTTGCGGCTGCACGGCTGTTTCTCTGCGGCAGCGGGCGCCCTGATATAGGTCCGCCCGGCAGGCAAGACAATCCGCATAGGATATGCTTGCGGCTCCGCCATGTCCGCGCGGTAGAGCTCGCTGCGCGAGCCGCGAAACGACTGGATATTGCTGCTTGAAGGCGCCAGCGCGCAATGTTCTTCTACGCCACGCGCGCTGCGCGAGAGATATTGGCATGGCGGCGTGAGCGCCGAAGGGGAGGACCGCAATGGCCGACTACAGTTATGATTTTGTCAACGTCAAGGTGCGCGACGGCATCGCCTGGGCGGCGCTCAACCGGCCTGAGAAGCGCAACGCCATGTCGCCTGCGCTCCACTACGAAATGGACGACGCGCTGGCGCGTCTTGAAGTCGATGACGCAGTCAAGGTCGTGGTGGTGACCGGTGAAGGCGGCAATTTCAGCGCGGGACAGGATCTGAAAAAGTTCTTTCGCGAACTGGACAATAATCCGGCCGAACGCAAGAAGGCGGCGGCGGCCGCCAATCGCTGGCGCTGGGAGCGGCTCTACGGCGACGACAAGCCCACCATCGCCATGGTGCACGGTTATTGCGTCGGCGGCGCGTTCATGCAGCTGCTTGCCTGCGACTTTGCGATCGCGGCCAAGGATGCGACCTTCTCGCTGTCGGAGGTCAACTGGGGCATTCTGCCGGGCGCCCTCGTCTCTAAGGCCGTCGCCGACACGGTGCTGCCGCGCCACGCGCTCTATTACGCCTGCCTCGGCGAGCCGTTCGACGGCAAGGAAGCCGCGCGCATCGGCATGATCAACTATGCGGTTCCGGCCGAAAAACTCGAAGCGGCGACCGTCGAGCTTGCGCAGAAGCTGATGAAGAAAAGCCCCGCCGTGCTGCGCGCGACCAAGCAGGCGATCCGCCACGTGCGCACCATGGACGTTCCGCAAGCCTACGATTACCTCGCCGAAAAGGGCAAAGCCATCAAAGCGGCGGACAAAGAGGATTCCTACAATACGGGCCTGCGCCAATTTCTCGACGAGAAAACCTATAAGCCGACCTTCGAGCCGTTCCGGCTCGCAGCGAGCGAGAAAAGATCGAAAGCGGAGGCGAAGAAGTAGAAGATGTCCGCGTCTGATTTTCGAATGCTTAAGATGCGCGCTCGGTGCGTCCCCTTCCCCCCTTGCGGGGGAGGGTTAGGGAGGGGGCATGCAACAAGGTCGAGCGAACAGGGATCAATGTGCCCATGCTCACCCCCTCCCCATCCCTCCCCCGCAAGCGGGGGAGGGAGCAGACCGAGTCTGCCGCTCGCACTGATGCGAACGACGCTAATCATGCTGGTCTCGGTCGCGGGGCTTTCGTTCCCAAGCAGCGCGCAGGCCCAATTCTACAAGGGCAAGACCGTCACCATGATCATCAACTACCCGGCGGGCGGCCCGACCGACATCGAGGGACGCATCGTTGCTCAACATCTGCCCGTCCACATTGCCGGAAAGCCGAACATCGTCATCAAGAACGTCGGCGGCGCCGGCGGCGTGGTCGGCACCAATCAGCTCGCCGACGCCGCGCCCGACGGCGAGACCATGGGCTTCTTCACGATCGATGTGGTCGCGCAGCTTCTTGGCAAGCCGGCGCTGCGTACCAACTACGCGGATTTCCTGATGCTCGCTGCAGTCGAGGAGCCGCTGGTCGCGTATGCGCGCAAGGACACATCGCCGGGGCTCAAGGTCGCGACCGACATCATGCAGGCCAACGAGTTCAAGGCGCTCTCGCTCAACGCGCAGAACAGCAACACACTCAACCAGGCGCTCTCGCTCGATCTCTTGGGACTCAAATACCGGCCGATCCCCGCCTACCGCGGACTGAAGGAAGTCGAAACTGCGATCCTGCAGAACGAAGGCCAATTCGCCAACACCTCGCTGCCGGGCTGGACCGGCTCGGTCGAGCCCACCATGGGCGAGCTCGTTCTGCCGCTGTGGCAGCTCGCGCCGCGCGGCAAGGACGGCGGCTATCCGCGCAGCGCGGCGCTGCCCGACTCGCCGACATTCGAAGAATTCTACGCCACGGTGAAAGGCGGCACGCGGCCCTCCGGCTTCACCTACGAGGTCTTACGCGCGGCGATCGACCCGCAGGTCGCAATGTTTCGCACCGCGCTGATGCCGCCGAAGGCGCCGAACGATCTTGTCATCCTGATGCGATCCGCTTTCGTCGAATTGTGGAAGGACCGTGACTTCATTCGCGACTATTCCAACGTGGTCAAGACGAAGCCCATTCTGGTGACCGGCGAGGAGGCGCAGGCCATGGTCGCCGCCCTCGGCAACGTGAAGCCGGAGATCAAGGCCTTCCTTCTCGATTACAGCAATCGCCTGGTCAGGTAGCTCTCACGCGCTGCCGCGCCGATCGACCGAGGGCGCGCGAGCAGAGGAAACGATGCAAATGCGAAGGTCGCGATTGCGAATGAGCGTGCTCCTGCTCGTTTTTGCCGTCGCGGGATTTGCGGCGCGCGCCGAGGATTATCCTACACGGTCTGTGAAGCTCATCACCCAGGGCGCCGCCGGGAGCGGCCCGGACGTGGTCGCGCGCATCGTGGCCGAGCCTCTCGGCCGGCTGTGGGGCCAACAGGTTGTGATCCTCAATCATCCTGGAGCGGCCGGCAGCGTGGCAGCCCGGCAAGCGGCATTGGCGCCCGCGGATGGCTACACGCTCTATATGCCCGCAACCTCTGTCTTCATCGTCATGCAGGAAATGTTTCCAAACCTGCCGTTCAATCTCGACCGCGATTTTGTGCGGATTGGATTTGTTGCCGAGCAGCCGATGCTCATCGCGGTTGCGCCTTCGCTCGGCGTCAATTCGCTCGCAGATCTGATCGCGCTGGCGAAGGCACGGCCGGGCCAAATGCTCTACGCCGCCAATGCGCGCGGCACGCTTCCGCACCTCACCGCCGAACGCTTTGCCAAGGAAGCGGGCATCGAGGTGCGCTTTGTTCCCTACGCCGGCGCGGCAGCCGGACTGCAGGATCTCCTGGGCGGACGCATCTCGATGATCGTGGAGAGCTTGGGACCTTTTTTGGGCGCCATTCAGGGCGGCTCGCTCAAAGCGCTCGGGGTTGCCTCCGCGCAGCGGCTGCCGAATTTTCCGGATATGCCGACGGTTGGTGAAACGATTCCGCGCTTCATCGCAACCGGTTGGTTCCCGCTGCTCGCGCCGGCCGGGACACCCGATTGGATCGTGCGGAAGGTGGGCGCGGATCTGCGCGCCGTCCTCGATCAGCCGGCCGTGCGGCAAAGGCTTGCCGACCTAGGCACATTCGCGCGGCCGATGTCGGGCGCCGAGACGACCGAATTCATCCGCCGGGAACAAGAGCTGTGGCGGCCCGTGGTGAAACAGATCGGCGTCTCGCAATAGCCGACCGCCGCAAGGATCCGCTGACCCATCGCGGTCAGGGCCTGCTAGTTCTGCGTTCCAATAACGTCTCTCGCCAATCGGCCCCATTTCTCGTTTTCTGCCCTATAGAACTCGGCGAAGGCCGCAACGTCGTAAGGCGTAGCGGGATCAAGCGCATTGAAGGGCTGAGCGAGGCAGACGTCGCCAGGTCTCATTCCCGCCGAGCGGATCTATGCCGAGGTCACCCCGCACGGTCAGCGCTTGACCGTCTGGGCTCAGCTGCATTTGCCCGTAGTATTGCGAGCCATCACGGGGATCGAGCACGGTCCCGCTTTCGTAGTCCAATCCATCGCGCGCCATGCCCTTGACCACAGTCAGCCCGAGCCACGGCGCATTTTTCTCATCGCCGGAACATTGTGTGCAGAGTGGATTGGGTCGACCGCCTGGCTTTGAAAATAGCTTCACCAGGGTCGCGTCATAGAGCCCGTCGTGTTCGGTCACAAGAAACCAAGCGTCGGGCTTGCCAGTGGCCTTGTCGACTTGTTGCCAAAGCCCGGCGGCGCTGGGCTCGGCCGCCCGCGCCGACTGTCCCTGCAGAGCGAGGCTCGACACAACGATCATGAGCGCAGCAAGATAAACACGCATCTTGTGCCCTCCTCGCACCGTCACCCCGTCGCCACCGGCACCGCGACGAAGTGCGTCGCATCACCGGACTTGATCCGCATCAGCACGGTCTGCTTGTGCGAAGAGCGAGCTTCGTTGATGGCCTCGCGCACCTCGGCGGGTGTGTTTACCGCCTTGCCGGAGACGTCGAGGATGAGATCTCCGCTGCGTATGCCGTGCTCGGCTGCCGGCCCATCCGGGTTGACGTTGGCGACGACGACGCCGCGGCTGCCTTTGCCGGCTACGGTGCCAACGGGCGCCAAGGTAAGACCAAACGGTGCGGCGCCTTGGCTGCTACCGCCGCTCGGCCCGTTTTGCGCGAGCTTTTCGTCCGCCATCTTCGCGATGGTCACCGGCACCGTCTTTTGTGATCCGTCGTGCAGAATCCCGAGCTTCGCGCTATCGCCCGGCTTGATCGCCGCAATCTTTTTGGCGAGGTCGCGCGAGTCCTTGACCTCTTGACCGTTCACCGACTGGATCAGATCACCCGCGACGATGCCGGCCTTCGCTGCGGCTCCGTCACCAACGCCCCTTCCGTACTCTTGAGACCGAGGCTGTCGGCAATATCTTTTGTGACCGTCTGAATGTGGACGCCAATACGGCCGCGGGTAACGGTTCCATTCTCCTTCAACTCAGCGACGACCGATTTGACGGTGTCGGCCGGGATGGCAAAACCGATCCCGATCGAGCCTCCCGACGGCGAGTAGATGGCGGTCGTCATTCCCACGACGTTGCCGCTCCCATCGAAAGCGGGGCCGCCTGAATTGCCTTTATTGACCGGAGCATCGATCTGGATGAAATCGTCGTAGGGGCCGGTTCCGATGTCGCGGCCGCGCGCCGAAATGATGCCCGCGGTTACGGTTCCCCCGAGGCCATACGGGTTGCCGACCGCAATGACCCAATCGCCGACCCGCGGCTCCGCTTCGGCGAATTTCACGTAGGGAAAGTTCCCGCCGCCGTCGATCTTGATGACGGCCACGTCCGTTCTGGGATCGGTGCCCACCACCTTCGCTGTATAGGTCTTGCCATTGTCGGTGGAGATCTCGACCGATTGGGCGTTGGCGACGACGTGGCTATTGGTCACCGCATAACCGTCGGCGGAGATGAAGAATCCGGACCCCTGGGCAAGCTTGAATTGCTGCATGCCGCGTCCCTTGGGCAAATTCGGCAAGCCGAACTCGCGGAAGAACCGCTCGAACGGGGAGCACTTCGGGAACGGCAGCTGGTCTCCGCCACTCTCGTTCGACCCGACGGTGGCGCCATCGCCCCGGAGCTTGACGCGCACCGAGATGACCGCCGGTTTCACCTTCTGAACGACGTCGGCAAAGCCGCCGGGCCCCGTTTCGGCCGCGTGTGCCGGCGTAACCATCGGCATGTCGGCAAGCTGCGACCATGTCGCCCCTCCGGCGAGCACGATCGCCACAGTGGCGACCGAGGCCAAGAGCGCGAGGCGCCGACGCACCGAACTTTGCTCGCGTTTTGGTGAGGTCATGAAGCGCATGGCGTAATCTCCCTTTTGCGCAGGCCCTGCGAGCTTTTCAGGAAAGCGAGGGCGGCGCGTGATTGTGTCGTCCCTGATGCATGTAGAATGGTGATTGCGGCCATGAAGTTCACGTCCCGCCGCATTAATCATCGGTAAGCTGCGGTTTAATCGTTCGTAAGTTTGCGCTTTGCTCATAGGGCGCGGAGCAGAGCGAGTTGCGCGCTCAAGCCAACGAGATGGCCCCGCGCGCCGGCGGCTATTTTTCCATGCCGATCACGTCCCTCGCCAATCGCCCCCACTTTTCGTTTTCGGCCCTATAGAACTCGGCGAGGGCCGCAACGTCGTAAGGCGGAGCGTCGATGGCATCGCGCGCCAGGCGTTGGCGGGTATCAGGCTCCTGCCAAGCTTGCACGACCGCTGCGTTGAGCTTGCGCACGATGTCTGCGGAAATGCCCGGCGGCCCCGAGAGCGCAAACCAAACTTCGGCGACGAGCGACGCAAAGCCCTGCTCCGCGAAAGTTGGAACATCGGGGAAGTCGGGAACACGCTTGCGTGACGTGACCGCGAGTGCGCGCACCTTTCCACCCAGAATAGTTCCAGCCGCCGAGGTGAGCGCCGTGCAGGTTACCGCGATGTGGCCGCCCATGAGGTCGGTCATCGCTTGGCTTGCGCCGCGATAGACGACGTTTTGCAGCGCAATGCCTGTTTCTTTCTGGAACAGCACAAAAGCTAGGTTGGCCAGCGAGCCGGGCGACGGCGAGCCATAGTTGAGTTTGCCCGGATTCGCTTTGGCATAGGCGATGAACTCCGCGAGGTTGTGCGCGGGTATGTCCTTGTTGACGACCAGTACGGCCGGAGGACCGCCAAAGTCGGCGATGTGGGTATATCCAGTCACGACATCGGCGGGCGGATTGGCGCTAATGGCAGATGAGATGATGAGCCCGCCGACCCCAGAGACAAACAGCGTATAGCCGTCCGGTGCGGCGTTTGCCGCGTCGGCGGCAGCAATCAGCCCGCTGGCACCCGGTTTATTCTCGGGCACGAACTGTTGACCGAATGTGAGAGAGAGCTTTTCCGCGGCCAGGCGGCCTAACATGTCGGCCGTCCCGCCCGCCGTGAATGGAATGAGTATGCGCACGGGCCGGGCCGGCCAATCATCGGCGCGCATGGTGGATGCGGCGACAACGATGCCAAGCAATCCCAGCACGACTGCGGGGAGCATCCTCGCTGGCGTGAACCGCGTTTTTATCATGTGCGCCTCGGCCCCCCATTCCGGCAATCGCGGCCACCGGCGGGCCGGTCTGACCTTAACGGCGGCCCCACGGGCTTGGAACCCGAAACTCTCTAAGATTAATCGGTGTGCGCTGAACGTCGCAGCCACGAAAGCGTTTCTATAACGCGAACCCACGGGAGGCGTTCGACACGGAGCGCGCCATGCCCCTCCTAATCCGCCGCAGGCTGTTGCGCATGGCGGGCGCGGTGTGCGTTGTTCCAACCGTAGGCGTTCCCCAACCGGCACGCTCCGCGCGCCCCGGCTCTCCACCATGGCGGCATGGGCTCTCGCTCTTCGGCGATCTTAAATATCATTCCGGCTTTGCACAGTTTGATTACGTCAATCCCGGCGCACCGAAAGGAGGCGTCACGCGCCAGGGGGCATTCGGCACTTACGACAATTTCAATATGGTGGTTGCCGGGTGGAAAGGCCGGTTGGCCGCCGGTCTGGAATTCATCTACGACACGTTGCTGGCGCGCTCGATGGACGAGGCATCGTCCCAATATGGGCTGCTGGCAGATGCAGTCACGCAGCCTGCCGATTTTTCCCGCGTCACCTATCGCTTGCGCGCGGACGCAAAATGGCACGATGGACGGCCCGTTACACCCGACGACGTGGTTTTTTCCTTCAACGCATTCAAACAGCACAATCCGCAACTATCCGCCTATTATCGGCGCGTGATCAAAGCCGAGCGCACCGCGGAGCGCGAGATCACCTTCTCGTTCGATGCGGCGGGCAATCGCGAGTTGCCGCAGATCCTGGGCGAGCTGATCGTCTTGCCCAAGCACTGGTGGGAGGCGCCCGGTCCCTCCGGGCAACGGCGTGACATCGTTGCAACGACGCTCGATCCGCCGCTTGGATCGGGACCTTATCGCATCAAGGAATTCGAGCCCGGCCGCACGATCGTGTACGAGCGGGTCAAGAATTACTGGGGCAAAGACGTCAACGTCAGGGTCGGCCGCGATAATTTCGACGAGTTGCGCTTCGAATATTTTCGCGACTCGAGCGTCGAATTCGAAGCATTCAAGGCCGATCAGTTCGACTGGTTTGACGAACACAGCGCAAAGAATTGGGCGACCGGATACGCATTTCCGGCACTCGAAAACAAGCGGGTAGTCCGTGAAGAATTCCCGATCCGCAATATCGGAATCATGCAAGCGTTCGCGTTCAACATCCGGCGCGACAAGTTCAAAGACTCGCGCCTTCGACGCGCCTTCAATTTCGCCTTGAATTTCGAACGGATCAACAACGAGATTTTCTACGGCCAATACAAGCGCACCGCCAGTTATTTCGAGGGCACCGAGCTCGCTTGCGCGGGACTGGCGCAGGGCCAGGAGCTCGCTATCCTCAAGACCGTGCGTGGGCAGGTGCCGCCGGACGTGTTCGAGACTCCCTACTTCAATCCGGTCGCCGGCACTCCGGAAACCGCCAGACGTAATCTTTTAGAGGCCGCGCGGCTCTTCGAGGCCGCCGGCTTTATCGTGCGCGATTTGCGGCGGGTTGACAGCAGAACCGGCGAGCCTTTGACCGTCGAGTTCCTACCGAATCGCCTCGGCATCGAAGCCGCCGTGCGATCCGTCGACGACGTGCAATACCAGAACCGGGTACGGCAGTGGGATTTCGATATCGTCGTGACAACCTGGCCGGAAACGCTGTCGCCGGGCAACGAGCAGCGCGATTACTGGGGATCGCAGGCGGCGGCGACGCCCGGCTCGCGCGACATCATCGGCATCGCCGACAAGGCGATCGACACCTTGATCGATCGCGTCATATTCGCGAAGAACCGCAGCGAACTCCTTGCCGCGACTAGGGCGCTCGACCGCGTGCTGTTGTGGAATCACTATGTGGTTCCGCAATGGACTTACGGCAAAGCGCGCACTGCCAGATGGGATCGATTCGGCAAGCCAGACCCGATGCCCATTTACGGCGCCTCGGCGTTCCCGACGATCTGGTGGTGGGATGACAGGCGAGCCTCGGAAGTTGCATCCCGGTGGGAGCCGGCGGCGCCATTATCCCGCCTCCACCCTGCTCGCGGATCAATTCTTCATCCTGGCTTCGGAGTGGGAGGCGGAGGCGGCGCATCTCCCTTACTCGCCGATCAATTCCTTTCGCCGCAGTTCCAGCTCTTCCGCGTAGCGGCGCAGCGCATGCGCTTCCGAGAGCAAACCGATGACGCGGCGTCGCTCCGGCGACTGAACGACCGCAAGCGCCTCCGCCTCGACTTTGTCGAAGATCGCGACCGCCTCATTGACCGTCATAGTCGGCAGCAAGGTCGTGTCCGGGTGGCGGAGAATCTCCCGAACCGGGCGCGAATCCTCAAGCTCCGGCGCGTGCGCCTCGGCGACCTGGACGATCCCGGCGTATTCCTTCTCCTCGTTGAGCGCGACCACCTGCGTTGCGGAGCCGGGCGGAAACACCATGCGAAAACGCGCGATCGTCGTGTGGGCCGGCACCGTGCGCACGTCCGGCCGCATCATGCGGCGCACCGTGAGCTCGCGCAGCCAGCCGACATCGGCGGCGCTGCGGATGGTTTCGCCGCGCAGGTGGAAGCGCCAGGTCGCGAAGGAATAGCCGAAGGTTTCCCGCGTCACTTGCGCGGACACGATCACCGCAACCAGCACCGCGGTCGTGAGCCAAAGATCGCCGGTCGATTCGAGGGCGATGAAGCTCATCGTGAGCGGGCCGCCGATCACCGAGACCGAGAGCGCCCCCATGCCGATGATGGCGTAGACGTGGGGATCGAGCGCGATCGGCGCGGGCAAGACCGCCGACACGGCGTCCGCAAAGACGTGGCCTGCGATCGCCCCCATGAGCAGCGAAGTGAAGAACAGCCCGCCGCGGAAACCGGTTCCTAGCGAGACGACCGAGGCCAAGGCCTTGAGAAACAAGAGCAGCGCAATGTCGCGCAGGGGGCGGTCGAACACCGTCGCCAGGCGGATCGCGCCATGACCCGAAGAAAGAATCTGGGGCGTGATCAGCGCCAGCGATCCGACGACGAGCCCGCCGAGCGCCGGGCGCAAGAACTGCGGCAGAGATAACCGATTGAGCAGCGTCTCGCAGTAAGCGACGCTGCGCATTAATCCGATGCCGACGGCGGCGGCGAAAAGCCCAACCGCACTCGCCATCACGAGATCACGGGCAGTGACCCGTGACACATAGAGGGCTCCGATCCCAAGCGCAGCCGGGTCGAACAGATTGGCGACGATGTAGCCGACCAGCGCCGCCAGTCCCACGGGAGCAAGGCTCGCGACCGAATAGCTGCCGATGACGATTTCGAACGCATAAAAGGCTCCCCCGAGCGGTGCTCCGAACGCACCGGCGATCGCGCCCCCTGCGCCACACCCGACCAGCACGCGCAGGTCGCGGCGCCGCAGGTGGAACGCGCGCCCGATCCAAGATGCAATGCCGCTCGCCAACTGCGTGTAGCCGGCCTCCAGCCCGACCGAGGCCCCCACCCCACTCGACCAGACGGTCTGTACCGCCACATTGATGCTTCCGACGAGCGACATGCGCCCGCCGTGCAACGCGTTGGCCTCGATCGGATCGACTTCCCGCGTCGGCCGCCAGCGCGCCAGCGCCATGAGCGCAAGGCCGAAGATCAGCCCGCCCACTAACGGCACCGTGACGGCGCTCCACGGCTCGAGCGAGGCGAGCGCGGAGAGCCGTTCGTCGGGCGGGACTGCGAACAGCCACCAATGCAGCTTGCTCACGCCCCATCCCATCGCCGCCACGACGAGGCCCGCCAAGGCGCCGATGACCCCGCCAAGCAAGGCGAGCCCCGATTCGCGGGCGCGCACCAGCGCTCGCAATGAGCGCGGAATCTCCAGGCTTGATAGGCGCTGCCAACCTGATACGGCGGGTTTCAATGAGACGGACATCACAGCGACTTTGAAGAAATATCCGGGGTCTAGAACAAGTCGGCGTCTGGAATCTGCGGCGCCCGACCTCGCCGGCAAGCTGTGCTCCGGGAGCCCAGCGCTGGAGCTGGTACATTAACTTTAGGTAATGGTCGAACGCGAACGAAAGGAGCAGGTTCCGGGACAGGGTGTGGGGCGCGTTGGCGACGACTGCGCGCCGGCAACGAGGTTCGCAGGTGCGGCATTTTAGTCTTTGCCAAGCGAATGTGTCTTCGCGCCGGCGCCGGCAGGTGCCACAATGGCCCCCAAGCGCGGGCATATGGGAACGGTGGCCCCGCCTGAAACAAAAAATCCGGAGAGGAAATGCCATGCTCAAGCGTGCACTGACCACAGTTGCATTCATCGCTGCGATTAGCTTTGCCAGCTCGACCGCGTGGTCCGAACCGAAGGACATCCGGTGGGGCACCGGCCCGGTCGGCTCGTCGGGACACAAGGCACTCGTCGTCCTGGCCAATATCCTCAACAAGGAGATGCCGGACTATCGCATCAGCGTCCTGCCGCTGCCGGGCGCCGTGATGGGAGTGAAAGGCTTCGCGACCGGCGAGTACGAGGCCTTCTACGGCTCCGACATCGCGCTCGAGGAGTTCGCCACCGACTCCGGCCGCTTCAAGGGATTCAAGGAAAAGATGAAGCGCCCGGCCGTGCAGTCGTTCTGGGCCTACACGATCGAGGTCGGCCTCGCGATCAAGGCGAGCAACCAGGACAAGATCAAGAAATGGGGCGACCTCACTGGCAGGAAGGTCTACACCGGTCCGCTGCCTTTCGACACGCGCCTGAAGGTCGAGCGCGCGCTGGCCGCGCTCGGCGTCAAACACAACTACACGCAGGTCGACCTTTCAACGGCGGGCTCGCAGCTCGAATCTGGCGCGATCGAAGCCATACTCATCTATACGGCGGGGGAAACGCAGCCGGCGCCGTGGATCACCGAGGCCTCGCTGGCTGTCGACTGGGCCGCGCTCAATCCGAGCGCGGATGAAGTGGCAACGTTGAAGAAGAAAGGCTTCCAGCTCATAGACGTGGCGCCTTCCGCATTCAGGCGCGACGCGCACACGCCCAGGGTGACATTGCTGCCCTTCTATTGGGGCTTCGATGTCGGACTCGATGTGCCGGCGGACGACGTCTACAAGATGCTGACGATCATCGAGAAGCACTCGGCCGAACTGGCGCAACTTGATCCGAGCTTTACCCAGATCGCGTCGAAGATGTGGGAGTTCCAGAAGAAGGCGCTCGATGCGACGTGGGAGCTCTGCCCCATCCATCCCGGCTTGGCGAAATACCTGCGCGAGAAGGGCGTTTGGGACCAGAAGTGGGATTCCAAGATCGCCACGATGTAGCGCGTGACGATGTGAGCCTCAGGCGGGCGCCCGCCTGAGGCTTATCCCAACCATGAATCCGACATGACCGACATGTCGTCACGGCCGCCGCTCCTCAACGGCATCTATTACGGCGTCGCGATCGCCTTCTTCGTTTACATTTTCCACTACTATTGGACCGGCAGCGGCGGCTCGACGCTGCTCGCGCTAACGCTGATCCCGATCACCTTCGTCTTGTTCGTTCTGCAGTCGCTGCGCGAGAACGAATTCTATCCGAAGCTGCAGCCGGTTGCGAACTACGTCATCGCGGCGATCTACATCGCGATCTCGCTCTACGTCTCCTACTACATGACCACCGAATACGAGGAGCTCGGGACCTCGCGCGCCGGTATGTGGGATACGGCCGACTTGGTCTGGGGCGGCCTGATGACGCTTCTGATCATGGAATACGCGCGCAAGCGTCACGTGCCCCTGTTCATCCTCAACATCGCGCTCATCCTGTACGCGGTCTACGGTTACCTCATCCCCGGCATGTTCCATCACGCGGGTCTGAGCTGGGAGCGCGTGCTCAGTGCCATGAGCATCGAGATGGCGACCGGCATCTTCTCCAGCCTGCCGCAGATCGCGCTCACGACGGTCGGCTCCTTTCTCCTGGTGCTGAGTTTGTTGTCTGGGTTCGGCTGCATCGACTCGCTGCTGCGGGCGACCAAACGCGTCGCCATCCGCTCCGCGCATGCGCTGCCGCAGTCCGCCGTGGTCGGCTCCATGTGCGTCGGCACGGTGAGCGGCAGCGGAGCGGCGAACGCGATCACGATCGGCTCGGCTACCATCCCCTCCATGATCGGCGCGGGCATGCCGCCGGCGACCGCGGCCGCGATCGAATCGGCGTCCTCGCTCGGTGGGCAACTGATGCCGCCGGTCATGGGGATATCCGCCTTCCTGATGGCCGAATTCCTGGGCAAGGACTATTTCGAGGTGGTCGCGCGCGGCTGGGTGCCCGCGCTGATCTACTACGCCACCGTTTCCGTCTCGGTCTATCTTCTGGCGATTCATTTTCGAACGCGGCTTGTGGTCGGCGCGGCCGAGACGCTTGCCTGGCGCGATCTGGTGAATCTTGGCGCCTTCGTCGTGGTGGTGGGTGGCCTCGTCGGCCTGATGGCGACGATACATCTCGCGCCGATGTTCGCCGCGCTCTACGTCTTCATCGCCGTCGGTTCGGCGCTATTCCTCGTCAATACCGTGCCGCTGCTACGCCCGCGCCACTGGTCCACACGCGCGTTCATCGAGCCGATCAGGCGCTTTCTCGATGCGTTCACCGACATGATCTCGGACTTGGCCCTCTTGCTCGCGACGCTGTCGATCATGACCGGCGCGCTGGTCATCACCGGCGTGCCGACCAAGCTCGGGAGCCTGCTGATCGAGGCCGCAGGCGTCAATCTGGTCGCCATGGTCGTCTTATCCTTCATCTTCGGGGCGATTCTGGGCACCGGCCTGCCCCCGGCCCCGACCTATATCCTTGTCGCCATCGTGATCGCGCCGCCCATGATCCAGGTCGGCGTCAATCCCTGGGTGGTGCACTTTTTCGCATTCTTCCTCGGCGTGTTCGGCGAGCTGACGCCGCCCACCTCGCTGGTCGCCGCGGTCACCGCGAAGATCGCCAATGCCTCCTTTTACCAAACGCTCAATCGCGCGCTGCAAATCTGCGTCTCGCTCTTCACCTTGATGGCCGGTGTGTTTGTGCGCCCGGAGCTCGTCATCGAGCCGGGCCTCGGCCAGATGAAGGGCGCGCTGCTCGTTTTGACCGCCACGCTCGGGATCACGTTCAGCCTGCAAGCTCGATTCTCCGACCGCCGGTCCGTCGACGTGCCAGTTCGATTATTGCTTGCCGCGTTCGCGCTGGTGGCCTTGTTGCATCCGAGCGAGCAGGTGGCGGCGCTCGCCTGTCTGCCGGTCGCGCTGACCATCGCCTACTGGCTGCTGCGGCGCAGGCCTGCTGCTGCTCTCGAGGCGAGGAAAGCTGCCAGCACGACGGTGTTTGCAACGTCGCTTGCCAAGACCGATTCGCTCGGCCGCATGGATTGATCGCTGGAGAGGTGCCATGAACCTCAACGCGTGCGCGCGTCACCTCACGGCCGTATGACTTGGGCTGCTCGCGATCGCGACCGCCGCGCAAGCGCAACCGTACCCGAACCGGCCGGTCACGATCATTTCGGACTCGGCTGCCGGGAGCACACCGGATGCCGTCCTGCGCCTCCTCGCCGATCGGCTTGGCCAGATTGGCGGCCAATCATCCCGGCGCTACCGGCAGCATCGCTACGCGCATTGCCGCCGACGCTGCACCCCAACGGATACACCCTCCACATGCCGGTTCTGTCGAGCTTCGTGTCGCTGCCTGGGGTGGCGGCCAATGTGCCGATCCAGCTGCCACGCGACTTCAGCGCGATCGGTTTCGCGGGCGAAAATCCCATGTTCGTCGTGGTCAATCCTTCGCTCGGCATCACCAAGCTTTCCGATCTCATTGCCCGGGCAAAGGCGCATCCGGATGATATATCTTGCGCGGTGACCGGGGTCGGCAGGCTCACGCATCTGACGGCGGAACTGCTGCAAAGCCGCTCCGGCATCAAAGTGTTGACCGTCCCCTATACCGGCGGCCCGGCGTAGGCGATCGGCGACGTGGTCAGCGGCGGCGTCGGCTTTATTATCGAGGGCTACTCGGGCATCGCTGGTGCGATCCAATCGGGCTCGATCAAAGCCATAGCGGTCGCATCGGAAAGCCGCGCCTCGCCGAATTCCCCGGCGTGCCCACCGTGGCGGAAACACTGCCCGGTTTCGCGGCGACCCGCTGGCAAGTTTTAGTGGCGCCGCTCGGCACGAGCGAAAGCATCATCAAAAGGTGAGCGAGGATCTGCGCAGCGTCGTGACGGATCCTGACTTCCAGAAGAGGATCGCGACCCGCGGGAGCTGTACACGCGCGATGTCGCCAGCCGAAGTCCTCGCCTTCGTTGTGGGAGAGTAACGCAAATGGAAGCCGGTTATGGAGGCGATCGCCAAGAAGACGCAATGATGCCGGGCACATAGACCGCACGCGCGATTACAAGCGTCACTTGGCGCCGAGCTACAAGAGAGAGCACCGGGCTACATCTTCGGACCTTTGAACTCGACCCCGCCCGCCTTCTTCATGGCCTCTACGATGGCGGCCGGGCGCATCAGCACGGTCGTCTTCAGCGCGCGGACGTGACCGGGTTTCATCGCCGCCAGCAGCATCGCGGTCACCGTACTCTCGTCCGGCGCCTCCAGGATGACGAAGCCATCGTAGTCGCCGAACGAGTAGTAGAGCGCCTCGCATCGACATCCAAGTTTCTGCGCCAGCTCCTGCACCGCCTTCGTCCGGTCCTCGGGATGCTTGGTGAACGCGGTCCAGGCTTCGGACGTGTACGCAAATTGAGTCATGTAGAGCGCCATCGCCGTCCTCCCGTTCGATTGGGCTCACAGCATATCGCTGTGACGGACAACGCTGTGCTTGCCGGCATCGCGGAGTCAAGATTTCGGGAGCGAATGTAGGATGGGTTGAGCGCAGCGAAACCCATCGCCAAGTCATCCACGGGGTCCGCTGGGAACAGTGCGCATCTTCGCGTGAAGCTTGCGGGCACGGCGACGTTTCGCTCGGCTCAATCCGTCCTGCGCGCTATCGACCGAGCATCCGCAATGCTATGCCGCGTCCGTCGCGACTTCGATCGGCTCGATGATCGACGGATCGTCGTTTTCCGGCTTGTTGACCCGCGTCGAGATCGGCCACATGCGCATGAGGCCGGCGGGGAAGGGCCGCATCAGCTCGCGCGGGTCCGGCTCCTCGCCGAGCCAGCGCGCGTAATCCTCCCGCGCGAGGATGAGCGGCATCCGGTCATGAATGTCGCCGACGAGCGCGTTGGCCTCCGTGGTGATGATCGCGAAGGTGCGGATCCATTCGCCTGACGCGGGCTCTTTCCAGTTCTCCCAAATCCCCGCGATCGCGAACGGCGCGCCGTCCTTCATCGCGATGGCGTAAGGCTGCTTGCGCCCCTTGATCGCCTTCCATTCGAAAAAGCCGTCGACCGGGAGGATGCAGCGGCGCCTGCGATACGCCTCGCGAAACGCGGGCAGGTCCCGTACCCTCTCGCATTTCGCGTTGATCGGCTTGCGGCCGCCCTTGGGATCAGCGCACCAATATGGAATGAGCCCCCACCGCAGCGGGTCGAGCGAGATCTCCCCGCTTCGGTGGTTGCGGCGGATGACCAGCAGCTCCTGGCTCGGCGCGCCGTTCCAGCGCGGCGGATGGTTGTGCAGCCCCTCGCGCACGTTCATGCCGTCGACGATGGCATAGCGCAGCGGGGCGCTGCTCTGGATGACCCTCCCACACATGGCAGAGATATAGGGGTCTGCCGGCGTGAGCACTAGCGCGGGTGGCGACGGGTTGAGCGGAACGAAACCCATCGCAAAGGCAATGGACCGGCGCTACGAGCCTGGACCGCGCAGATCAAGCACGACGCGCCGCAGGTCCGGTCCCATATCTTGGGCTTTAAAACCGAGCTCTTCGCACATTTGCAGCATGGCCGCGTTTTCGGCCAGCACGTCGCCATAGATGCGCCGCAGCCCTTTTTCCTTGCCGTAATCGATGACGCGCCGCATCAGCATCCATCCGAGGCCGTGTCCCTTGAGCCGCGAGCGCACCAGGACCGCAAATTCCGCCGTCTCTTCATCGAGCTCCTCCTTCAGACGCACCAGCCCGAGCATCTGACCGGTGTCTTCATCGAGTGCGACGAAAGCGATGTTGTGGCTATCGAGATGGCTGAGCTTGTCCATTTCCTCGGCGCTGAGCTCGGCAATATCGGCGAAAAACCGAAGCCGGAGATCCTCCGCGCTGACGGCGGCGAGAAAGTCCCGATACAGCGCCACATCGTCAGGGCGGGTGCGGCGGATCAGGACGCGCTCACCGCCGCGTACCGTCCCGTGCAGTTCGCTCGGCTCAGAATCGTGCTGCTGCGGCATCAACGCGGCTCCCTTTCCACGCGTTTTCTTCGATCGGGTTATGCCAATTTGCGCGAATGCCGGCCAGCGATCCGGCAAGGCCTATGCGCGGCCCACACCGGCGACCCCAACTTTGGTGAGCCACGTCCTGGCGGGGTTGCATGAGGGCGCCGCCAGGGCTGCCGCGGCAAGATTGCGCCCGCTCCACCTGGGCCCAAAGTTCCTATAGCCTGGGCGCAGAGTTTGGTTTGCTGCCAACGCATAGACGGCGATGTTGTGGAGAATCGCGATGAACCGTCGCCGATTTCTGCAGCTGTGCGCCGGCGCCGCGGCGGCGCCGGCCGTGCCGCGGGTCGCGTCGGCGCTCGACTATCCCGTGCGGCCGGTGCGCATCGTCGTGCCTTATCCGCCCGGAATCGCCCCCGACATCGTCGCGCGCTTGGTCGGCCAACGATTGTCAGAGCGATTCAAACAGCAATTCGTCGTCGACAACCGGCCGGGCGGCGCGAGCAACGTCGGCACCTCGATCGTCGCACACGCGCCCTCGGACGGTTATACCCTGCTCGTCGTGACCACCACCAACACCATCAACACCTCCCTCTACGACAATCTCGATTTCGATCTCATCCGCGACATTGCACCGGTCGCAGGGCTCGTCCGCTTGAGTCTCGTCTTGGCGGTACACCCCTCGGTTCCGGCGCAAACGCTTCCCGAATTCATCGCCTACGCGAAGAAAAATCCCGGCAAGATCAATTATGCGTCGGTCGGCAGCGGCGCGGCGACCAATGTGGCCGGCGAGCTGTTCAAACAGATGGCGGGCGTCAACCTGGTCAATGTTCCCTATCGCAGCAGCTACATGCCCGATCTCATCAGCGGCCAGGTCCAGGCGGCATTCCCCCCGATATTGCAATCGCTGGAGTACATCAAAGCAGGCAGGCTGCGCGCGCTGGCGGTGACCGGCGCCACGCGCTCGGAAACGCTGCCGGGCATTCCGGCCGCAGCCGAATTCGTGCCGGGCTATGAGGCTTCTGTGTGGGACGCGCTCGGCGCGCCGGCAAAGACGCCGGCGGAGATCGTCGAGGTTCTCAACACCGAAACCAACGCCGTCCTCTCGCAGCCGGCGATGCAGGCGCAGTTTGCCGCCTTGGGCGCCGAGCCGATGCTGATGACTCCCGCGCAATTCGGAACATACATCGCTGAGGAAACCGAGAAGTGGGGCAGAGTCGTCAGGACCGCGCGGATCAAGGCGGAGTGAACGAGTCCTAAGTCCATCCGAGTCGGGTGAGGATCGCGCGCCCCATAACCCAATCCTTATCCTCCTCCGACAGAAAGCCCAGTTCTTCGGTGAAATGCGTGATGCGCTGCCGGTAGGTCGACTTGCCGAACGCGTTGGTGAGGTCGGTTCCCCAGTAGCAGCGCTGCGGGCCGAAGGCGTCGAAACAGCGCTTCAGATGCTCGGTCATGTCGCGCCACGGATAGTCCTCGAGCGAATATGTGGGCGAGGAAGAGAGCTTGACCGACACATTGGGATATTTGGCGAGCGCCACCACCTCGTCGATCGTGGTCTTGATCGCGCGGGCCTTCGCGATCTCGAGGGTCAGATTCATGTGATCGATGATAAACGGCAGTTGCGGGTGACGTTCGGCGATGGGCTTGAACCTCGGCGCGTTGCCGGGAGCCAAAACCATGACAGGCAGCCGCGCCTTCTCTGCCGCCGGCCAGAACCAGTCTGCGACGCCGCTCTCGAGCAGCGCGCTCTGCGCGCGATGGAGCGTGAGCCGCACGCCTAGCATGCCCGGCTGCTCCTTCCATTTCGGCAGCAGCGCGGCCGATTGCGGCTTCTCCAGCGGGATGCGGCCCATGACGGCGAAGCGCCCGGGATAACGCCTGACCGCTTCAAGCGCGTAATCGTTGCGGTCGCCCGGCCAAGACGGCGGCACGATCACCGCGCGATCGACGCCCGCCTCGTCCATCAACGGCACGAGCTTCTCGATGGTGAACGGCTCGGGCAGCTGCGGCACGCGGCCAGGCACCCAGCGCCAGTCCGGCGTTTCCGCCTTCCACAAATGCACTTGCGAATCGACGATCATATCTCCCTCCCATGAACTGCGATGGACGCGATTGCGATCAGCGTAGTGCCTCGGCGGGCGCTAAAGCGACCGCGCGGCGCGGCGTCCGGGAGAAATTTGGCCGCCGACCGATGCGTCCGCGTCCTCGCGCGTGCCCGGCGGATTCAAGGCTGCGGCGACGGCATCGTCCACGCGCTCGAGCCACACGAAACGGACCTGCGCCCGTGCGGCCTCCGGTACGTCCTCGAGATCTTTTTGGTTGCGCGCCGGCAAGAGCACCGTGGTGATGCCGGCGCGCGCCGCCGCCAGCACCTTCTCCTTCACGCCGCCGATCGGAAGTACGAGACCGCGCAGCGAGATTTCCCCCGTCATCGCGGTGTCGTTGCGCGCGGTGCGGCCGGTCAAGAGCGAGACCAGCGCCACGTACATCGCGACTCCTGCGCTCGGGCCGTCCTTGGGAATGGCGCCCGCAGGCACGTGGATGTGCACGTCGGATCTCTCGAACAGGGCGACGTCGAAACCGAGTTCGGCGGCGCGCGCCTTCGCCAAGGTCAGCGCCGCCTGCGCGCTTTCCTTCATCACCTCGCCGAGCTGGCCGGTGAGGATGAGCCTGCCGTTTCCCGCAACGCGCGTCGCCTCGATGAAAAGAATGTCGCCGCCGGTCGGGGTCCAGGCAAGCCCGGTGGCGACGCCGGGCACGCTGGTGCGCATGGCGACCTCGTTCTCGAAGCGCCGCGGACCGAGAATGGGCGGCAGCGCAGCACTATCGATGCGCATGCGCTCGATCCCGCCTTCGGCGACGCGCATGGCGACGTGCCGGCACACGGCGCCGATCAGCCGCTCCAGATTGCGCACGCCCGCCTCGCGCGTGTAATCGCGGATGATCGTCCTGATGGCGTCCTCGGTGATCTCACACTGCTCGGTGGTGAGACCGTTGGCGTCGAGCTGGCGCTTGAGCAGATAGCGCCGGGCGATTTCGAGCTTCTCGTCCTCGGTGTAACCGGGAAGCTCGATCACCTCCATGCGATCACGCACCGGGCCGGGAATGGTGTCGAGCACGTTGGCGGTAGCGATGAACATCACCTTGGAGAGGTCGAAAGTGACGCCGAGGTAATTGTCGCGAAACGTCGAATTCTGCTCGGGATCCAACACTTCGAGCAGCGCAGAGGAGGGATCGCCGTGAAAGCCCGAGCCGAGCTTATCGACCTCGTCGAGCATCATCACCGGGTTGCGCGTTCCCGCTTTGCGGATCGACTGGATGATGTTTCCCGGCAGCGCGCCGATATAGGTGCGGCGATGGCCGCGGATTTCCGCTTCGTCGTGCACGCCGCCGAGACTGAGACGCACGAACTTGCGGCCGGTCGCGCGCGCAATGCTCTGTCCGAGCGAGGTCTTGCCCACGCCCGGCGGGCCGACGAAACAGAGGATCGGGCTCTTGCCGTCGGGCTTGAGCTTGCGCACCGCGAGATATTCGAGAATCCGCCGCTTGATCTTGGGCAGCCCGTAATGATCCTCGTCCAGGATGCGCCGCGCTTCGGCGACGTCGATGTTGTCGGTGTCGAGCTTCGACCAGGGCAGATCGATGAGCCAATCCAAATAGGCGCGGATCATGCCGTATTCGGCGGCGGCCTCGGGCATGCGCTCGAGCCGCTTGAGCTCCTTCGTCGCCTGGTCCTTGGCCTCCTTCGGCATGCCTGCCTTTTCGATCGCGTCGTGCAGCGCGGCGATCTCGACCGATTTCTCGTCGCCCTCGCCCAGCTCCTTCTGGATGAGGCGCAGCTGCTCGCGCAGGATGTGCTCGCGCTGCTGCGAGGACAGCGATTGCTGCGTCTGCTCGCCGATCTGTTTCGAGAGTTTGAGCACCTCGATACGCTGCGCAAGGAGCGCAAGCACTTTGTCGAGCCGCTCGCGGATGTCGACCGTCTCCAACACGTCCTGCTTTTCCGACGGCTTGGCGTCGAGGATGCCGGCGATGAAATCGGCAAGCGCGGAGGCCGAATCCAGGTTCTCGATCGTGCCCGCCACTTCCGGGGGAACATTGGCCAAGAGTTCGATGGCTTCGCGCGCGCGGCTCCGCACGAGGCCGATGCGGGCCTCGATCTCGGGCGTGATCACCTCGGCGACGCCGATCTCCTCGACGCGGGCGACCAGGAACGGAAATCCGGGCAGCTGCTCGACGACGCGGAAGCGCCGCAGGCCTTGAACAATGGCGTGATGCGTGCCGTCGGGGGCGGTGACGTAGCGCAGAATCTGCCCCGCGGTCCCCACCCGATGCAACTGCTCCAGCGTCGGCTCCTCGACCGCTGGATCGACCTGCAGGATGACGCCAAGCGGGCGCTGATTGCGCACCGCGCTCTGCGCCGCCGCGATGGACGATTTGCGCCCGATCGTCAGCGGCAGCACGATGCCGGGAAACAGCACGAGCTGCCGCACCGGCAGCAGGATCATGCTGTCGGGCGGGAGCGGCGGGTGGGCCTCGCCCTGATCGGGGGGTCTGCTCTGTGCTTGCTCTGCCATGGCGCGCGCCGATGTCACCGCGAGTGCGTGAGGGTGAGAACGAGACAGCCGTTCACGAGCGTGGAGCGGCCCAATTGCCAACCTTGGCCAGAGAGCCGCAGCCGGCGCTCGAAACGCCCGTGCGGGATTTCCAAGCGATGGATGGCGGCGCCGTGCACGCAGGCGGGCAGTTGCCGCACGCCGGCGACGCGCAGCACGCCGCGCTCGATCGCAATCTCGATCTGCTGGGGTTCGACGCCGGGCAATGCCGCGACGATGGTCAATTCCTGCTCGCTCTCGTACACATCGATCGGGGGCTCCCAATTGACCTCCGCGCTAGGCGCCAGCCCGGGCTGGAAGAAGCGGCGGTGCAACTGCTCCGCCCGCTCGATCATCGCGCAGGCTTCGGCCCACATCCAGTTTCTCGGATCGGCTGCGCTCATGGCACCTGCCCTTCTCGCAATCGGGTCATCTCGTCCAAGTCATCTCGTCCAAGGCTTCACTCTCGTCCGGCCGAGCCGCGACGGCAGCGAGAGCCGCGATCGATCCGCCGCCGGCAGCGATTATAGAGTCCGCTCGCGGGTTTCGCCGCCCCCGAAACGACGGCTCACTCCTTGCCGTCCGGCATTAGATATAGGAACGCAGTCCATCAAATTGGAGGCTGGCGAACTCCTCGTCGATCATCGGCACGTTGGCGTGAACGCGGCTGGGCGGCG
>DATFQX010000110.1:0-2056 GCA_035263865.1 Xanthobacteraceae bacterium
CAACTTGATGAAGCCGGCGCCGAGGAGGACATAGACGAGGATATTGTTGAACTGCGACAGGAACCGCATGAACGGCCCCCGCTTCTTGCCCTCCGGTAAGCGGTTGGGGCCGTACTTTTGCAGCCGGCGCGAGGCTTCGCCCGCATCCAGGCCTTTCTCGATATCGGTCGTGAGTCGCCGCACCACCTCGTCCACCGCCATGGCATGCCAGGTGATGCCGTCGGCTGTGGGATTAGCGTTCGCTCTGCTCATCGGTTAATTCCGCCACGCCGGTTCCTCGTTGACAGCCATGGCACATCCTGCCACCAAGGCTCGCTCGCCGCTGTATTGATACGGCGAGAATGAACATAGCACCAATCCTCGTTGGCTGCGGCACAGGACACTAAGGGGCTGCCATGTCCATACCCTGCAAATTCGAGCGCAGCATTCTCAGCTATGACGAGCATGAGATCGTCCTGCGCAGTCACCATCCCGAAATCTATGACGCTTCGCTTGATGACCTGAGCGCGTTGCGCCAGCGTCTGCGCGAGATGCGCGATAAGGAGCGCACCCTGGCGCGCGAAAAGCGCCGCGCGGTGCGCGGAAAAGGGGCGCAGAGGGGCGCAAGCTTCCCGGGCACAGCCGAGCACCCCCTGCAGCGCAAGCAGGTGTTCGCCGCGGCGCTCAAACGCGTGAGCAAGGAGATCGGCCGCATGCACAAGCTCGAGGCGCGAACCGCGCATGTCGAAGCGGCCCGCCGCGCGCTGGCCCTGCGTCGCGCGGCTCAGTTTCCTACTCGCCCGCCGCCCGGTGACACGCCGAGCGAAGGGATGCGGCCGCTGCCCAGTCGGCGGCGGCGTACGCGAGTTCCCCCTGCAAAGATCGGAAGCGTGTCGCAAGCGACAAAAAATGCGCAGGCGAGGCGCGACGCCCGCAACAGCTCTGTCCAGTAGCCAGGCAGACAATGTTCTCCTTCGCGGAAGGTTTCACTTTCCGCAATTTCCAGAGCCGGTCGTTCGGCAATTGCGACGAATGAGAGGAACGACTGAGCTCACACCGCCACTTTCTGTATGGGTTTCTCGCCTGGCTGATCGCGGGGGTCTGGTTTCTGTGCCGGGTCGTGCTCATCTTGTGGGCCACTCTCGCCATCTACTACTCGAACTTGCCATGGCCCGGCCTGCGCTTGGGTTTGGCGATTGCATTTGCGGCCTTCGCGATCTGGGCCATCTGGTTCGCGCCTCAAAGGCGCATGTCCGTGGTCCTGATCGTGCTGTATCTCGGCGTGGTCGCGTGGTGGATATCCATCTCTCCCTCGCACGATCGTCAATGGCGACCGGAAGTAGCGGTGATGCCGCGGGCGTTCTTAGACGGTGACCGCGTGCGCCTCACGGGTGTCCGCAATTTCGAATATCGGTCCCGGAATGACTTCACAGTGCGCTATGAGGAGCGCGAGATATCACTGTCGCACCTGACCGGCATCGATTTCTATGTCTCTTACTGGAGCGAGGGGCTCGTCGCACACACATTCCTGAGTTTCATCTTCGACAACGCGCTGCCGTTGAGCATCTCGATCGAGACGCGCCCGGAGGTCGGCGAGGGCTTCGCGCCCATCGCCTCCCTCTTCAAGCAATTTGAGTTGATCTACGTTGTGGGTGACGAGCGAGACCTCGTGGGCGTGCGCGCCAACCACCGCAGCGAGACGGTGTACCTCTATCGTCTCAACGCATCGCCCGACGATGCACGCCGGCTGCTGCTGATCTACCTCGCCCGGATCAATGAGCTCGCCGATCGACCGGAGTTCTATCACCTGCTGAGCAACAGCTGCACGATCAACATCATCCGCTACGCGAATGCGGCTGGACGGGCGGGGCGGCTTGACATTCGTCATATCCTCAACGGGTTGATAGACAGCTACCTCTACGCCTCCGGCCGGGTAGACACGTCGCTGCCGTTTGACGAGCTGCGGCGGCGCTCCCTGATCAACGAGGCGGCGCACGCCGCCGATGACGCACCCGATTTCTCCGAGCGAATTCGCGTCTCCCTACCGACGAGGATTCGCTGATGGAATGGAAAGGCT
>DATFQX010000111.1:0-5544 GCA_035263865.1 Xanthobacteraceae bacterium
CGAGGGAGACGGCGGGCTCTTGTTCCATATCCAGGAGCTCGAGACGCTCAAGCGTCAAGGATTTCGCATCCTGATCTGCGCGATGAACGACGGCGGCTACGGCTCGGAGTTTCACAAGCTGCGCGCCGACGGCCTCGACGATAGCTTGGCTGTGTTCGGCCGGCCCGCGCTCGAAAAAATCGCGCGGGGCTTCGACCTGCGCGGCCACGAGATCCGCGATGTGTCGGTGATCCCGAAGCTGTTCGCCGACTTCGCCGCGCAGGGCGAAAGCGAAATGTGGAACATCCAAATCTCCGACCAGGTCACGGCGCCGGTGATCCGCCAGACCATCAAGCGCGGGCACGGCAATATGTGAGCATTTCGATCAGGCTGGCTCCGGCAGGGTGAAGACCACGCATGGCGATGTAATACCGCGGAGCGCATGCGTTCCGAGCGCGATCAGCGGCGTGTCCGTCTCGGCGGCAAGCGCGCCGGACACGAGGACCGTCTTGCGCAGCGGTTTGCACAGCCCCTCCAGTCGGCTGACCAAATTGACGGCGGGGCCGATGGCGGTGAAATCCAGGCGATCCGCCGCGCCGATATTGCCCCAGAGAATCTCGCCAAGATGCAAAGCAGCGCCGAACGGTAGAGCCGGCAACCCTTGCCGAAGCCGCTGCTCATCGAGATGAGTCATGCCTACGCGCGCGGCGGATACCGCGCGCAATGCGGCATTGCAGGCGCCGCGCGGCGTTCCTCCGACGACCGGAAAGATTGCCAATACGCCGTCGCCGATGAATTTTAGCACCTCGCCGCCGAAAGCGTGAATCGCGCCGGCGATACGATCGAACCAGGCGCCGAGAGCTGAAATGACCACGGCGGGGGGATTGCTTTCCGATAGCGGCGTGAAGCCGCGCAGATCGGCATACAGCAGTGCAGCCTGGATGGTCTCGCCGATATCGCGGCGTAAGGGTGCCGCCAGCACCCGCGCCGCGCTGCGCCGGCCGAGATAGGCTTCCAGGGCCGCCGTCAACGTGGCACGCGCAGCGAGGACGGCAAGCGGTGCCGCGGCGAAGCGCGCAGCCTCATGCAGTTTATTGGCCTCGCTCGAAGTGAACGGACGCGGGCCGATCCAGGTGACGCGAGGCCCATCGTGCCCTGGCCCAATCGCGTCCTCGTGTACGGGGCCAGCAGCGATTGTTGCGAGCCAGCGCCGGCCGGCATCGTTGGCTGGGCTTGCTCCCAGCGCTGCTGGTGGCAGGCCAGGCACGAACCCCAAAGCCTCGATGACTTCTTTGTTATCGGCGCGCCACAACCAGGTGCGCCGGGCAACGAGCGGGTGCGGAATATTAAACGTCAAGGCGCCGCCGGCGAGCGGCAGGCCGTCGGCGAGCAGACGCGCGCTGAGTTCCGCCAAGAACCGATTGGCGTCCGCGCTATCTGCGGCGGCATCGACGAGCCAAGAAAGAGTCGAAGAAAGCTCCATCGAGCGATCATGGGGCGACGCGCCATTCTTGTCACGACCTATCCATCAAGATGCGCGTCAATGCGATCTTTGCCTCACAAATAATCCGACGCGCTGGAGAATCCGCCGCTCAGAGCGGCCGGTGACCTGAACTCAAATCACCTCTGCGCTGATCCATGATCGATGCCGGGATTTCCGCCGCCGGCTGCAATGGTGAGCCGGCCTAGGTAATGCGCCCAGCCCCGATTATGGCTTGCGCACTGTGCCTCATTGGGAAGGCCGCTATGGGTCATGCGCAACAATGTGCCGCCGTTGCGCTCGATCAGATCGATCTCGATCAAGCTCGATCCCGGCGGCACCTCTTGGCCACCCTCCCAACCGAAGGTGTAGGCGAGACGGTGGACCGGCACGACCTCTCGGAACGCGCCGCGCGCAACCCGGGCGTGGTCGCCGCCGACGCCTTTGAGGAGGTAAAGTCCGCCCGGATGCGTTTCGGTCGTCGCCTCGACGCCCATCCATCTGATGATTTTTTCCGGATCGGTCAGGAAGGCGAAAACCGTAGCGGGCGGGGCGTCGATATGGGTCTCGCGTCGGACAACGAGCGGTTCATTCATTGATGTCTCCTAGGTCCTTGGCGCAAACCTGAATAGTTCTGAATCCGTTTGGGCGTCTCCCTGGCCGGCGCCTAAGGATAGTACGCCGGCAGGAGACTGTTGCGTTGCGGGAGTTCAGTCCCCTCTATGTCCGCGTCGGGTACAAAAGCGAACCTCGCGCGGTCCCTAGGCTATGTCTGCTTTGCGCCCGAAAGCGGACATAGGAAGCCGCAATGGTTCCGACTGAAACGCCGCGATGAGGAAGCGCTTATCCGGGCTCACCGCCATCGGCATCACGATCCTTTCTACGCTGCTGCGATCTTGATACCTTCTTGCTCGCAAGAATTTGCAATGTCGCAAACCGTAGCGCGTTGCACATCGCGCTTCCAGCGCAGATCATCGAACTCGGTCCCGCGGTGCATCGTACAGCGATTGTCCCACATGACGAGGTCGTTTACCCGCCAGCGATGGGTGTAAATGAATTGCCGCAGCGTCGCGTGTGCGATGAGTTGGTCAATTAATGCGCGACCCTCGTGCTCTGACATGCCAAAGATCCGACCCGCATGTGACGCGAGGTAAAGCGATTTGCGACCGGATTCGGGGATCGTGCGGACGACGACTTGGGGCACCGACGGCATTTCCTGCCGCTCCTCGTCGTTGAAATTAGTGAAGCCAAGCCGCGCGCGAGAGTTAAAGATCGAGTGCTCGGCTACGAGGCCATTGAGACGGAGTTTTATCTCCTCGGCAAGCGCATCGTAGGCCGCGCGCTCATCGGCAAATTCCGTATGTCCGCCGATTGGTGGTATCGAACGCGCATAAAGCAACGATGCACGCGCTGGTAGGCGCTTGAACGAGCTATCGGTGTGCCAGAGCCGGTTGCCCAGTTGGAACAGGCGCTGTCTGCTTTCCTTGCCCCAGACCTCGTTGCCGTGATTAAGGTTCGAAACGTCGGCGAATTCTCTGCGCAGGCGGAGTGGCGCGTCCTTTCGATAAACGCCGATCGTGGTCTCGAGGGGGCCGAAGTGCTTTGCGAAGTCGAGATGCTGGTCCTGCGAGAGATGCTGATCGGGGAAGATCAAGACCGCATACTGCGTGAAGGCCTCTTTAATTGCTTGGAGATCGGCCGGACCGATCTGTCCCGATAAGTCGACATCACCGATTTCGGCAGCAAAGCCTTGCGTGACCGGGTAGACGGTGATGGCCATGATCATGTCCTCCGCGCACGGACGTTTCGCCGGTGTTGAAGGAATTAAATCACTGTCGACCAACAGAATGCAATCGACGCCACAAAAGCCTGGTTGCGCTAGGCCCAAAATTCGAAACTAAAAGGCGTGAAAATTCCCTGCTCGACGCAGAACTTCCCCTCGTTAGCAACCCCGTCTGTGACGCCTATCACAAGTGTGGCGGGCACCTGCTTGTAGACGCTCGTAAGCTGCGGCGTAGCTGCTGCTGTAGATGCCGCAAGGTGCGGCGTAGCTTGTTCCGTAAGGTATGTAGCCGCAGGAGGTCAGCGAGCTAAGAGAGAAGGAGGGGCCTACCGCTCGCGGCCCGCTTTGGGCTTCAGCGCTGTCAAGCGAGAGCGGCACTGCAGTCAATATTGCTGCCGCACCGATAATCCCAAGCATACCGAGCTTTTTCATGATCGGTCCTCCATCTTCATAATCGCCCTTTATGCTACTTGCGGCATTTGCGCTTTGCCAATCATTCTTGTTGGCCATGTCGGGCCATGCAGGTCCGATACAGATGGATTTGGGTGTTGCCCCACTCGTGTATCGGATACCGTGCGGCCAAGAGGTTGCACTTGTGAATGGCCGCCGTGCGCGCCGCGCTGATTGGTTCGTTGGCAACCGCGCCAGTGATGGGGACCACGGTCAACCAGAAAGCTGCGATGGTCGTTGCCAGCACGAGCTTCGTCGTGGTCTTGGCAAACAAGTCCGCAGCGAGTCTGTCTGATTTCGGTGCCATGTCCTCCTCCTCGCTCGCAGATCGGATGTCTTAGTTGTCAGGCTTAAGGAGGAACTGAACGAGAGTCTGTGACTGCAATCACGCTTTTGTCGAATAGGAAGAAGCTATAGCGCAGAGTCGAAAAACGCTCCGTAGAGTGATTAGTCCGCGTGTTGCAGCGTTCCCATGACAGCGCGATGCTAGGCACCGAAGAAGCGCTATCTCGGGATTCGCCAAATCTGTGATGGCCATCACAGACGGCCCCTGTGACCGGCTAAGAGGGCAAGGCTAACTGCTCAAGGAAGCTCCGCGCGGCGTCGTAGCAAAAGCACCAGCTCATGTTCGGTTCGGGTCATCCAGACCGCGCTACGAATTGCCATGCCATCATTCGATTACCTTGTCGGCCGCGAGTAGCAGGTCGTGGGGGATCGTCAGTCCAAGCGCCCGGTTGCCAAAATTAACACACCGCCGCACTTTTTTGACCGGACAATTAACGATCCGCCGTGACTTGTGTAATGGGCGTAAGCGAAAAGGAGCCCGTGCTGCTTGCGATTTGGAATGGCGACCTAAGACACGGATTCGACCGCAGTCAAATGATGATGAGGCCCAATTTTTCCAGGCAGACGATCCGTGCGGCCCGTTTCAGCGTCGCCGCGTGCGCGCTCGCCCTCGCAAGCTGCACAAACGTGACGCGTATCCCTTATACGCAGCAGGAACAGGCGGCAGCCGTTATTCCCGGAATTCCGGACGCCCGCATCTGGGCCGATGACCCGGCCATCGCGACCGTGCGGGCCTCAGTTGTGTCCCGCGTCCCGCCAAAGCAACCGGTTGTGCTGGCGTTGTTCGGCGGAGGCGCCGATGGTGCGTTCGGCGCGGCTCTTCTGGCTGGATGGTCCGCGCGGGGGACGCGGCCGCAATTCACATTGGTGACTGGAGCCAGCGCCGGCGCGCTGATCGCGCCGTTCGCATTCCTCGAACCTGCCTATACGAGACGCTCAGGAGTGTGTTTGCCACCGGTGAAATGGCGAACTTGCTGCAGCCGGAGGGATTGGCGGGACTGTTTGGCACGGGTCTTTTCAAGACGGAACCCCTGCGAGACTTGATCGCGAGACATGTCGATGGCCCCATGCTCGCCGCGATCGCGCGAGAGCACCGGGCAGGACGTCGGCTCTATGTCGTGACGACCAATCTCGATGCACAGCGCACCGCGATCTGGGATATGGGCAAGATTGCTGCCAGCGGCGACCCGGGGGCGCTCGATCTGTTCCGCAACGTTTTGACCGCATCGGCCAGCATTCCGGGCGTGTTCTCGCCCACGCTCATCGAAGTCGAAGCGGATGGACGGCGTTCCGCAGAAATGCACGTCGATGGCGGCGTGACGACGAATGTACTCATCCTGCCCGAGGCCTTGCTGGTGTCCGGCAACAACCCGGTCTTTCCGCCCGATGCCCGGCCGAAGGTCTATGTCGTGATGAACAGCAAGCTTGCGCCGGACTTCGAAGTCGTAAAGGCCTCGACGCTGCAAATCGTGAGGCGGTCGTTTGAAACATCCGTGCGCGCCAATAC
>DATFQX010000112.1:0-3656 GCA_035263865.1 Xanthobacteraceae bacterium
AACGATTGCCGCAAAGCGGTTCGAGTAATTCCCCGACGCAATCGACCAAGCGCTCGTCAGCGTGTCGATCTCCGTCACCACATCGACGTCGTTGGGGTGCAGCCCGAGCGCGTCGGCAACGATCTGCGCGGCAACTGTCGCATGGCCCTGGCCATTTGGCGTGCTGCACAGGCGCAACGTGACTTGTCCGCTCGGATCGACCGAGACCACCGCGCTGGCGTTAGCGCCCGATTTGCGGTCGGCACGGCGGCGGTCTTGCGCCGTCTGCGCCAGTGAAACATAGGCCATATTCGAGCCGGACGGCTCAACACCTGCTGCCAGGCCGATGCCGAAAAGACCTCCCTTGCCGCGGACCTCGTCGCGCCGGCGTTTGAGCTGGTCATAGTCGGCGATCCGCAGGAGCTCCGACAGCGCCGCATCGTAGTCGCCGGCGTCGAATATGGCGCCTGCCGGCGCTCTGTAAGGGAAGGCATCGACAGGAATGAAATTGCGACGGCGCAGTTCCGCGGGATCCATGGCGAGCCCGCGCGCCGCGATGTCCATGATCCGTTCGAGCGCAAAATAGAATTGCGGTCCCCCGTATCCGCGATTGAGACCGACGGGTGTGCAGTTCGTGACAACGAGCTCGTTGTCGATGGAAATGTTCTGCACCTTGTAGCAGCCGTTTGAGGCGGCGTGCATGCGATAGAGGGAGGCGGGCTCGGGCGGCCGCACGTGGGCGCCCATATTCGCGGTGTTCCTGAACCGCAATCCAGTGAGCTCGCCGTCCTTCGTGAACGCCGCCGCGACCGTTCCCACGCGATCACTTGAGGCGGACGAGGCCGTGAGGTGCTCGGCGCGATCCTCGACCCACTTGATGGGCACGCCCGTCTTGCGGCTGACGGCGGCGAGTAGGACGATGTAGGAAAGAACGGCCTGTTTGATACCGAAACTTCCGCCGCTGTTCGGCGGCGTGATGAGGCGAAGTCGGTGGCCGGGCACGCGCAATGCGCTCGCCATGAGCGGCTGGACCACGAATGGCCCCTGGAAGTTCGACCACACCGTGTAACGGTCGGGGGCCCGTTCGAATTGCGCAATGACGCCGAACGTCTCCATCGGTGTGGAGGCATAGCGCGGATACGAGTACGAGAACTCGAACACTCGATCAGCCCCGGAAAATGCAGCATCCGGGTTGCCGTAGCTGAAGCTGCGCTGGCTTATGATGTTCGAACCGACTTTCTCGTGGATCACCGGGGCGTCGCGCGCGGTGGCGCTTTGCAGGTCGGACGCTGCCGGAAGCACTTCATATTCGACGCCGATCAGGTCACACGCGTCTTCCGCGATGTAACGCGTGTCCGCAATCACCACGGCAACGGGCTCGCCGACGTATCGCACCCGGTCGATTGCGATGGGATAGTAGGCAAGCGGAGCCTTCACGACGCTTGGCACCGGGCCAATCAGATCGCTGACGTCATTGCCGGTGACGATGCCCCGAACCCCTGGCAGCTCCCGCGCTCGCGCGAGATCGATCCGTCCGATCCGCGCGTGCGGATGGGGTGAACGCAAGATCGCTGCGAAGCGGATTCCCGGAATTGGCGAGAGATCGTCGATAAAGCGCGCCTGCCCGGTCAGGAGCGCCTGATCTTCCTTGCGCTCAACGGGCGAGCCAACCCATCGCTGCGACACGGTCCCGATTGCTTCCAGCAAAACGCGGTCCACCTTGGAAAAGCGTTAACTTCGCCCCTTTTGCCCGCTTCGTCTCGTTGCATGATCTATAGGACCAGCCGGGTCGTCGCGACAAGATTGACAACGAGCAAAATCATTTGGCGTTATAGAGGCGTACCGGGCCGCGGGCGACCGTCGAGGCCCCAAGATCAACGTCAGTTGGACCCTTGAGCCGCGGATGGTGTACGACAGCGCCATGCGAGCGGTTGATTGCAGGAAGAATTGTTGAGCCGGGTTTTGCGTGTTCGCTTGGCCCCCAATGCGCACGACTCACGAGGCCGGTAGCTCCCGTTGAGGCTGATCGTGACGGTTGATCCCTCGCTTCAGTTAGCAATCGATGCCCTCTCTTTTCCAGGCATCGTGATCGGCCATCGCTTGATCTCGCCTGGCGATGAAGGTGCGTTATTGCCGGAGGAGGCGCCTGCCTTCGCCTCGAGTGTCGTCAAGGTGCGGCGGGCGAGCGGCGCGGCTCGCATTGTCGCACGCCAACTCCTCAAGCGATTGGGGCAACCCGAATGCGCACTACCGAGAACTTCCGGGGGAGCGCCGGCCTGGCCCGCCGGAGTCGTCGGCTCGCTCGCCCACGATTCTCGTGTTGCGGTTGCAGCAGTCGGATTGAGTCGTGATGTGGGCGCGGTGGGGATAGACGTCGAGCCGGCCGAATCGTTGCCTCCTGAACTGCTGGACTTAGTCGCAACGCCGCAAGAGCGGTTGAGAATAGGCGATGATCCTTACCAGGGACGACTGCTTTTCGTCGCCAAGGAGGCCGTGTACAAGGCAGTATACCCACTCGACCAAACGTTTCTTGACCATCACGACGTGCAGATTCGTTTTGCCGAGCGCAAAGCTGTCGTGCGCAATGGTCGGATCGTCGAATTGCGATTTTGCATCGCTGCACATCTGGTGGCGCTGGCCTTCCTCCCCGGCCTTGGTGAGGGCCGCGCCTAAACGGTCGATACGTGGTATCTCGTCCGCGCGTATACTATAACTCGCAGCAGGGCGGCGCCGCGGAAACGGGCGACACGGCCCGAAGAAGCGTGAGGGAGGAATCGTGATGTCGCAGATTCGGCTTGCAGCCATGGCGGTCGCGTTGAGCGCCGTCGGGTTCGCAACAACAGGGCTGGCGCAGCAGGCACAACGGCCGCAAATCGAGACCACCAAGGTCGATGGCACCGACAATGTCTACATCTTCCGCAACGGCAATCATCAATCGATGTTCATCGTCACCAAGGACGGCGTGATCGCGACTGATCCGATCGCTTACGGCCGGCCGACCGGCGGTCAAGACTATATCGCCGAGATCAAGAAGGTGACCGATAAGCCAATCAAGTTCCTGATCTACAGCCACCACCACTATGATCACATCGCTGGCGGCAAGCCGTTCAAGGACGCCGGCGCCATCATCATTGCGCACAGGCGAGCCAAGGAGCGGCTTGCCGTGCTCAAGGATCCGAACACTCCGCTCCCCGATCAGGTCGTCAGCGACGCCGGCCGCACAATCAAGCTCGGCGGTACTACGCTTGAGCTGAAATATTTCGGCCTTAATCATTCCGATTCGAACCTGGTCATGTGGTTGCCGAAGGAGAAGATTGTCTTCGTTGTCGACACGATACCAGTCGGATCGTTTCCCGGGCGCGGCTTCATCGACATCTATCCGCTCGAAACGGAGGAATTCATCAAGAAGGTCCTCGCGTTGGACTGGGAGAGGCTGATCCCTGGACATCCCGGCCAGCCGGGTGGTCGACTCGGCACCAAGAAGGATGCGCAAGACATCCTCACGCTGATGCAGGAGGCCTCCGCCGAGATGAAGAAGATGGGGCAAGACGGCAAATGCTGGGAGCCGGCCGAGAAGGATTTTAAGTTGCCGAAATACGCAAATTGGCCGGGCTATGAGAGCGGCCTGCCACTCGTGGCCCGACGCTATTGCGGGCTGTGGGGTCGCGGCACCTGAG
>DATFQX010000113.1:0-2218 GCA_035263865.1 Xanthobacteraceae bacterium
AAGAGGGAACCGGCGACAACACCTTCCACCCCCGCAGTGGTATACGCCGCCACACGCTTGAAAGGTTTGGCGTACCCAGATCTTGAAGCTCGGATCCTCTGAGATGAACTTCCCTGTGACCGGATCCTGATAACGGGCGTCCATAAACGTACGTAATACCAGCTTCCGATGACCCCCAGATGTGGTAGAGTTAATAGAGGAGCGTACCATGTTTGGGGGATAGACGATGCCGGCATACTTCTTTCGCAGCGAACCGGGGGCGGCCGAGCTGCGGCGCTTGGCACGACGCGAGAGCGGGCGTGTCTGCCAGCGAATTCTGATGATCGCGAACATGCTCGAGGGGATGGAGCATGAGGCCGCAGCGCGGCTGGCCGGGCTGAGCCGGTCGGCGGCTTACGAATGGCATAACCGTTACGAAGAGGATGGCATTGAAGGATTGCGTGACCGGCCGCGCCCGGGTCGACAGCCACGGGTCGACGCCGCGACGAGCGCGCGGTTCAAGGAACGGATTGTCGCTGGCGCCGCGCTGGAGCGGGACGGGGTAGTGGCGTTTCGTGGGGTCGACGCGCAACGCCTATTGAAAGAGGAGTTTGCCATTGATTGCAGTCTGTCGAGCACCTACCGGCTGCTGCATCGGATCAAGTTGAGCTGGTTGGTCCCGCGTCCTCGCCACCCGGAGGCCGATGCGACAGCGCAAGCGGAGTTTTCGCAACACTGGGATTGCAATTAGAGCGAGTCCGGGCGGCGCAGGCGCGCGGCATGCGAGTCGAGGTGTGGTTTCAGGACGAGGCGCGCATCGGTCAGAAGAACAGTCTGACCCGGGTGTGGGGGCCAACCGGCAGCCGGCCGACAGCACCCAAGGACCTCGGCTTCGCCTCGGCCTATGTGTTTGGTGCGGTATGCCCGTCGCAGGGCAAAGCGGCGGCGCTGATCATGCCGATCTGCAATACTGCCGCCATGAACCATCATCTCCGCGAGATCAGCAGCCAGGTCGCCGCCGATGCCCATGCCGTGGTGATCCTCGATCGTGCCGGCTGGCACCGCAGCCGAGCTCTGGCGGTGCCCGGCAATATCACTTTGTTGGAGCTGCCGCCGTACAGCCCGGAGCTCAATCCGGTCGAGCGGATTTGGCACTATCTGCGCAGCCATTGGCTCGCCAACTCGGTGTTTAGCAGTCTGGCAGACATCATGGATGCCTGCGAGGCGGCCTGGAACCGGTTCGCCACCAACCATCACCTGATCCGCTCGCTCTGCGCGGTCGCCTGGGCTCCTGCTTCGCCCGCTCTATAGGTGGCACCTGTTATCCTGATTATCGCCTATCAAAAGCGCACTCGTGTCCGGAAATTTCCGGAGATCGGTATTAGTACCGCGGCACAAGGTCGAGGAGGGCATGGTCGGCTCCGTCAACGTCAAGACCGACTACCGTGCCCGCGGCACGACCGTGCGCTTTCAGCCGCGAGACCTGAGCGGCCGCCCGCATCACGGAAGGGGCGCCTGCGGGCGCCCCTTTTGGCTCTCACAACGGTTTTGTTCGCTATCAGCGCCGTGCGGATTTCAACGCCTGCACGGCCTGCCGCTCCATCTCGGCGCGGGCCTCGAAGCTCTGCAGCGGCGTGACTTTCCATTCGAGCAGGCCCCATATGGGCATATCGCGGACGATGCGATCGGCCTCATCGTTCGAAGCGGCCTCGATGATGCACACGATGGCGCGGTCGCCGACCAGCACGCCGCCCGCCAGTATCTTTCCTTCCGCCTTCAGCCTGATCACGTACTCGCATGCCGGGATAACGGTTCCTTCGAGCAAAGCGATCGCTTGCTCAGGCGACGGTGGCAGCGAACCGCGTGCGCCTTCGACCAGATATTGCATTGCTTTCCTCCCTGAGGTAGCCGGCCTCCCTAACCGGGCGCCAGACAATATAACCCCGCCCGTCCGTAGACGGGTGCAATTCGCTGGTTACGCTCGAAAGTCGAAAGCACCGACTGGCCCCTCTGCATCCAACATAAAGGCCGGCGGTTTGTCACTCCATCTGTTGCATTCGGCGTCGAGAACGTCTAGTGAACACCAAGGAAGCCCACGCAGGGCTGAGCCACCATGTTCTTCACCTTCCCCGAGGACGCCCGCTGGAACGCCGAGCAGCAGGCCGTCGAGTTCGGGGTTGAGATCGGCGAGTACCACGGCGTCGTCCGGGTCCCGCGGCGCGTTTTCCAACGCCTACTT
>DATFQX010000114.1:0-7654 GCA_035263865.1 Xanthobacteraceae bacterium
TAATTCATCAGACCGCCGGCCGCGGTGAACTCCTGCAACGGGCCGATTGCAGGCATCCCGTTATGAGCGGCAAGCGCCGCCATCCAGCGCATCTGCCCGAGATAGAACGAATCGGAGCCAATGATCAGCGCACCGATGCGCCGTTCCTTCAGCGAGGCGAATGTGGTGACGATTTCGCTTTCATTGCGCGCCGTGAGAATGTCCAGCGTTTGATCCGTGTCACGTGCCGCAGCTTCTGCACCCCTGCGTTCCGCCAAGCCGAGTGGATTGCTCGGGTTGATCAGGATTGCCATTGCGGCTTTGCCGCCGACAGCCGCGCGCAGCAGTTCCAACCGCTTGGCTGTGAGCGTCCCGGTAATGGTCGTAGAGCCGGTCACGTTGCCGCCGGGCCGGTTGAGGCTTGCAACCAGCCCCTCCGCGACTGGATCACTCCCCAAAACGAAGACCACCGGAATGGGCGGCGAGACTTTCGTCGAGGCAGCCTTGGCAACCGGCGCGGCGGCAGCGCCGAACGTGGCGATGACATTGACCCGCAGATTCACCAGTTCGTCCGCCATTGCCGACAGCCGGTCATAGGCGCCTGCCGCCCAGCGATATTCGACGCGCACGTTCTGACCTTCGATGTAACCGGCCTCGCTCAAACCCCCAACAAATGCGTCCTTGAACTGCGCCGAGGCGCTCCCGAGTACGCCAACTACCGGCATCGCCGGCTGCTGCGCCTGCGCCGCGACCGGCCACGCGGCCGCGCCGCCGAGCAGCGTGATGAACTCGCGCCGCCTCATTCGATCACCTCGTCGGCGCGGGCAAGCACGGTCGCGGGGATGTCGATGCCGGTCGCCTTGGCGGTTTTGAGGTTGATGACCAGCTCGAACCGCGTGGGTTGCTCCACGGGCAGGTCGGCCGGCTTCGCACCTTTGAGGATCTTGTCTACGTAGGCGGCTGCCCGCCGGTACATGTGAGCGAGGTTCGGCCCATATGTGATCAGGCCCCCGGCCTGTGCGTAGTCCCGCAGGCCGTACATGGTTGGCAGCCGGTAGCCGTTCGCGAGCCTGGCGATCTCCATACGGTGACGAAAGGTCAGGTTGTCTTCCACGACGACGAGCGCTCCGGCGCCTTCCTGGGTTGCCGTCCGAAACGCCGGCTCGAAGTCGCTTGGGTCACGCACTCCCAGCGATCGAAACTCCAGCTGCAGCATCTGGGCTGCGGCCCGCATCTCTCGTAACGCCAAGGCCAGAGCAGGATCGTCCGCATGCCACAGGATCGCCACTCGGGTGAGCGCGGGGGCGATTTCCTTGACGAGCTGCAGGCGTTTCGCGGCGATGTCGGGAGAGAAGAGGGTGAGCCCCGTGATGTTCCCGCCCGGTCGGGCGAGGCTGGCTACGAAGCCTTCGCTCACGGGGTCCTGACTGTTGCCCATGACGATCGGGATCGTGCGGGTGGCCTGCTGGGCGGCGCGAATGGTTGGTGACGTCGCGGTCAGGATCACTTCCACGGGGAGCCGGACCAGTTCGGCCGCGAGATCGGGCAGCCGTTCCATCATGCCCTCCGCGGTTCGAAACTCGATGGTCATGTTGCGGCCTTCGACGTACCCCAATTCGCCCAGCCCCTGCCGGAAGGCATCGACAAAGTGTCCGCTCGCGGTCACGGGGTTCGGCCAGAGAATTCCGATGCGGGGAACTCTCGCCGCCTGCTGCGCGCGCGCCGCGAGCGGCCACGCGGCCGCGCCGCCGAGCAGCGTGATGAAGGCGCGGCGTTTCATTCGATCACCTCGTCGGCGCGGGCGAGTAGCGTCGGCGGTACTTCGAGGCCAAGCGCTTTCGCGGTCTTCAGGTTAATCACCAGTTCGTACTTAGTCGGCGCCTGAACCGGAAGATCGGCAGGCTTCTCGCCCTTGAGGATGCGGTCGACATACCCTGCCGCGCGCCGATGCGGGTCGATCGTATCGGGTCCGTAGGAGATCAGGCCACCTCCGATGACGAAGTGGCGCGCGAAGTAAACTGCGGGCAGTTTGTGCCGTGCTGCCAGCCTGGTAATCAGGTCGCGATGGAAGACCGAGGCTGCGCTCGACAAAACGATGACACCACTATTCGGCTGACGCGCGAGTGCAGTGATGGCGCGCTCGATCTCCGGCGCATGACGCACGTCGACAAGGCTCAATTCCACCGCGAACGATGGCGCTACGCCCTGGATCGCGCCCAACTGGCCGAGGCCGGCCGGGTGTGTGGGATCCCGAAGTGCTATCGCCCGCGTTACGCGCGGAGCAATCTCTTTGAGCAGTTCCAGCCATTTTACACTGATGCCGAACTCGAACTGGGTGAATCCGGTGGCGTTGCCCCCCGGCTGCGAGAGGCTCGCCACAAAGCCGGCGCCGACCGGGTCGGGCGTTTGTGTGAACACGATTGGCACGGTGTGGGTCGCCTGTTGCAAAGGCGTCATGACCGTGGCGCCAGAGGCCAGAATGACATCCGGTATAAGCGCCACCAATTCCGCCGCATGGGTACGAATTCGCACAATGTCGGCGCCGGCGTAGCGGATACTGATCTGTACGTTCTGGCCGTCGATCCATCCCAATTGTTGCAGGCCCTCCCGGAATGCCGCGACGCGGGCCTTTGCTTCAGGATCGTCCGCGCCCAGCGGCATAAGCACGCCGATGCGTCGCATCCGCTCGCCCTGCTGCGCGCGCGCCGTGAGCGGCCACGCCACCGCCGCGCCGCCGAGCAGCGTGATGAACTCGCGCCGACTCGTAACTGACATGGACTCTCCCCACCCCGTGCGGCGGGTCTCCCGCACCCTCAGCGTAGCACGGAAGGACCGGCCGGTCCTTTGGGCAATCCTGAATCGTTCTGAATCGAGGTGCTGGGGCCTGCCCTCGCGGGTTTTCAATACTAATTGCCCTCGATGAGCTTCGCATCGTCCTCGCGCTCGCCGCTGCCGATCTGGATGAGGATCGCCGGCATTGCAGCGCCGCCGCCGCGCTCGACCCCGACATTATCGCCGTATTTCTTCGGCGCGAGTCTTGCTGCCGCCCACTTGCGAGCATCGACACGCAGCCGCGAGCGTTGGATGTTCTCGTGATCGACGATCCTCTTGCCGTCGCCGGTCGTGACGTAGTCGCCGCTCGCGTTGTCCGCAATTTCGAATCGAGCTGCTCAAGGACCAGCAGATGAGAGGAGCCATCACCGCGTGAGCCAGGGCCGGGTGCCGCTCAGCCAAACTGAAAGTGCGAAAGATTCTGGACACTACCCCTGCCCGTTCAATCCTCCGACCAGCAACAGTTGCATGTGCGACACTTAAGCTGCGAGCTAGTGAGCATAGACAGTGCCGCATGGTCCACAGTATTGCGACTGCTGTACTTTTGGAAAAAATGAAAAAAGGTAACCCCCCGATGGGTAGTGCCTTGCCTCTTCCTTTTGTCTCCGGCACCAGAATTTTAGCTGGTTATCGAGTTCAGGGGACCGAAGACGGCAAAATTAGGCTACTTTTTTTATTCTCGACCGCGGCCCTCGAAAAGTTGTTTTTTAAGCATAGACCGCCGCGTCTTGCCGGTTCCTGCTTCTGTGCGTGGGAACTCATTGAAGACGGTGAAGCGAACCCGTTCGAATGGCCCGCACCGGCGAGCCACCGCTTCCAGTTCCGATCTCGACAGCTGTCGACTGGACTGAACGGCGACGGCGATTTCCTCATCGCCGGCGGCGTTCAGTCCGGAGAACACGCAAACCTCATCAACGCCAAGCAACTGCTGAATCTTGTGCTCAATTGGTGCGACAGGATATTTTTTTCCCTGCACGTTCAATACGTCATCGACACGGCCCAGGATACGAATTCGCCCATCGGCGCGTCTCACAGCCATATCGCCTGGATAGAAATATCCGTCCCGGAACACTGTCGCGCTCGCTTCTTCATCATCGAGATAAGAAGCACAATCAACCTCGGTTAAAAGAAAACGCAATTCACCTTCTCGACATACATTGCCATTTTCATCCACGATCTCGATCGTACGACCATCGTCAGAAGCAAGCCAATGCATGTCATCGGTAATTGTGACGCGCGAGAGCAATGGAGTGGTACCGAGCTCGCTGGCCCCGTATGCGATCACAAACCGTCTTGTCACTCGATTGATTGCTTCTTCTGCTAGCGAGACTGACAAAAAACCTGCACCAACAATAAGTTCGCAGTCATGATCTATCGGTCCTGATGTGTCCAGCCACCGAAGCAGTTCCCTTAATGTCTTTGGCGTGAGCTTTAATGAATTAACTCCGTGCCGAAAAATTCGGCTGAAGGGATCCGGCCGCAAATCATAGACGACACATCCACCGACGTGCCAAACGGCGGGAGGGGACTTCCCGCCTACACCGCTCCAAATCTGGTTATTTTCGAAAATCACCGTATCCTTGCTGAACGAATATAAACGTGCCCGCCACTCATCTCTCGAGTCCTCGAATGTACTATCGATTATCAATTTCTTGGGGATGCCAGTTGTTCCTGAAGTCCAAATGATGTGACTACCGAACGGAGTGCCATTAGATTCAATGAGCGGTAGGTCGCCAGTGTGAATGTTGGCATAAATGGCCGTCGGGATTGTGAGGACGTTGATGCCCGCCAATGTCTCAGCTTCGAGCTTGTGTGCGGTTGCTTCGCGTTGAGTTACGACCACGAATGCCATGTTCCGCGGCTTGAACCATAGCGCAGTATCGATGTTGTATGCGCAAATCGTATTGAGCCCGAGAGAACGAAGGGCCAAGAGGACAATCCAAGCGTCCGGGGGAGAGTGCACAAGGACTATAGCCGTTCGGCCAGCCGGCAGTGCGTGTGGTTCCAGAAATCTGCGCGCGGCGTCAATCGCGCGTGAGAACGATGCATAGTTGATCGCGACATCGTTACAAATTATGGCCGGCTTGGTCGGATGCGAATGCGCCCATTCATAGATGCGCTCTAAAAGCACGATCTACTCTGATCCAATAGGCGAAGGTGGCCGAAGCTGAGCCCACGTGGACGGTGTGAAACCAGAGCACAGGAAAGCGGTATCTGCCAATCAAAAAATCCAAAAATGGTCACCCTGCCCTGGTTGACCTTTTCTTTAATCCGCTTGCGTTGCGGAGCGACCTGACACCGAGATTGCCGCATGCGGTTGCCGCCTGGTTGCCACGCAGGCCTTTTGCCGCCGTCAATAAAGTTAAGCCCTGCCAACTGACTGGGTTGACAGGGCTTTTATGGTGGTTGCGGGGGCTCGCAACCACCTTAACCTGCTCTTCAATGCGCCTCGACTTGAAGCACCTTTATGGTGGGGTGGGCAAGATTTACTCAAGCATGAACCGCGGCGTCTTTGAGAATGATTGATTGCGGAACTCGCGAACAGCCAATTCGATTCCATTGGACCTGACCGCGAACGACAGGCCTGTTTGCTAAGCACCGCACTCGAAATTTGTGGCGGCAGAGTTGGCGGGTGACGGGCCATCGCCGTCGAACGTCATCCGCCAAACGGATCGCCGAGCAGCAGGAGATCGCGAAGCGAGAGGCCGAGCACGTCGAGCAGGCTAAGGCCAAGGCAGCGCGGCTCGCCAGCTACCGGGGGGCGTGACGCGCTATCGCGGCCACGCGTCGCTCGCCCGGCTAGCGCCACCGCGCCGGCGCTGGTCGCGCTCTAGCCGCGCGGCACGGTCGAGCACGAGCTGAACGTCGACCTCGTCGGGAAGCAGCAGCGCCTCGATCCTGCGACGGAGGCCGCCCAACGAGAGCGCCGTCACGGGCGAGCGCAGCTTCGGCGCGGAGGCGACGTAGCCGCGCCGCTCGTCGAAGGTCACAGTGACCTCAAATCGCTCGTCACGCATTGAGTATCCTCGCGCATCGTGCCTAGGACCGAAGCCGTGCACCGGATACCTGTGGCTTGTGGGGGCCGGATGTAAAGCCCGGACACGGACTGACGAGGGTGCTATCCTTCTCTGGCCCTTCCGGCCGGAGGGATCAGATGACATTCCACCTTGGATGGCGCGAGCTCATCACGCTGCTCGGCCGCGCGGCAGCGTGGCCGCTCGCTACAACTTCGCCACCTACTTCCAGGACGGGCGCGCCATGCTAGGCCGACTACATCGCCAAGATCGTCGGAGGCTGAGCGCCACGGCTAGGAGCTGGCCGCCCGATGAGGTGTTCGACATCGTCAACTCGGAGCGAGTGCCCTGGGGCGCGGTTCCGCCATGCCCCAGGGCCTACCACGACCGCAGTCAACTGGAGGGAAGAACTCCGATCATGGCAAGGCACGACGATAAACCGAAGCGCGCGCCCTCCGCCACCCTCGTGTTCGACATCGTGGGCGCTGACGCGCCGACATCGTGAAGTAGCGCCCCAGGGCGTGCGGGCAGGCACGCCCCGAGGACTTCCAATGACCGCAGCAGCGTGTCAGGAGGCTCCAGCCATTGGCAAGAAAATTCGACCGAAGGTGAGCTCACTCCTAGCGCACCCTGACGGTGACGACGCTGTTGCGGTTCTCCTTCAGGATCATGCGGCAGTTGTCGTATCGGTCGGTGCCCCTCTGAGCACCCATGGCTCGGCACTTGGCGTCATCGCGCCTCGCGAAGGTATCGACACAACCCGCCAGACCCAGCGCTGTGAGCAGCAGCAGCACCCGCATGACGCCCTCCCGCAACTATGCTCGGGAACCAATGCGGCGGCCTGATGGCTAGTGAGTGAGCGGAGGGAGTGATGAGCCCCCGGACCAGCAACGTCATTTCCCTAGCGCGAGGAGCATGAACTCTAGCTATGCTATGGGTGGTTCATGGCCCCAGGGTTTGTCCGGACTGGGAGAAGAACCATGCGCGCGATCAGCCTTGTGTTGCTCAGTATCGCAATAATGGCTTTGCTGCTCACCGACGCTGACGCCAAGCGCCGGTCGAGCGCGCAAGGGAGCCAGGTGGCGGGGGCCAGCGGAAGCTGGTGCGCGACCCACCCTAGGCACGGCAGCGAGAACTGCGGCTATACGTCGTTCGATCACTGCTGGGCGACGATAGGGGCGGAAGGCGGCTGGTGCCGACCCAATCCGTTTCCGGGCACGCCATACGGGACCGGCTACACCTGGCCAGGGAAGCGCTAGAGCTGCGGCGGGTTCGCCCGGTTGCTGGGAGGAAGGCCGATGCTCGACATCAAACGGCACAAGTTCATCACGCTGCTCGGCGGCGCGGCAGCAGCGTGGCCGCTTGCGGTACGCGCGCAGCAGTTGGCGATGCCGGTGATTGGGTTTCTCCATTCCGGTTCGCCGGAGGTCATGCCCGGCAATCGGGTAGCGGCATTCCGCCAGGGCTTAGGCGAGGCGATCCACTCCCAAGATTTGCGCGACTCGGCTCGCGACGCCGCGCCGAATATGTTTGATTGGCGGGATTCCGCCGGGAAAATCGGAGTGGTCCAATGGCGACTGGGAAGCAACTCAAGGCGGCCATCCTCGTCAGGAGGGCGGCGAAGGGACCGCGCAAGAAACGCACGCCGCCGAAGCCTCGGCAGTACACCATTGCCGAGTTGGAGCGCGCACGAGACCGGGTAGCGGCGGCGGAGCGCCGAATCGACAACGACCGCACGAACAATCCTAACCGGGGACGCGCGGGGCTAGAGCGGGCGCAGCTCGAACTGTCCGTCATCGAGTCGCAACTACGCTTGCGCGGCCTCCTTG
>DATFQX010000115.1:0-25011 GCA_035263865.1 Xanthobacteraceae bacterium
GCGCGCCGACTCCTCGAGGCGGGTCAGCGCCTCATCGTGTCCGACACCAGGCGCGAGCCGATTGACCGGCTCACCGCGCTGGGGGCGCAAGCCGCCGGCTCTGCGCGCGAGATCGCCGACGCGGCGGAAACCGTGATGGCAAGTCTGCCCACGCCTGAGATCGTCCTCGAGGTTGCAACCGGCAAGGGCGGCGTCATCGAAGGCAGGCGCGTACGTCGCTTCGTCGATCTCTCGACCACAGGCGCGGTCATGGCCAAGCGCATCTTCGAGTTACTCAAGGAAAAAGGCATCGTGCAGATCGACTGCCCGGTGAGCGGTGGAGTGACCGGGGCGGCGAAGGGGACGTTGGCGTTGATGGCGTCGGGGCCACGCGGCGAGGTCGCCGCGATCGAGCCGGCGCTTGCCGCAATCGGGCGGATGTTCTTCATCAGCGAGCGGCCAGGCGCCGGCCAAACGATGAAGCTGTGCAACAACTTCCTGTCCGCCGCCGCCATGACCGCGACCTCGGAAGCGATGGTCATGGGGGTCAAGGCGGGGCTCGACCCGCGCACCATGCTAGATGTCATCAATTCCGGCACCGGCCGCAACACCGCGACCGAAGACAAGTTCGGCCGCGTCGTGCTGCCGCGCACCTTCAATCTCGGTTTCACTGTCGGATTGATGACCAAGGACCTCAAGCTGTGTCTGGGCGAAGGCAAGGCGCTCGGCGTGCCAATGCAGGTCGCCGAGGCCGTCACACGCGTCTTGCAAATGGCGTGCGACGAGAACGGGCCGGACAAGGATCTCACCACCGTGGTGCAGCCGGTCGAACGCCGTGCCGGGGTCGAGGTCCGCGCGCCGCGACCCGGCGCCGCGCTCCCGAAGTGAAGCCGCATATCGCGGGCGAGAGCGCGGCGCGAAGTGCACCTTTGTTCCGTTATTTATATGCGGTGGGCGCCCTCGCACCCCTTGTGCCCTCTCCCCGGCGGGGAGAGGGCTACTCTCTGTTGCAACATCAAGGAATGGGTGAGGGGGGTCGGATCCATCAGTACCGCCGGTAACCCCTCACCCCAACCCTCTCCCAAATGGGGAGAGGGAGCGCACCGAGCTTGCCGAACGTTGATAGAGAACTCTAGCCAATCGGGACGGACGAATGAGCGACGACACGCATGAAATCTATGCCATCCGGTACGGGCATCACGATCGCAAGTCGCCAGAAAACTTCATCGGCGGCGACCCGCACGACGTGCTGCAGCCGCTCGATTTCTATGTTTGGGCGATCGTCGGTCCCTCCGGGCCGATCATCCTGGACACGGGCTTCGATGCGGCGATGGGCAGAAAACGCCAGCGCGAGATGCTCAAGCCGGTGGGCGAAGGGTTGAAGGCGCTAGGCATCGAGGCGGCTAAGGTGAGGACGGTCATCATCAGCCACATGCACTACGATCACGTCGGCAACTACGATCTGTTTCCGCGTGCGCGCTATCATCTGCAGGACTGTGAGATGGCCTATGCCACAGGCCGCTGCATGTGCCACACGGCGCTGCGGGTGCCGTTCGAAGTCGACGACGTGGTCGCGATGGTGCGCAAAGTGTTTGACGGCCGCGTCGCCTTCCACGACGGCGAGGACGAGGTCGCGCCGGGGATTTCTGTCCACCATATCGGCGGTCACTCAAAGGGCCTGCAGAGCGTGCGGGTGAAGACGCGGCGTGGGCCCGTGGTATTGGCGGCCGACGCCGCGCACCTCTACACCCATATGGAAACGGGCCGCATCTTCCCGATCACTTACAACGTCGCCGAAGTGGTCGAAGGATACGAGACGCTCAAAAAGCTCGCCGCCTCGCCCCGGCACGTGGTGCCGGGCCACGATCCTTTGGTGCTGGCACGTTACCCCGCAGCCAAGCCCGGCCTGGAGGGCTGGGTGGTGCGTCTCGATGCGGACCCGCGGGACTGATCGCGCAAGCAGATCGATCCCAGCGCGCCGCCGACCTCTCGCAAGCAATGTGCGGTACCAGACGCAAGCCGTGCGGCCCTCGCGCGTCTCGCTCGATTCGTGTTACAGGATCAAGCGCTGAGCAGCGCGGGATTGGCAAGGGTAAACCGCCACGGCGTAGCTTCGTATTTTCGGGAGCAGACGGTGGACCGCCATGAAGTCGAGCTGGACGCCATCGCGTGACAGGCGGCTGTTGGCGCTGCAAGCCGCGGGACGTACCGCTGCCGAGATCGCAAAATCGTTGGGCACGTCGCGCAACGCGGTGATTGGCCGTTCCCGGCGTCTGCGCGGGATCGTCTACCGATCCGATATCGAGAGCTGGGCGCGCGCCAATGCCCGACGCTCGCAAGAGGCAAAGAAGCGAATGAAGGCGCGGCGGAAGTCCCAGCGCGAGGCGCTGCGGGAGCTCTCCCGCGCCGTCGGGCGCGGCGTGCCCACGGGCAAGGCCATGGCGCGCGCCCATCGCGCCGGCGCCCTATGGCGACAAATCGGGGACCGGTTCGGAATTTCCCAACAGGCCGCGTACGAAAAAGCCAAGCTTTGGACGCAACGGCACCGCCTTTGAGCGCGGCCGTCACATGATCGCGAATTCGCTGTTGCGGCGGTCGGTGACCAGCATACTGCCCGGGTAATGGGTGATGCAGAATTCGGGCTTGGCCGTGGCTACGACCGATTGCGGCGTGACGCCGCAGGCCCAGAACACCGGGATTTCGTCGGACTGAACTGGCACTGGTTCGCCGTAGTCGGGCTTCATCAGGTCGGCGATGCCGATCAACTCGGGCTTGCCGATATGGACGGGCGCGCCGTGCACCGCCGGAAATCGGGTCGTAATCTGGATGGCGCGGATCGCATCCGCAGGCTTCATCGGCCGCATCGAGACGACCATCGGGCCGTGGAACGGGCCTGCCGGCACGGTGGCGATCGACGTGCGATACATCGGTATCGTGACGTTCAGGGCGATGTGACGCAGCTCGATGCCGTCCTCGATGAGCGCCTCCTCGAACGAGAACGAGCAGCCGAGCACGAAGGCGACCAGATCGCCACGCCAATGGGGTCGGATGTCGGTCGGCTCGTCGATCAGTTCACCGTTGCGGAAGACCCGATAGCGCGGCACGTCGGTGCGGACGTCGAGGTCATCGGCGAGCGTCGGCACGCGAAAATCGCCGGGCGCCGAGGCGGCCAGCAGCGGGCATGGCTTGGGGTTGTGCTGGCAGAAGCGCAGGAAATCGGCGGCCAGGCTTTCCGGCAGAATGGCGAGGTTACCCTGCGCGTAACCTGGAGCGATACCCGCCGTGTGACCTTTGAAACCGCCGCGCGCGGCTAGGCGCGCATCGCGACCGGTCTGGGGGACCACGGACAGTCGACGAGGCGTAGCGAGAACCGACATGGCTCTTCCCTTTCTCGGCCGATAGCGAAAACGCACGCACTGGTTGCCTATGTTATCATCAGGGAGCGCGCGAACCACCGTTTCGTCTGGGGTGGCTCGTTGCCGATCGGGCCCGCGACATCGGCGCCGCGTTGTGGGGCCGCGTGTCCTGAAGTATCCTGCAACAAGATACCGCCTGTCCGAACAAGCTGGGTCCTCATCCCCCGGCGAGAGCGGCCGTTGGCAGGGTACTTGTCTGCCCATAACAGCCAGGGAGGAATTCACAATGACTGACAAAGCGAACGATTGGACCGAGGAGTTCTGGTACAGCGGCAAAGTCACGCGCCGCCGCTTGATCGGATATACCTCTGCAGCCGCAGGCGCGCTCGGCGCGACCATGCTAGTACCGGCGGCATGGCAGGCCGCGTTCGGCCAGGCCAAATCCTACAAGATCGGTACCGAGCAGCCGCTCTCCGGCGCCGGCGCGGCCGGCGGCAAGACCGCGCTGGTCGGCGTGCAGATGGCGGTGGACCGCATCAACAAGTCCGGCGGTATCAACGGCAGGCCCATCGAGCTCATCGTAGCTGATGACGAATCCAAGCCCGACGTCGGGCGCCGCAAGGTGGAGAAATTGTTGGTCGAGGACAAAGTCGACGTGCATGTCGGCGGCTTCCTCTCCAACATCTGCCTCGCCTGCATGCCCGTCTTTGAAGAATATGAGGTCGTCAACATCATCAGCGTATGCCTCGACACAACGCTCACGACGACCAAGTGCAACCGTTTTAGTTTCCGGCCATACGACTACGCGCCGGCCCAGGCCGTCGCGTTTGCGCCCTACCTGGTCAACAAGATGGGTAAGAAGTGGCACGTCCTCTACGCAGATTACGCCTGGGGACAATCCACGCGCGACGCCTATATCCAGGAAATCAAACAGGCGGGCGGCGAGATCGTCGAAACAACGGGCATCCCGCTCGGCACCGCCGACATGACGCCGTTCCTGTCGAAAGTTACCGGAAGTTTCGACGGGATGTTCGGCATCTTCTTCGGCAAGGACGGCGTGACCATCGGCAACCAGGCGTTCGACCTCGGCCTGACCAGGAAGTACAAGTGGGCCGGTGATGGTGCCATCGCCGAGTCCACCAATCTTCCCGCGCTCGGCAACAAGATCGATGGCTTCGTTGGCATCAACCGGTACCTGCCGCTGCTCGAAGGACCGCTCAACACGCCTGCGCACAAGAAGTTCCTCGATGACGCCGTGGTCCGCCTCAAGCAGATGGATCCGTCCGGTCCCCTGCCCGACCGCTACGTGCAGTCAAACTACGAGGCCATCAATGCCTTGAAGCTCGGCATGGAGAAATCGAAGTTCCGCGGCCGCGAAGACAACATGAAGCTGATCGAGGCCCTCGAGGGACTCGAGATGAAAGAAGGCGACGACTTCCCGCAGGGCGACAAGGTGCTGCGCAAGGAAGACCACCAAGCGTTCATTCGCGAGTTCATCTTTGACGTGAAGGACGGCAAGTACAAGATTCTCGAGACGGTTCCAAAGGAGAAGACGATCTTCCCGCCAGCCTGCAAGTTCGCGTAAGTGTCGCTCGATCTTGCACTTCAAGAGCCGTCCCCGGCCGAAACCGGCCGGGGCGGCGAGGCGGTGATACGCACCGAGGCCCTGACCATTCGCTTTGGCGGCCTCACTGCACTGAGGGGAGTCAACTTCGAGGTCGGCCGCGGCGAAGTCCGCGCGATCATCGGACCGAACGGCGCGGGGAAAAGCACCTTCTTCAACTGTTTGACCGGTGTACTGCGCCCCTCTTCGGGGCGCATTCTTTTCCACGGCGAGGACATTACGGGGCTCTCACCCGACCGCATCTCGCAGAAGGGCATCGCGCGCTCGTACCAGATCACCAACCTACTGCCCAACGTCACGACGCTGGAAAACGTCCGCATCGCCGCGCAATCGCGCCGGCACGGCTGGAGCATGCTGCGCCACCACCGCGCGTATGCGGACCTCATCGAAAAGGCCGAAGCCGTACTCGAGTCGGTCGGCCTGAGAGCAAAGGCCGACGAACTCGCCGCTAATCTCTCGCACGGCGAGCAGCGCAACCTCGAGATCGGGATTGCGCTCGCCACCGAGCCCAAGCTGCTTTGTCTCGACGAGCCGACGGCGGGCATGAGCACGTCGGAGACGCACGAAACGATGGAGCTCGTGCGCCGCATCGCAAAGAACCTGACAATCCTGATCGTCGAGCACGACATGCAGGTGGTGATGGAGCTCGCGCAGCGGATCACGGTGTTGCACTACGGCGAAGTGCTGGCCGAGGGAACACCGGACGAGATCCAGCAGAACCCGCGGGTGCTCGAGGTCTACCTCAAGACATGAGCCCGGATCCCACGCCCATGCAGCCCCTCGTCGCCGTCGAGGACGTGCACACCTATTACGGCAAGAGCCACATCCTGCACGGCGTGTCGCTGCACGTGGAGCGCGGCGAGGTCGTGGGCCTGCTCGGGCGCAACGGCGTCGGCAAGAGCACGACGCTCAAGACGATCATGGGTCTTGTCCATCCCGATCGCGGCAAAGTGCTGTTCGCCGGCAATCCGATCACCGGACTCCCTGCGCACAAGCTCGCGCGACGGGGAATCGGCTACGTCCCGGAAGACCGCCGCATCTTTCGGCTGCTCACCGTGATGGAGAATCTCCGCACCGGTCTCGATCGCAACGGCGTGACCGAAGCGAGGAAGCAGGAGCTGCTCGACAAAGCCTTCGCCTATTTCCCGGTGCTCGCCGAGCGGCGCAACCAGGCCGGCGGCACCCTCTCGGGAGGCGAGCAGCAGATGCTCGCCATTGCCCGGGCGATGATGCTCGAACCCAAGATCATCCTGCTCGACGAGCCCACCGAGGGGCTGATGCCGCGCATGGTCTCGCAGATTCGACAGATCATCGACGTCCTGCAGCGCGAGGGCGTGGCGATCCTGCTGGTGGAGCAGAACGTGCCGCTGACACTCGAAGCGAGCCACCGCATCTACATCATGGAGAAAGGCACGGTGCGGCATCACTGCGCGGCGTCCGATCTGAAAGTGGATGATGCGGTCATCCACCAGTATCTCGGGGTGTGAGCCATGGGGATCGAGCAAATCCTTGCCGCCATTCCCTGGGAAACGATCATCATTCAGACGGTCAATGGCATCGTCACTGGAATGATCCTGGCGCTGATCGCCTCCGGGCTGACGCTGATCTTCGGCATCATGGACGTCGTCAACTTCGCCCACGGCGAACTGTTCATGCTGGGTGCCTATATCGGCGTCGTCGTTATCACGACCTCAGGCAGCTTCTGGCTCGCGCTCGTCATCGCCACGCTCGTCGTCGCGTTGCTCGGCGCCGCGCTGCAGATCACGACGCTGCGCCCATTGCTCGGCCGCGATCCCCTCACGACCATTCTGGCCACGTTTGGCATTTCGCTCGTGCTGCAGAACTACGCGCTCTGGCAGTTCGGTCCGGTGGCGCGCAAGATCCAGGAGCCGTTCACCGGTTATTTCACGCTCTTCTATCTCGAATATCCCTGGTACCGGCTGCTGATCGCCGCGCTCTCGGCCGCTATCATCGGCGCCTTCTGGCTGTTTCTCAAATACGGCAAGTACGGGGTGTGGATACGCGCCACCACGCAGGATCGCGTCATGGCGCAGGCCATGGGCATCCCGGTGCCTTGGGTCCACACCGGAGCCTTCGCCATCGGCGCCGGCATGGCCGCAGCGAGCGGCGTCCTGTTCGGTCCGCTCGTCGGCGTCAACCATGCCATGGGGCTCGACTGGATATTGAAAGCCTTCATCGTCGTGGTCGTCGGCGGCATGGGAAGCCTGGGCGGCTCCATTGCGGCCTCGATCTTCATCAGTCTGCTCGAAGCTTACGCTTCGATCTGGGTGAGCCCGGCGCAGGCGGGGATCGTCTCTTTCGTCGTTCTCATTCTCACCTTGCTATTCCGGCCGACCGGCCTTTTCGTTCCGACACCCAAATGAGCAAACGCTCCGCCACGGTCTACTGGACCGGTTTCGCGATCATTCTGGCGCTGTTGATCGTGGCGCCGCTGGTGCTGCCGGAATTCTGGCGCCGCTTCGTGACCGAGATCCTCATTTGGGGACTGCTGGCGATGTCCTCCGACATTCTCATCGGTTACACCGGGATGGTGTCGTTCGGACATTCGGCCTTCTTCGGTCTCGGCATGTACGGCGCGGCGGCGGCACTGCTCATGGTCAGGCCGCCCAATCTCTGGCTGGCCATCGTATACGGCCTCATCGGCTCGGCCGCGATCGGCTTGTTCGTCGCGTATTTCAGCACCCGGCTGCGCGACATTTACTTCGCCATCACGACGCTGATCTTCTCGCAGATCTTCTACGTCATCATCTTCACCTGGACCGAAGTGACCGGTGGCGAGAACGGATTGAGCTTCCGCCGGCCACCACTCGCGATCCCCGGGTTATTCTCGGCGCCCTTCACCGCCGAGACGCTGCACTGGTTCGTGCTCGCGGTGGTCACCGCGTCATATCTGATCCTGCGGCGGATCACCCAGTCTCCCTTCGGCATGGTGCTGCAGTCGATCCGCGAGAACGAGCCGCGCACGCGCGCGATCGGCTATGCGGTCGAGCGCTACAAGATCGTAGCAGTGATGCTCTCCGCCTTGTTCGCAGGACTTGCCGGCGTGCTCTACGCGGTGCAGAACCGATTCGCCGCGCCCGACTTCGTTTACTTTTTGGTGTCCGGCGAGACGGTCATTTTCAACGTCATGGGCGGGATCGGCACATTGGTGGGGCCGATCGTCGGGGCCGGTTTCTTTCTGCTGCTGCGCGAAGCCTTCTCGCGCTTCTTCACCGAGTACTACCTCATTCCGGTGGGCATTATCTTCATTGCCATGGTGATCTTCATGCCGCAGGGCCTGCTCGGTTTCATGCGGCGCTGGCTCAATCGGTAGCGCAGCAAAGTCGATTGATTCCCTGCTGGCTCGTGGCGGGTGCGCATGACCTTTTGCACGCCATCAGGCGAATGGAGTGATGACTTTGACGGCGGATCCCACGCGCGTGATCGGCACAAGATCCTTGATCGAATCGTCGTTCAAGTCCTTGTGTGTGAACAACCCCCGTTCGGGTGAAGGAAATCACTTCTTCCGCGACGGGCTCGTCGGCGTCGTCTTGATCGGTGCGGTTCTCGACCGCGGCGGCGGGGGGAAGCATCCCCCTGCGTTGTTGTGGCTACCGTGACCCGCCAGTGCGAGAGTGGAACCGAGGGGCTGTATGTTCGCCCCCTCGGCGTTGGTAACAAAGTCTCGCACGATTTCTTCAAGCTTGGAAATTTGCTCCGGCGACCATTCGCTCTGCGGCGCCCACAAAGCCAGCTCCTGTGACAAATTTTCGGCGGCTGGTCTGCTTTTTGTTCTGTGCAGGACGGCTGGTCTCGTCTTCGTTCTGTCTGCTCATGATGAGTCCCCTTTCACTGACGGAACGCCCTGACAAAGGAACTGGGATAGTCGCCTCGCGAACCGACGTGCCGCGAAGCCGCAGGCGGGGCGACCTGATTACGGCGCACGCATATAAGACGGCGTACCCCCCGCGAGAAAATCTTCCCGCGGTGGCGCGAAGATGTCCACAACCTCCGTGTCTTCGGAGAAAAACCCTTCGTGCTCGGTGTCGCCGGGAATGACTGCAACATCGCCCGCGGTCATCGAACGCCGCTCGTTGCCGATGCGGAAATCCATCGTACCCTTGAGCATCCAAACGATTTGCTCGTGCGGATGCCGATGCGCGCCGGCATGCGCGCCCGCCTTGATTTTCCACCACACGATCATTCCATGCTTCCCCGCAAGAACGCGGCGCTCAATTCTGTCAGTGATACGCTCCCACGGCAGTTTCTCAAGCGCGCCGAACCCAGACATCACGGGCATGATGGTTTCCTTCCGTTGTGTTGCCCCAGAACATTATAGCGGCTCTCGACTGTCGCAGGGCCTGCTCATTGCGCGCGTCAATCCCGGCATCGGCGCATGTCCGCTTGCGGGCGAACTGCGCTCATGCAACGGCGATCCGTGCTGATCGTTCGACCCAAAGCGGACAAGCGCACCCAACCCGCAATATAGCGATCCTCCTATTGTCGGCCGGCGCGCTCGATTGGCCGTCGGGGCGCCGTCTGCAAGAGTTGCTGCAACTGTTGGCTCCAGAATTTTGCCATGCCCGTGGTGGCGTGGCCGCGCGTGTCTTCGCTGGCCGGTATGAGGTAGAGCCGGCCGTTCTTGACGCGTTTGAGTTCGCGCTCGGTGATTCCGGTTTCCGGCGGATTACGCTCGTCGTCGGCAGAATTGATCGCCAGCAGCGCGGCGTGAATGCGTTCAAGACTCGCGGAGGGATCGTAGTCGCGCGAAGACTCCCATTGGTACAGAAAGTCGTTGGCATCGCCGGGAGGCGGGGCCGCCAAGCGCCCGTCGACGAGCTTGTCGGCCTTCTCCCGCGTGGGCGCCGTCTTCTGGTATGCGAGCGTTCCTCCGCTGGTAGCGACGCCGAAGAATACGGTGGCCAAGCGCAGCGACCGCGGCTGTGTGGTGTAGTTGCCATCGTTCCATTCCGGATCGCTCCGGATCGTTTCGGTCATCAGGCGCCGCAGCATCCAATTACGGCTCGCCATCGGCGTCGGTTGCGACGCCATCGGCATGAGCGCGTCCATCAACTCGGGGTACTTTTCACCCCACAACCACGTCTGCATGCCGCCCATCGAATTACCGAGCACGAGGCGCAGGTGACGGATGCCGAGCCCCTCCGTCACGAGGCGGAATTGCGCCTCGACCATGTCATCGTAATTGTATTTCGGAAATTTCGTGCGCAGGCCGTCCGATGGCTTGCTCGATTTCCCGGTGCCGATCGCGTCCGGCAGGACGATGAAGTATTTGTTTGCATCGAGCGGCTGGCCGGTGCCGAACAATTCGCCCGCGAAATTGGATGTTAAGAAATTTGCCCCGGACCCGCCGGTGCCGTGGAGGATCAACACCGGCTCGCCCGAGGGATCCCCGATCGTCCAGTAATGCAGGCGCAGTTCGGGCATGACTTCGCCGGTGTGAAAGCGGAAATCCCGCGCCACCCAGTCGCCCTCCTTCGGGGCCGGATAATCCGCGGCCGAGGCCAGTGCCGACGTGAGCACGAACGCGAGTGCTCCTGCGATGCCGATGCGCATAGGATTCATTTGTCACTCCCTGGATGCGATGGGTCCGCCCAACGCGCGCCGCAGCTAAAAATGACTTGGGCACCCCCGGAGCAGCCGTAAGAGGCTACGCCACTTTTGCGTGCGAAGGAATGCAGTTGGCAGCTTCACCTCATTGCCTTTTCGCCGCCGCTTGCGCCGCCAGCATCCGCTTTGCCGCTTCAACGTCGATGAGCGGATAGGTGTCGAAATGTGCAGGGACGATATCCGCCCACTCATTGAGGATTTGATGAAGTGCATTGTTATCCTCAACGTCGAAAATCCCAACCGCGCCCCGCCCCACGCGAGCATAGATTTGTCGGCACACACCTCGTGCTTCGTACCGAGCAATCCAAGGCCAGAAAGATTGCCGCGTCTGTGCTAGCTCAGAAGGCCGCTCCGGCCGCGGTGTTGAGACGACAAGAAACAACATGATCGCAACTCCAGCTTTGTTCACCGACTGTGTCGCCAAAGCGCGCGGGCGGATCGATCTTGCATAGATGTGCTGCACGCCCAACGGCGGCGGCATCGCTAGCTTTCGCCGCCGTCCTTGGTGCCGAAACACTTCCCCACTACCGTGGCCTGCTCCGGCACGGCGAGCTCAACGTCAGAGGGCTGGATCAGAGCGCCAGGCGCGCTCAGCGCGCCGCGTGCTTGATCGCTGTTTCGAAGCTCTTTGCGTCGAAGGCCGGCATACTTTGGATCCGCCCGAGACGCTCCGTCGCGTACCAGACGGAGAACGCGAGCATCGCCTCCGGATTCGGGGCATCGACGATGTCGACGAAATCGTAGTAGCCCTGCGTGTAGTGGATCGACTCGATCTTAACGCCCAGCTGGTCGAGCTTTGCCTTGGCCTTGGCGACCCGCTCCGACTGCTTGCTTGCGTATTCCGGGCTCAGATTTCCAAGCAGCACATATTTCATGGTCAGCTCCACTCATGTGGATCGTTTTGCGCAAAGGACCATGCAATTATACGTCTTCTGGCGACCAGCGCCCATGCCGTTTCGCCGTCTGCTATCCTTGAGATCGGAAGAGCGAACCCGCTGCGGAAACCAAGGGGGGCCGGGCATGAAGTGTCCTGCGTGCGGCGCTGAAATGCATCTGATGAAGGTAGCGCCGGACAAACCCATGATGGTTCCGGTTACGAAGAACACACCTTCGAGTGTTCGGGCTGCCACGATCAGGTCCGGCGGCTTGTGTTCATGCCTCGCCCGATTGAGCCTCTCACAGCGAGCCAATGCCGCGGCTCCCGCCAGCTCGGCTCAAACGTCCGGCCAATGGCGCGATGCCAACAATTGCTTGGTCACGCGCTCTCGGGGCCGTCGCCCGAGTCAACGCCATGTACGTGGGCGGAGCGCTCATCGCGATTGGGCTGGCAGGCTCAATGATAACTTGGGGTCAAGGTCTAAAGGGCCAATGGGTGATCGAGGACCACCAGGTCCCAAAGGCGCAACGGGCGATCCAGGTCCCCCGAGCGCGGTTTCGAGCGTTCGGATCATTCGCTCCAACTGTGACCAGACCGGCTGCCGCGTGCAATGCGGCGAGAGCGAGATGCTTTTAACCGCCTATTGTGGCCCGAAACGAAACACCGCCATCATGCCAACCGAGCGCGCCGCAACGTGCCGCGCCGCCGGGCCGGCGAACAGTCCGCGCTTAGCGGTGTGCGCGCGGATCGAACCATAGCATCGGCATCGCCATGCGTGTCTTGTGGGCCGTCACTGCGATTATTCTGGCCGGGGCAGTGATGACCCGGCCCTAAAGGCGATCCGGGCCCACCCGGCCCCGCCATGGGCATTAGGGTGGTTCGCTCACCGTGCGATGTGACGAAGTGCACCGCGCAATGCGGGGACGACGAGATTCTCTTAACTGCGTATTGTGGAGCAAGCCGTAATGCAGCCGTCATCCTCACCGAGCGATCCGCAACTTGCCGCAGCACGGTGTCAGCCAATAGCCCGCTTGTTGCTGCATGCGTGAAGATGCCGCCTCAATAGCTTTCCGCGACGCGTTAAGCCTGCATGAGCCGCTTCTCGCACACCGCGACGTTTCGCTACGGTGTAATGGAGGATGAACCATGAAGATCGTCGTCATCGGCGGCACCGGCCTGATCGGCTCGAAGACCGTCGCCATTCTGCGCCAAGGCGGCCACGACGTCGTCGCCGCCTCGCCCAATACCGGCGTCAACACCATCACCGGCGAAGGGCTTAAAGAGGCCATGGCCGGCGCGCAGGTGGTGATCGACCTCGCCAATTCGCCCTCATTTGAAGACAAGGCGGTGCTGGAGTTCTTCGAGACCTCCGGTCGCAACCTTCTCGCGGCGGAGGCCGCAGCGGGCGTGCGGCACCATGTCGCGCTATCCATCGTCGGAATCGACCGGAGCGACAATGGCTATTTCCGCGCCAAGGTCGCCCAAGAGAAACTGATCAAGACGTCCGGCATCCCCTATACCATCATCCGCTCGACCCAGTTCCTGGAATTCCTCCGCGGCATCGCCGATTCAAGTGCGGATGGAAACACAGTCAGGATTTCGCCCGGCCTTTTTCAGCCCATCGCGGCGGACGACGTTGCTGCCATCGTTGCCGATGTGGCGCTCGCGGCGCCGCGCAACGGTAACGTCGAGATCGCCGGCCCGGAACTCGCGCCGTTCAACGAAATCATCGCCCGTTATCTGAAGGCGGTTGGCGACCCGCGTGAGGTCGTGCGTGACCCTGAGGCCCGATACTTCGGCGGCCGGGTCGAGGAGCGCTCGCTGGTGCCGTTGGGCGAAGCGCGCCTCGGCCGCATCGGTTTCGACGAATGGCTCCGCCGCTCACGGGCAAGAGCCTGATCCTGCATCGGAAGTACGCCCAGGGAGCTCATCCGCTGGCACGAGCTGATCCCGGCGACGAACGAAGGAGGCGACTATGACGACCAAACTCGTTGGATTGGTCCTGCTATGCCTCATGAGCGGTATGGCGATGGCTCAGGAGCCTAAAGTCACGTCGCTCATGTCTAAAGATCTTGCGGAGAATCCCGGCAGGGAAGTTCTGATGATCACAGTAGAGCATGCGCCCGGCGGGTCGAGTGCTATCCACCGACACAACGCACATGCGTTTGTTTACGTACTAGAGGGCTCCGTTGTGATGCAGCTGAAGGGTGGACAACAAGTAACACTGACACCAGGACAGACCTTCTATGAAGGCCCGGACGATGTTCATGTCGTTGACCGGAACGCAAGCGGTACCAATCCGGCGAAATTCCTAGTGTTCTTGATCAAGGACAAGGGTGCTCCGGCGGTCGCGCCAGTAAAGTGACCGTTGGAGCTCCGATCGCGGCACAGAGGCCGCCAGATGCATACAACAGCTGAAATCTCGAAACCGGCCGAGAGCACGAGGCCCGATCAATTTATCCCAGTTCGCAAGGAAGATCTTTTCAGCGCTCTGATAAAGCAGGGCGACTTAGCGGACCCCGCGCAACGCGAACTTTTTCGGCGTTTTGCACGTACGGTGCGCACGATCTGCCACTACGAATATTCCGAGACGCTCGATCGGCTGCGCGATGATTATTACTATTTCGATCCTGAGGTCGCAGGCCACGCTGCGGCCGACCGGGCAAAGAGCGAATACGCCTATGACGATCTCATCCGATCTCTGGACAAAGTTCTCAAAGATGCAAATTTTGACGAGCTGCCGCACGAGGACGTTGTAGACGCCCACCGCAAACGCACAGTACCGGTCGAAGTCAAGGCAAAGCACGAAGACTTCCGCGAGGTGCGCTTTTACAAGCGCGGCCACCATGTCGAGCAGCTTGAGGTTAGCGACTGGTTCGGCTTGCGGCGGCGCGAAGTCGAGATCGAGGTATTCGACGACATCGTGCTTTTGGTGGCGATGAAGACCCAGGCCGAAATCGGCTCACGCCGCGAGTTGCGTATCTTGAAGCGCCGCAAGATCGTCCCCGGCTCGGTGCTCCTGAAATATTTTCGTAACTTTTCGTGCGGCGATCTCTACGCGCTATTTCCCAATGCGCGCGTAGTCATGAGCAACTACGACAAGGCCTTTCTCGGCGTGCCGGCGATTGCCGGCGGCATTCCCATCCTATTCAAGCTCTACGCCACGATTTCCGTCCTGTTCCTTGTGGCGGGAATTTACTTCGGCGGATCTGGGTCGGTTGCGGACGCCGACATGAAAGCGGCACTCGCCGCTTTGATGGGAATCGTGGCGCTCGGCGGCTTCGCCGTACGGCAATGGCAAAAACATCAACATAAAACCCTGAAGCACCACATGGAGCTCGCTGAAAATGTCTACTTCCGCAACGTCAACAATAACGCCGGCATTTTCGATTACCTGATCGCCACTGCCGAGGACCAGGAGACCAAGGAAGCTGTGCTCGCATACCATTTCATCCACAAGGCAGAACCGGTGCCAACGGCAGGCGAAATCGCGGCGCGTATCGAGACCTGGCTCGCAAAAAATTTCGGGGTCAACCTTGATTTCAAGATTGCCCATGCGCTCGAGACACTCAATCGCTTTGGACTCGTGCGACGTGATGGCGAACGGCTCTTTGTCCCCCCGCTCGAGCCGGCAATCGCCCAATTGCACCAGGTTTGGAACAATTTCTTTAAGCGTTAGTAGAGGGTTGGGCGGCTTCGGAACCGAGATTTAATACCTTTCCTGTGGAGATATTGCCGAGCTAATCCACCAGAGCGCGTAGCGATTAAATAGAGACGCTGTCTGCCGTGCAGGAGTCCGGTAATAAGGCCCGGCCGTGCTCAGCGGCTTATCTGCTGGAAGAAGAGGCGACAGTGCTATGGCGAGAACCTACCGTGAAATTGCAGTAGAGGAAAATACTGACTGGTGGGGAGATCTGTGCGCCCGAACCGAGCTTCTCGCATCAGTGGCAGGGTGAGGCGTGTAAGTATCACTGGTGCGCGCACGACGATGGCAAAGAAGCGATCCCAAATTTCCGGTGTCAGCTCCTCGATGCCGGGATGGCTCACCTCGGCGTCGGGCCGGATCGCACTCATGCCAATGCCGGCGTTATTAACCAGGGCTTCGATCGTGCCGAAGCGTTCGCGCGCGATTTCGATTGCATGCGCGCAACCCGTTTCCGTGCTCAGATCGGCGAGGATTGGACACAGGCGCTCCGTCCTGTTGCATAAACTCTTGAGGCGTTCGAGCGACGCCGCGTCCCAATCTACGGCTGCGACGCAATGGCCGTCACCAAGAAGTGCTCGCGTCATCACGCGTCCGATGCCTCCGGGCTTCGTGATGGCATGTGGACCTCGACAGAACGTCGTACTCAGGACGGCAGGATCACGCCCTTGCCGGTGGTCTGGGTGTCGAACAGACGGTAGGCCTCCTCGGCCTGGTCTAGCCGCCAACGGTCGGTGAAGAGCTTATCAACGGCGACATTGTGGTCCGCGACGAACTCGGCGCAGTCGGCCTGCCCCTGCGTCGAGAAGGTCCATGAGCCGAGAAGCGTGATTTGCCGGCGCAGGAGGTCGGGGCTCACGTCGAGGGTGACCTGACCACGCTCGCCGACGTAGCAGGCCGCTCCCCAGGTTCGTGCCGCCCGCACCGCGGCTGCGCGCGCCTCAGCCGCGCCGGAAGTGTCGAGCGTCTTGTGCGCGCCTTCGCCGTGGGTCAGCTCTCGGATTGCCCCGACGGGATCGTTTGAGCGCGCGTCGATCACTTCGTTCGCGCCAAACTCGCGGGCGAGCGCGCGCCGCTCGGGTGAGATGTCGAGCGCGATGACTCGAGCGCCCATAGTGACGGCAAGCTGCGTTGCAGAGAGCCCCACCGGCCCTTGGCCAAAGATGGCGATGGTTTCACCGCCCTGCAGATTGAGCCGCTTCAACGCACCATAGGCCGTGCCAGTGCCGCAGGAGATGGCCGCACCCGTCTCGAACGAAAGCGCGTCGGGCAGGGGCACCAGTGTGTGAACCGGCACTTTCATGTATCTGGCGTGTCCGCCGTTGCCGTTGGCGCCAAAGACGATGGAGCCTTCGAGGCACATCTGCGCCCAGCCCGAGCGGCAATGCTTGCAGCTGCCGCACCCGGTGTAGTGGTGATTCATCACCCGCTGGCCGCTGCGAGCCTCCTTGGGAGTCACCCCTGTGCCCACTGCGACCACGATCCCGCAGGGCTCGTGGCCGGCGATCACTGGCTCGGCGCCACGCTTGAATCCCGAGCTGGGATCCCCTGGCTTAAAGGGAGCACGGTAGACGTGCAGGTCACTGCCGCACATACCCGACGCTTTGATCTCGAGCACCACGTCGCGGGGACCCGGCGTGGGGTCGGAGAAGTTGCGTAGTTCGAGCTTGCGGTCACCGACGAACACGACGCCTTTCATGCAGTTCCTCCCGCGTGCGTTCTGGCTCGGCGCGCGCCATAAGGCGCCTCGCTTGTCTTCACCATCACGGTCAACTCGTGGTGTGAAGATTCGCTCGAGTGGCCAAATCGTCTGTTGTCATCGCCGCCCCTGTCGTCGCTCGTCCGCGGCGCTGCACTCACGGGGGGATTGGAGGCATCACCACTAAAAACTCGAATTCTCTCCGCGCACCAGGAGCTTACCTCGAACAGCCGCCCTCGCCATCGGATCGAAATCGCGTGGTCCGGTGGGGCTATCCGAGCCAGATCAAAACTCCGATTTAGTGCTTGACTACTGTGTGCGCATCTTTCCCACATACGCACATCTTCGCTCGTTCGGGGCGTGTTCTCGAGCCATACCTGAATGCGGAGCGAGGAGTGGCGTCCCGCGGCGGCGGCTTGGAACCGTCGTCTCGGGAGGCACGGGAACCCGTCCGCCAGGCACTATGACCTGGCTGCGAGGAGCTCGCTGAACGGATCCGGAGCAAATGCCGGAGAAGGAAGCGCGGGACCGGAGCCCAAAATCGCCACGGTGGAGCGCCGAGAGGCGGGCGTCCCGCGTCATGGGACGCAAGGCGCCTCGCTAGGTGCCTGGCCTGCCGTGTTATGTGCAGGCCCAACGGATGCCTCGCAAGCATCCGTACGTCTCTCGGCGCTCCGCCACCCCTCAATTCGGGTGCGCGAAGCAAAGAAAGCAAAACCCGGGCGCAAAAACGCGCCGCGGGAACGAAGGAGTGTTGTTTGATGAGTGCCATGTCGAAACGAACACGTGCCGAAAGGGAACTGGCGGAGCAACTGCGCCCCTCCTGCGCGCAGCCCATGGACGGCTGCGCTTGTGGCGAAGGTGCAGCGATACGAACTGTCAGCGCGAGCGCAGCTGCTGCGGGGATGCCGATCGATGCGGCGCGCGCATCGCGCCACAGAGCTGGCAATGGCTGCGGCACGTGCTACGAGGCATCCTCGAAGGACAGCCGCACGAGGTGGCGGTCAAGGCCGCCAACCTGGCACGCCTCCCCTATCGCGAGCGAAGAATCTTGCGCTGGCCGGGCGTCCCGTGCTGGGACCCTGTCGAATACGTCCAGCTTCACAACCGCAGTTGGCGGCACATCGATCAAGTGCCGCTGCCGCCGCCGCTCGATCCGCAGTTCGAACGGTTGGTCGCCTCGCCGTGGGTGCGGGACGCGCGTGCCGCGGATGTCAGGACCGACGTGCGCGGCGATGCGAAGGTTTAGCCGCCGGAATGTGCGGCGGTGCGTTGTGTAGGGCTGTTTGACAAGTGAATAAGGGCGACGAACGCGGCTCGCTGCGAGCCGCGAACGGCGCATGTTGCCCCCCATGTTGCGAGACGCGGCATTCGGCGCGCGGCTGCTCAGCATGAGGCGGGGGCGATCCCGGCCGTGGTCCATGACCTAAATGGCTCGATCGCCCGCTACGGCTTCGTTCTCACAGAAAAGAAACGCCCCGCCGAAGCGGGGCGAAAGTCGTGGAAATGGGATGCGTATCCAGAGACGCTCAAAACTGAGCGTTCAAGAACGCAGGCCGTTAGCCCTTGGTCACGACGGGCTGCGGATATTTCCCAATCGGAGCCTTGCCAACCGGATACTTGCCAATCGGAGCCTTGCCAACCGGAGGCGCCGGAGGCGGCGGCTCCTTGCGCGGCAGATCGGCGGCGGCGGCAGCGCCCAGCATCGCCAAGGATGCGGCCAGTGCAGTTACAATCTTCAGCATGTTTAGCCCCCTGAACTTTGCGCCGTTTTCTCGAAGCGGAGTCCCCCGCTCCAAAATCAAAATGCCTGAGCAGAGCGAGTCACACAATCGAAAAGGGGCTTTTCTAAAGCACCGCGTCCGTTTTCCGGCATGTGTTGCACAAACACCACGCCGCATTCGCGCACTTCGATTCAAAGTCGCTTTATCCAGCAATATGAGCCGCGTTGTTTTGCGGGGAGCCGCCATTCTCAGCGACGTCTACGCGCACGAGCAACGCGCGTGCTTGGGACCTGCGGCCCCACGGCGGCACTGGAATGCCTGCTTGCGCCGAGGCCATCGCAGGCCTGCGCTCCTGCGCGCTGCAGGTCTCATCATCCGTTCGTCCCCGCGAAAGCGGGGACCCAGGGCAACAGCCTTCGGCATCTGGATTCCGGCTTGCGCGGGAATGAACGCAGAAGGGCCGCGCGGCGAAAAGAAGCCCCGGCCGTGGGTGATCTGACGGCCGGGGTTCTCTATCGCAGGAGCAGTTGTCGCGGCCTGAGGGTGAACCGCGACTCGCAAACGCTAATGTGCGAATGCCCCACCCGCAACTATCGCCGGCTTAAATTTTGCCGCCGTGACATTTCTGCAGCGACGATCCGCATCTGCAGCGCAAGGACGCCGTGGGCCGATCGGGCCGCATCTCACTGCGAGCGGCGGTGCGTGCGCGCGGAACGATTCGAGCGACGCGCCGGGGCTGCGGCTTGCGGCGGCGGCGGCGAAGACTGCACGGCCGGCTCGGGAGTGGCGGGTTCCGCTTTCGGCGCGACGGTCGGCAGCGACGCACTGCTCGCAGAAAGGGCGCCTGTAGGCCGCGGCGGGCCGAGATAGGCACTCAGCGCAATGAGGCCTGCCGTCAATACGGCGCCGACGAACAAAAAGTACTTCAGGATCAGCATCGTTCGGCCAAAAGCTTCAAGTCCCGGCGAGGTCGGCGTTTAGTACCGCGCGGGCACCTCAGCTTCAATCGCGGACCCGTGTGGCGATACCAGGGCCGTGGTCCAGGTTTGGACGTGCGCAAGGCGCGGAAAATGAAAACCCGCGCGGGACTTCTCCCGGCGGGCCCGTGTCGTCCGCAACCTCACCCCCGCCGGTACATCCGCGGTCGGCAGCTCGGTCGCGAGCGACAACCCTCATATAGGCGATCATCATGACTATTCAATGACCACTCCCAGGCTGCCGTTCCTGATGTTTTCAGGCAGCAAGGCCGCTTGCCCCCATTGGCGGCCTCGGCTAGGCCCCTGCGCCATGGAAACTCCGCATCCCACACCCGCCATGGAGCGTGCGCCGAAGGTGAGCTTCGTCTCCCTCGGCTGCCCGAAGGCGCTGGTCGACAGCGAGCGCATCGTCACGCGCCTGCGCGCCGAGGGGTATGAACTTTCCCGGTCGCACGCGGGCGCTGATCTCGCGGTCGTCAATACGTGCGGCTTCCTCGACAGCGCGCAGGCGGAATCGCTCGCCGCAATCGGCAAGGCGCTCGCCGAGAACGGCAAGGTCATCGTGACCGGCTGCATGGGCGCCGAGCCCGAGAAGATTACCTCGCGCTACCCGCAGGTGCTCGCCGTGACCGGCCCGCAGCAATACGAGAGCGTGGTCGAGGCCGTGCATCGCGTGCTGCCGCCGCGCCACGACCCGTTACTCGACTTGCTGCCGCCCCAAGGCATCAAGCTCACACCGCGGCATTACGCGTATCTGAAGATTTCGGAGGGCTGCAACAATCGTTGCAGCTTCTGCATCATCCCGAAGCTGCGCGGGGAGCTTCGCTCACGTCCCGCCGCCGACGTGCTGCGCGAAGCCGAGCGACTCGTCGCCGCAGGCGTGAAAGAGATTCTGGTCATCTCGCAAGATACCTCCGCTTACGGAAGCGATCTCAAATATGCGGCGAGCGCGTGGAAGGGCCGCGACGTGCGGGCGAGATTTCTCGATCTCGCTCGCGAGCTTGGGGAGCTCGGCGCTTGGGTGCGCTTGCACTACGTTTATCCCTACCCGCATGTGGACGACGTCATCCCATTGATGGCGGACGGCAAAGTGCTGCCCTATCTCGACGTTCCGTTCCAGCACGCCGCACCCGCCGTGCTGCGCCGCATGCGCAGGCCGGCGGCCCAGGAAAAGACATTGCAGCGCATCGCACGCTGGCGCGACATGTGTCCCGATCTCACCATCCGCTCGACCTTCATCGTCGGCTTTCCCGGCGAGAGCGAAGCGGACTTCCGGCTCCTGCTGGATTGGCTCGAGGAGGCCGAGCTCGATCGCGTCGGCTGCTTCCGCTACGAGGCCGTCGCTGGCGCGCGTGCGAATGAGCTGACGCCCGCGGTGCCTGAGGCGATGAAAGAGGAGCGCTGGCATCGCTTGATGCGTTGCCAGCAGGCGATCTCGGCGCGCCGCCTCAAGCGCAAAATCGGCAGCCGCCAAGCTGTGATCGTCGACGAAGTCGCAGCCGCAAGCAGGTCGCACGCAGGCTCCGGCATGGGAGCGGCGAAGGGACGCACGCGCGGAGATGCGCCGGACATTGATGGGACCGTGCACGTGACAAGCCGCCGTCCGCTGCGCTTAGGCGAGATTGTAACGGTGCGGATCGAGCGCGCAGACGAATACGATCTGCACGGCACGGTCGTCGGATTTTGAGGCCCTTATCGCAAGGCCCCTCGCGTCGTTGAATCTTCAGGGCCTATCTCGCACTCACTATTTTAGTGACCGCTTCCGTCAACCTCGCAAGCTCCTGCGCGGTGATCGTGAAGGCAGGTGTGAGATAGATGACGGAGCCGAACGGACGGACGAAAACTCCCTCTTCCACAAAACGCGCGCGCAAGGCTTCGAGATCGTCGATCTGCTCGAGCTCAACCACGCCAATCGCGCCCCTCACCCGCACGTCCTTCACGTCGGGCCGCCCGCGACAGGGCGCAAGTCCATGCTCGAGCGCACTCGCAATATCGGCGATTTGCCGCAGGCGCGGCTCGCGCTCGAACAAATCGAGCGAGGCATTGGCTGCGGCACAGGCAAGCGCGTTGGCCATGAATGTCGGCCCGTGCAACAGCGCGTCACCGGGATCATCCGACCAGAACGCATCAAAGATCCTCTGCCGCGCGATCGTGACAGCGAGCGGCAATGTGCCCCCGGTCAATGCTTTCGAAAGCGTCACGATGTCGGGAATGACGCCGGCTGTCTCGCAGGCGAACAGGCTGCCGGTGCGACCGAAGCCGGTAAAAATTTCATCGAAGATGAGGATCAGCTGGTAGCGGTCCGCCGCATTGCGCAAGCGCTGCAATATCGAGGCGGCGTGGAAGCGCATGCCCCCGGCGCCTTGCACCAAGGGCTCGACAATAATCCCCGCGAGTTCCGGGGCATGACGCTCGAGATAATGCGCAAAGCGGCCGGCGCTTTCGTCGTTCTCCGGCAGATCGACGATCTGATGTTCGGGCAGCACCCCCTTAAACCGCGCGTGCATGCCGCTCTCGGGATCGCAGATCGCCATCGCGCCGGTCGTGTCGCCGTGGTAGCCGCCTTTGAAGGCGAGGAATGTCTTTCGCGTGCGCACGCCCTGGTTCAACCAGAACTGCACCGCCATCTTCATGGCGATCTCGACCGCGACCGATCCTGACTCCGAAAAGAACACGCGGGTCAGATCACCTGGCAGAAGACCCGCAAGCCGGCGCGCGAGCGTGAGCGCCTGTTCGTGGGCGAGCCCGCCGAACATCACGTGCGGCATTAGCGCGAGCTGGCGCTCGACCGCCTCCCGGATATGCGGGTGGTTATAGCCGTGACAGGCGGTCCACCACGATGCGACCCCGTCGACGAGCTCGCGTCCATCGGAGAGCACGATGCGACAGCCGTGCGTGCGAGCCACCGGTAGCGGCGCTCGCGCCGCCTTCATCTGCGCGTATGGCAGCCACACATGGGGAAGCCCAGCCTCGTACCATGCGGGCCGCGCGGTTCCCTGATCTTCATTTTTTCGCGACATTGGGCGTTTTCAGTGCAAAGCTTAGATGGAACATGCCTCGAGGCAACGCGAGAATGCGTTCACTTGATGAATTTGCGACGGCCAAGCTCGACGAGCTCGAGCGCAGCAGTCTACGCCGCGCGCTCGTCGACACGACCCGGATGCCCGGAATCTGGGTGCTGCGGGAGGGCCACCGACTGCTGTCGTTTTGCTGCAACGATTACCTCAACCTGACGCATCACCCGGCCGTCAAGGAGGCAGCCATCGAGGCGGTGCGCCGCTACGGCGTCGGCGCCGGCGCCTCGCGCTTCGTGAGCGGAAATCATCCGTTGCTCAGCGAACTGGAGGCGCGCTTGGCGCGGCTCAAGGAGACGGAGGCGGCCTGCGTGTTCGGCTCCGGCTACCTCGCCAATTTCGGTATCATCCCCGCGCTGATCGGCCCTGGCGATCTCGTTCTCATCGACGAACTGGCCCACGCATGCCTGTGGGCCGGCGCACGTCTCGCACGCGCGGCGGTCGTGCCGTTTCGGCATGCCGACGCCCGCCATGTTGACGCGCTTCTCACCGAGCTGCGGCAGCGGCATCCGCGCGCTTTGATCGCGACCGACGGCGTTTTTTCGATGGACGGACATATCGCGCCTTTGCGCGCTCTCGGCGCCTTGGCTCAGCGCCACGACGCCTGGCTGATGTCCGACGATGCCCACGGGCTAGGCGTGGTCGGTGGCGGTCGCGGTTCGAATTTCGTCGAGCCGACAAAGGTGCCGCTGCAGATGGGCACGCTCTCCAAGGCGCTCGGCGCCTACGGCGGCTATCTCTGCGCCTCCGCCGCGGTGGTGGAGCTCATCCGCAACCGGGCGCGCACCGTGATCTATTCGACCGGACTTCCGCCGGCGATGGCCGCAGCCGCTATCGCCGCCCTCGAGATCATCGAAAGCGACGCCGACTATGCCGCTCTTCCCCTGGCAAAGGCTAAGGCATTTGCCCGCATTGCCGGGCTGCCGGAGCCGGCGAGCCCGATCGTGCCTGTCCTGGTGGGCGAGCCCGAGGCGGCGCTGAAATCCTCAAGGCTGCTGCAAGAGGAGGGATTCCTGGTCGTCGCGATCAGGCCTCCCACCGTGCCGATGGGGACGGCTCGCTTGCGGTTGACATTCACCGCGCAGCATCCGGATCGCGAGGTGGAACGCTTGGCTGAGCTCGTGCGCAAGCGAATCCTTGCGCTCGCTTCGGCTATCACAACCGAAGCGCAATGAGCGCCGTCTTCATCACCGCGACCGGAACCGATATCGGCAAGACGTTCGTCACCGCGGGGCTGATCCGACATATTGCCGAGAGCGGCGGCGCCATCGCCGCAATCAAGCCGATTGTCAGTGGCTTCGACCCTGACGCATGGCACACGAGCGATCCCGCCGTTCTACTCGCCGCGCTCGGACGCCCAGTTGCACTGGTCGAAGTCGAGGCAATCTCGCCGTGGCGCTTCAAGGCACCACTCTCCCCGGACATGGCGAGCAGGCGCGAGGGCCGCCTCATCGTATTCCCGGATGTGGTGGAGTTTTGCCGAAAATCCATCGCGGCCAATCGCGGCGTGCTTCTGATCGAGGGCGTCGGCGGCGTCATGGTGCCACTCGACGACCGCCGCACGGTGCTCGACCTGATGTCGGTCTTGCGCATACCAGTTGTTCTGGTGACGGGAAGCTATGTCGGCACCATCAGCCATACCTTGACGGCGCTCGAAATCATGGCGCGCCGGAATCTCGATCTCGCGGCGGTTGTGGTCAGCGAAAGCAAGGAGAGCGCGGCCTCGCTGGAGGACACGGTCGCCGCCATTGCGAGGTTCGCCGATGCAATCGATGTGATCGCACTTCCCCGGCTCTCGCCGGGGGCGAGCAATCACGCCGCGTTCGCCCGCCTCGCAGAATTAATCGGCTGAGCCTCCCGCAACCGGCTTCAACTATGGCAGCAGAATGCTCGATCCCGTAATGGATATTGATACCATTACGGAATTTATCCTCGTCTGTAGCCTGCCCACAAACGCGCCTACGGGCGGAGACCGCGCCGAGTGGGAGATCGGCGCGCGAGGCCGGTCGCTGCGTGTTCGAACTGGTCGCTTAGCTCATGCTGGCGGGGCCAATATCGGGCTTGCAGCGGAACCGACCAGTGACGGGTGGTGCTGCGGGTCAGTAACCATCGTCCCGCCGTTACCATCGCTGGCAAGGCTAAAGTCTTGAGCCGAGTATTGGCCCAGGAGGGTGAGGCTGGCCGTATGCGTGCCGTCCGTCACCGTGAGCGTACCGCTGAGTTTGTCTTGGGCTTCCTTAAAGGACACCTTTGTCTTCTTGCCGAAGGATATGTCCCCCAGATCAATCTCCTCGATAACGCCGGGCGGTGAGGCAAAGCCCGCGATTGTGCCATGGAAACGTTGTGAGGCATCTAGCTGAAGGATACCCC
>DATFQX010000116.1:0-7121 GCA_035263865.1 Xanthobacteraceae bacterium
TTAAGTTCAAGCTTTCCGGCCTCGATCTTCGACAAGTCGAGCACCTGGTTGATGAGGCCAAGAAGATGAGTCCCAGCGCGGTTCACGCGCTGCAGTGGCTCCTGCGCCTTTTCTGTGCCGAAGCGCGCCGCGTTGGTAACCAACATGTCGGTAAGCCCGATGATGGCGTTGAGCGGCGTCCGCAGCTCGTGGCTCACGCTGGAGACGAAGGCTGACTTGTTCTCGCTGGCCATTTTTAGCTGGTTGCTCTTCTCCTCCACTTCCGCAAACAGATTCGCATTTTGAATTGCCAGCACGGACTGCGCGGCGAAGGTCTGCAGCAGATCGACGATGTGTTTGGGGAATTCGCCCGGTGCCTTGCGGCGGATCACGAGCGCGCCGACGATTCGGTCGGTACCCAGCAGCGGCACAGTCAGCCAGGCGCGGAAGCCGGCGCGGACGATGACATCGAGCACGGGCGACGACGGATCGCTTTGCACGTCCGGAATCTGAATCGGCATGCGTCGCGCCGCCGCGATGCCGATCGCGGTATCGCCGATATGCATGTGACGATCCTTGATCTCGGCGATGAGCGTGTCGTCCATCCCATAGGTCGCGCGCAGCCGGAATACCTTGGCAGCATCGTCGAACACGTAGATTGAACCGGCCTGGGTGCCGGAAAGCTGGACCGCCTTGGCAACAATCGTCGCCAGCACGGTCTCCACGTCGATGCTCGAGTTGACTGCCTGGGTCACATCGCCAAGGGCGCGCAATTCGTCGACCGATTGGGCCAGCTCGGCGGTGCGCTCCCTGACCTGCTGCTCAAGCCGGTCCGCGGCCTGCGCCTTCTCGACCAACAGTTCGTCGCGTTCCACTGTGTTTTTGCGGAGGATTTCGACCACGCGCCCCATTTCCGCAATCTCGTCGCGGCCGGAAATCTCGATCGGCTTGTGACGACCCCCGCCCGCGATGGCCAGCATCCCATTGCTCAAACGCATCAGCCGGCCGATGACATTGCGGCCAACGTACAGCCACACGATCAAAATCGACCCGATCAGACTCAAGACCGCGAACGACAGCAGGATGCGTGCACTGAGCCTCTGAACCGCGAGCGCTCCTCTGGTCGAGGAATCGACTTCAGTCGCGGCCTCCGACACCAAGCGATCGACGGCCCCGGTGAGGCGCACGGACAAATCGGCGTTTTCCGCAATCAGCTTTTCAGCATTGCCGATCAGATCGAGCTCCTGGCCGCGCAGCACGAGTATGGCATCGGGTCCAATCGCGAGGGCGCGAACACGCGCCAACTGCTCGATGAAGATGGCGCGCAGTTTCGGATCGAGATCTTTCGCTTTCGCATCGAGATCATCGAGGGCGCGACGCAGCTGGAAACCGACCACCGGGAGGCGCGGCTTTTCGCCGATGGTTGCGGTCTGCACCAACTGGTCGACAACGGCAGAGAAGCCGCGCTGCGCAGCCTGCGCCGAGCGGTCGAGAATGATCGATGCGGCGAGCTCGCGCCCAGCCTGCGCACCGGGCTCGGCACTTTGCTTGCGTGCCTCGTCGAGCGAGCGGCTGATTTGCATTTCCATGACTTGAAGCCATGGCGCGAACAGCCGCTGCGTCTCTTCATTGACCTGGAACACCGCCTGCAACAGTCTGGCGAGGCGCTCCCTGGTCTTGAGTCGCAGCCCCACCAGATTTTCCAGTTCCAACAGGTTGGTTCGGAACGAGGCGGCCAGCAACTGGATCGCAATCGCCGCCTGGCCTGCCGCGCCGACGCCGCGTCCGACATCGGTCAGTCCGATGATGAGGCGATCGACCTCCGGCCGCATCCGGTTCGATACTTCATCGTATTCCTTCGTTGTCGTGGCGGCGAGCAGGGTGGGAGCGGACGCGATCAACCGGTCCGCCGCGCGCGAGATTTCCATCGAGCTGACGACCTGCGGCACGCGGGCATCGATCATCTCCAGCCGATCGCCGACCTGGCGAAACGCGTAGATGCCCGCGGCCGCGGCCAGCACAGCGAAGCCGCTGATGCCGAAGAAGGCGAGCAGCAGGCGCGCGCGAACTCCGAGATTCAAGCGCCGAGGTGTCGCAGCGTCAGTCTTTTCTGCATCTAGCGCAAATGCTGTCACGGTTCGCCGGCAGCCCGTACCTTCCTCAGAACGTTTTACCCTAACAGACATTGGCACAGATGGCTAAAGTAAAACCTCGACGCGGCCTTCCTCAACAGCCGCAGGCTCGCGTAATCTAGGTCAGTTGCGACCATCGTGCTGGGACTGCCGGCAAGGAATGGCCATCAGCTCGTCTGCCGGCAGCAGCACCGTCGAAAAGGAGCGGTCATGAGGCGGCGAGACATTCTGGCCGGTGCGGGATCATTGGCCAGCGGCGCGATCTTGAGCTTTCCCACGCCCGCGATCGCGCAGGGAAGACGACAGCTGAAAATGGTGACCGACTGGCCCAAAGGCCTGCCCGGCTTTTATCCCAGCGCAATGCGTTTCGCGCAGACGGTCGAGGCTGCGACCGGCGGGCGCATCAAGATAGAGGTTTTTCTCGCCGGAACGTTTGTACGCCCGTTCGAAACCTTCGACGCGGTCAGTGCCGGAGTCGCCGACATGTACCATACGTACGAAGGCTATTTCGAAAAGAAGTCTCCCGCGTTTCATTTCTTCGCAGCGATTCCCTTCGGCTTTACCGCGGACGAATTGTTCGCCTGGATCCAGTACGGCGGCGGCCAGGACCTGTGGGACGCGCTCACCGGGCAGTTGAACGTCAAGTCGCTGCTTTGCACCAACACGGGTTGCCAGATGGGCGGGTGGTATGCCCGCGAGATTACCTCGCCGGAGGGTTTCAAGGGGCTGCGCTACCGGATGGCGGGGCCCGGCGGCGAGGTTCTCCGGCGCCTCGGCGCCACGGTGCTGGTCCTGCCGGGCGGCGAGATCATGCAGTCGCTCAGGTCCGGCGCGATTCACGGCGCCGAATGGGTCGGGCCGTGGCTTGACACGGCGCTTGGCCTGCACACGGCGATGCCTTATTACTATTACCCCGGGGTTCAGGAGCCGGGCAGCGCCATTTCCGTCGGCATCAACAAGGGCGTGTGGGAAAGCTTCGATGCCGGCGATCAGCGTCTCATCCAGGCGGCCGCCGCATCCGAATTCGCGCGCTCGCTGGCCGAGTTCAACACGAACAACGCTCTGGCGCTGCAGCGGCTGCAGAACGAAGGCGCCGTGAAAATCCTCAAGCTCGACGACTCCATACTGAAGGCCTACCGCGAAATCAGCAAGGATGTCGTCGGCGAAATGGGATCCGGCAATGAGCTTTCCCGGAAGATCTACGCCAGCTACCAGCAATTCCTCGGGTTGATCAAAGGCTGGAGCGACATTGCCGAGGGCGCCGTCCTTCTCAGCCGCCGAATTGCTTGATCGTTACCTGCACGTCGCATTTGAAATAAGGGGCAACCATGAGGCGGCGAGACGTTCTGGCTGGCGCGGGATCATTGACCACGGGCGCGGCATCGAGCTTTCCGGCGCCCGCGATTGCCCAAGGCATCCGACGGCTGAAAATGGTGACCGACTGGACCGAGGACACGCCAGGTCTTCACACCGGTGCGGTTCGCCTTGCGCAGACGATTGGCGCCGCGACCGGGGGCCGCATCAAGATCGATGTCTATCCTGCCGGCGCGCTGGTCCGCCCGCTGGAAACCTTCGACGCGGTCAGTGCCGGCGTCGCCGACATGTATCACACGTACGAAGGTTACTTCGCCGCCAAATCCCCCGCGTTGCAGTTCTTCGCCACCGTTCCCTTCGGCTTCACCGCCGATGAACTCTTCGCGTGGGTCGAGTACGGCGGCGGCCAGGAGCTGTGGGACGCGCTGACCGGACAATTCAACGTCAAGTCGCTCCTCTGCGGCAGCACCGGTTGCCAGATGGGAGGCTGGTTCACCCGTGAGGTCACCTCGCCGAATGGATTCAAGGGGTTGCGCTACCGCATGGCCGGGCCGGGCGCCGAAGTGCTCCGGCGGCTTGGTGCGATCGTGGTGACGCTGCCGGTCAGCGAAATCATGCCGGCGCTCCGATCCGGCGCTATCGATGCGAGCGAATGGGTCGGCCCGTGGCTCGACGTCGCGCTCGGGCTCAACAAAGCGGCGGGGTATTACTATTTTCCCGGCTTCCACGAGCCGGGCAGCGCCCAGGCGGTCGGGATCAACAGAAGCGTGTGGGAAAGTTGCGACGCGCGCGAGCGCCGAATCATCGAGGCCGTGGCGGCCGCCGAATATGCGAGTTCTCTGGCACAGTTCAACGCCAACAACGCGCTGTCGCTGCGCAAGCTGCGCGGTGAAGGCACCGTCAAAATCTTGAAATTCGACAACTCTTTGCTGAAGGCCTTTCTCGCAGTCAGCAATGACGTCGTCGCGGAAATCGGCGCACGCGACGAGCTTTCCAGGAAAATCTACGCGAGCTACCAGGAGTTTCGCGTCTCGATCATGAACTGGAGCGATATCGCCGAGCGCGCGTTCCTCAACAGCCGCAGGCTCGCGTAATCGAAACCCGGTGCGTCGCAAAGGAACGGACATGAGACGGCGGGAAGTTCTGGCTGGCGCGGTTGCCGGCGCGACTTTGAGCTTTGCCGTGCCCGCGATCGCGCAGCGAGTCCGGCGGTTGAAAATGGTGACCGAATGGCCGGAAGACACGCCGGGTCTTCACGCCAGCGCAGTGCGTCTTGCGCAGATGATTGGCATTGGCACCGACGGCCGCATCCAGGTCGACGTGTTTCCCGCCGGAGCGTTCGTGCGCCCGTTCGAAGCGTTCGACGCGGTCAGTGCCGGCGTCGCCGATATGTATCACGCGAGCGACTACTACTGGGAAAAGAAGGCGCCGGCGTTCAATTTTTTCGCGGCCGTCCCCTTCGGCTTTACGGCCGATGAGCTGTTCGCGTGGGTTCAGTATGGCGGCGGGCAGGAACTGTGGGACGTGCTCACTGCGCAGTTCAACATCAAGTCGCTCCTCTGTGCCAATACCGGTTGCCAGATGGGAGGCTGGTTCACGCGCGAGATCACTTCGCGGCAAGGGTTCAAGGGGCTGCGCTACCGGATGCCTGGGCTCGGCGCCGAGGTGCTCCGGCGGCTAGGCGCCATCGTGTTGAACCTGCCCGGCGGCGAGATCGTGCCGGCGCTCAAATCCGGCGCCTTGGATGCCACTGAATGGGCCAATCCCTGGACCGACATGGCAATGGGTCTCCACAAAGCGGCCAGCTATTACTACTACCCGGGCTTCCACGAGCCGGGCACCGGCACCGCAGTTGGCATCAACAAGGGCGTGTGGGAGAGCCTCGATGCGGACGACCGCCGAGTCGTCGAGGCGATGGCCGCGTGCGAGTACATGCGCTCTTTGGCCGAATTCAATGCCAACAACTCACGGTCGCTTCGTCAACTGCGCGACGAAGGCACCGTCAAAATCCTGAAATTCGACGACTCCCTGCTGAAGACCTTTTTCGAGATCAGCAACGAAGTCGTTGCGGAGATCGGCGTCCGCGACGACGTTTCCAGGAAAATCTATGCGAGTTACCAGCAATTCCTCGGGTTGATCAAAGACTGGAGCGACACCGCCGAGCGCTCGTTCCTCAATAGCCGGCGGATCGCTTGATAACGTCCATGTCGCACCGAAGCTCTGCGAGCCAACGCAGGTTGTCCGCACGATCTTCGTGCGGTGTTGTCGGCCAGTGCATGGTCTGGGGTTCCCTACCTCCGACCCACGATGATCTACAGATCAAGCGAGCCGGCTGTTGAGAAAGGCGCGTTCGGCAATGTCACTCCAGTTCATCGCCGACTTACGAAACTTCTCGTAACTCGCGTAGATTTTCCGTGAAAGCTGATTGCCGGAGCCGGCCTCAGCGACGACGTCCTTGCTGATCGCAAGAAAGGCTTTCAACACTGCGGCGTCAAACTGCAGGATTTTGGCCGTGCCTTCGTCGCGCAACCGGCCTAGCCACAGCGCATTGTTGGCATTGAACTCAGCAAGGGCGCGGATGTATTCCGCCGTCGTTGCATCCTCGATGAGCCGCCGGTGGCTCGCATCGAGGCTACCCCACACGCCCTTGTTGATGGCGAACGTTGTGGCCGTACCCGGTTCGTGGAAGCCGGGATAATAGTAATAGTTCGCCGCTCTGTGGAGACCCATCGCCATATCGAGCCAAGGGCCGACCCATTCGCTAGCATCGATGGCACCGGACGTTAGCGCCGGCACTATTTCAGCTCCCGGAAGGTTCACCACGATGGCGCCGAGCCGCCGAAGCACCTCGCCGCCGAGTCCGGGCATCCGATAGCGCAGCCCCTTGAACTCGTCCGCCGAGGTGATCGCGTGCGTGAACCAGCCGCCCATCTGAGTGCCGGTGTTGCAGCAGAGGAATGGCTTGATGTTGAACTGACCGCTGAGCTCATCCCAGAGCTCTTGCCCGCCCCCGTGTTGCACCCATGCGAACAGTTCAGGGCCTGTAAGGCCAAAAGGCACCGTCGAAAAAAAATTGAACGCCGGCGACTTTTTTTCAAAGTAGTACTCGTTCGAGTGATACATTTCAGCGATGCCGGTGCTCACCGCATCGAATGTCTCGAATGGGCGGACCAGGGCACCGGATGGAAAAACCTCGATCCTGATGCGTCCGCCGCTCGCGGCATCGATCGCCTGCGCCAACCGAACTGAGCTGGTGTGAAGGCCCGGCATATCCTCCGGCCAATCTGTCACCATTTTGAATCGTCGGATGCCCTGCGCGATCGCTGGCGCTGGAAAGCTGAAACCGATGCCGGTAGCAATTGATCCAGCGCCGGTCAGAATATCCCGCCGCCTCATGAGTGCTACCTTTCTCCAGTGTGTAGTGGGTTTGAGGAACCGTTCCATCAAGCGAGAGTGTATCTTAACGCGCGCCGCTTCACTCGATCACCTCGTCGGCGAGCGCGAGCAGCCGATCTGGCACCGCAAGTCCGAGTGCGTTCGCGGTCTTGAGGTTGGGAATGAGTAGGAAGTGCGTTGGGCGCCAAACTGGCAGCGCAGCCGGTTTTGCGCCACTCAGGATCCGGCCCGTGTACACACCAGCCTGTCGATACCCGTTGGCGATATCAGGGCCATAGCTGATTAACCCGCCAGCCTCTA
>DATFQX010000117.1:0-2188 GCA_035263865.1 Xanthobacteraceae bacterium
CATGAATTTCGCCGCTGTCCGAGTGAGTGGCGAGAAAGACGCCCTGCGGGCGCACAAGCCCGGCTTCGGCATTGAGGTGCCGCCGGAGCTTGCTCCACGCCTTGCGCCCTATGTCGAGCGGGATGTGACCATCGGCATCCGACCAGAAGACTTGCATTTGTCTAACGGCAGCGATGCCGCCGGACTGTGTTTTGACGCTGTCGTCGAGGTGGTGGAGAAGCTGGGTTCCGAGATTCTGCTCGACCTGCAGGTGGGCGACCAGACCATGGTGGCGGCAGTCGAACCCACGGTGAGGGCTAAGCGTGGCGACAAGCTTCGCTTTGTCGTGCGGCCCGATCGGCTGCACTTCTTCGATAAGGCCTCGGAAGCCGCGATCTAGAAGTAAAATCTCCTACTGACGTCAATGCAGTGCCGCTGTGTTGGGGAAAACCCCACATGACTGGGCCGTCCTCGTCGATGGTTTACCAATCCCAAGACCAAGTTCACGTTTCGGAAGCTGCGATGATCGCACTTCATGACCTTTCCGCCCACGAGCTGTCGACCGCCTATCGCACCCGAAGGCTCTCACCCGTCGAAGTGACGCGCGCCGTGCTTTCCCGCATCGATGCTTGGGAGAAGAGGATTAACGCAATGTACGTCATCGACGCGGCTGGTGCGCTCGCGATGGCGGCTGCTTCACAGGAGCGGTGGCGCCGGCGTAAGCCGCTCAGCCCGCTCGACGGTGTGCCTATCACGATCAAGGACAACATCGCCGTGAAGGGCATCCCTGCGCCTTTTGGCACCGCGGCAGGCGACATGACACCGAGCGCCTCCGACGCTCCCCCGACGGCCCGCGTGCGGGAAGCCGGCTGCGTTTTGTTGGGTAAGACTACGATGCCCGACTTTGGCATGCTGTCGTCTGGGCTCTCTAGCCTGCACGGGACCACGCGCAACCCTTGGAATCTTGCGCGGAACTCTGGTGGCTCAAGTTCCGGCGCGGGTGCTGCGATTGCCGCCGGCTACGGCCCGCTTGCGCTTGGCACGGACATCGGAGGTTCGGTGCGGTTGCCGGCGGCGCACAATGGAATATTCGGCTTCAAGCCCAGCCTTGGACGTATTCCAATCTATCCGCCGTATCTCGGCCGCGTCGCTGGGCCGTTGACGCGCACCGTCACCGATGGTGCGTTGCTGATGGCCGTACTAAGTAAACCCGATGCTCGCGACTACACGGCGCTGCCCTATCGCGGGATCGACTGGTCATCGCTGACAGGCGAGGTGAAGGGTAAGAAACTTGGTCTCATGCTCGACGCTGGTGTCGGCCTCAAGACGCAGCCAGCGGTTCGCCAGGCAATCGCCCGGGCCGGCAAGGCGTTTGCGCGCGCGGGCGCCATCGTCGAGCCGGCGACCCCCTTCTTCACCCGCGGAATGCTTGATGGACTGGACGTTTTCTTTCAGGCGCGCCTGCTTGCCGAATACGAGCTCTTGCCGTCAAAGCGAAAAGCCAAGGTGCTGCCATTCGTTGCCGCATGGTGCAGGCGTGCTGAGAAACTCACTGCTGCCGATGCTTTGCGTGCGCTCGGTCAAGTCTTTCTGATGCGTGAGAAGGCTGTGGCTGCAATGCGCAAGTTTGATTTTCTGCTCAGTCCGACCTCGCCGATTACCGCCTATGCTGTCAACGACGCGACGCCGGGCAACGACCCGGCAAAGCCATTTGAACATATCGGGTTTACAGCACCATTCAACATGTCGGAGCAGCCAGCATGCTCGATCTGCGCCGGTTATGATACAGATGGCCTGCCAATCGGGTTGCAGATCGTCGGGCACCGTTTTGACGATCTAGGCGTCCTGCAAATGGCGCATGCCTACGAGACATTGCGGCCAGCTCTGCGACCATGGCCAGAACCAACTCCACAATCGAATGCGCTACGACAGCAATCGAGCGGCAAGTCCAAAGACCTACAGCCTCGGCTCACCGGCGATCACCTAGCGGTAACCCGAGGCTGAGTGCCTTTTGCCGAAGCGCCCCAACCGACGTGGGGCACCGCCTGTTTCGTCGGCGAGCGGGGTCAGGTTCAGGTCACGCTCGACGTCAGCCCGGATCTCCTGCGCCGGCAGGTAACGCTGGTGGGGCCGTGGACGTTCTCGAAGCAAGGCCAGGCCGAGTGCGCCGAGTTCATCGCCGACCGGAAGGTGGACGTGGAGCGGCTCT
>DATFQX010000118.1:0-7760 GCA_035263865.1 Xanthobacteraceae bacterium
GCGAGATCGATCCGCCCGATCCGCGCATGCGGATGGGGCGAGCGCAAGATCGCTGCGAAACGGATTCCGGGAATTGGCGAGAGATCGTCGATGAAGCGCGCCTGCCCGGTCAGCAGCGCCTGGTCCTCCTTGCGCGCGAGAGGCGAGCCGACCCATCGCTGCGATACGGTCCCGATTGCTTCCAGCAAGACGCGGTCCACCTTGGAAAAGCGTTAGCCTCGCCCTTTCGGCCGTTTCGTCTCGTTGCATGATCTATAGGACCAGCCGGGTTGTCACGACAAGATTGACAACGAGCAAAATCATTTGCCGTTATAGAGGGCGCGCCGGAGCGCAGGCAGCCGCCGCGCCCGAGAATGATCGTGACCGTCGATCCCTCGCTTCAGTCGGCAATCGATGCCCTCGCTTTTCCAGGCATCGTGATTGGCCATCGCTTGATCTCACCTGGCGACGAGGATGCGTTGTTGCCGGAGGAGGCTCCTGCCTTCGCCTCGAGTGTTGTCAAGGTGCGGCGTGCGAGTGGCGCGGCTCGCATCGTGGCACGTCAACTCCTGAAGCGATTGGGACAACCCGAATGCGCGTTACCGAGAACGTCCGGGGGAGCGCCAGCCTGGCCCGCAGGCGTTGTCGGCTCGCTCGCCCACGATTCTCGGGTTGCGGTTGCAGCCGTCGGGATGGGTCGCGATGTAGGCGCCATAGGGATAGACGTCGAGCCGGCCGAATCATTGCCGTCTGAATTGCTGGACTTGGTCGCAACGCCGCAAGAGCGGCTGCGAGTAGGTGATGACCCCTATCATGGACGAATGCTTTTCGTCGCCAAGGAGGCTGTATACAAGGCAGTGTACCCACTCGACCAAACCTTCCTTGACCATCACGACGTGCAAATCAGTTTTGCCGAGCGCAAAGCTGTCGTGCGCAATGGTCGGGTCGTCGAATTGAGATTTTGCATCGCTACACACTTGGTGGCACTGGCCTTCCTCCCCGGCCTTCGGTGAGAGCCTCACCTAAGCCTCCAGCACGTCGCAACGACTTCCGGCGCGAGACGCGTGGTATCTCGTTCACGCCTGTACTATAACTCGCAGCAGGGCGGCGCCGCGGAAACGGGCGACGCGGCCCAAGAAGCGTGAGGGAGGAATCATCATGTCGCAGATACGGCTCGCAGCCATGGCGGTCGCGTTGAGCGTCGCCGGTTTCACAACAACGGGGCTGGCGCAGCAGGCACAACGGCCGCAAATCGAGACCACCAAGGTCGACGGCACCGACAACGTCTACATATTCCGCAACGGCAACCACCAATCGATGTTCATCGTCACCAAGGACGGGGTGATCGCGACCGATCCGATCGCCTACGGCCGGCCGACCGGCGGCCAGGACTACATTGCCGAGATCAAGAAGGTGACCGACAAGCCGATCAAGTTCCTGATCTACAGCCACCACCACTACGATCACATCGCCGGCGGCAAGCCGTTCAAGGACGCCGGCGCCACCATCGTCGCTCATCGGCGGGCCAAGGAGCGCCTCGCCGTGCTCAAGGATCCGAACACGCCGCTCCCCGATCAGGTCGTCAGCGATGCCGGCCGCACGATCAAGCTCGGCGGCACTACGCTCGAGCTGAAATATTTCGGCCTCAATCATTCCGACTCGAACTTGGTGATGTGGTTACCGAAGGAGAAGATTGTCTTCGTCGTCGACACGATACCCGTCGGATCGTTTCCCGGGCGCGGCTTCATCGACATCTATCCGCTCGAAACGGAGCAGTTCATCAAGAAGGTCCTCGCGTTGGACTGGGAGAAACTGATCCCCGGACATCCCGGCCAGCCGGCTGGTCGACTCGGCACCAAGAAGGATGCGCAAGACATCCTCACGCTGATGCAGGAAGCCTCCGCCGAGATGAAGAAGATGGGGCAAGACGGCAAATGCTGGGAACCGGCCGAGAAGGATTTCAAGTTGCCGAAATACGCGAATTGGCCGGGCTATGAGAACGGCCTGCAATTCGTGGCGCGGCGGTATTGCGGGCTTTGGGGTCGCGGCACCTGAGTTGGCGCTGCGACGCTTCGATTGAAGCGTTCCTTCTCCGCTAGTGCTTGGCGCCTAATACTGAGTCCGGAATTTTTGACCCGTCGCCGAGCCACAGCTCGCAGGGCCGACGCTACTGCGGCTGCGCTGCGAGCGGTCTGTCGGACGGCTGCCTTGAGCGGGGCTCCGCTTTCGGCTCCGGCTTCGACTCGGGACGTATGATCCGGTAAAGATAGGTCTCGATATCGGAGAGAGTGAGCGGCCAAAACGAGTGCGATGCCTCGGGAGCAGCGGCAGGCGGATTACCCGAACCGGCAGGCGCTATCTTTTCGGTCGGCGTTGCCAATCCGGCAGCGGGTGTTCTCTCCAACGGCACCGCCGGACCGGCAGCCGTGGTGCTTTCCTTGTTCGTCGTGTCGGTGCCGCTCGGCGGCGTGTTCCCTGCCTGCGGCGCCGGGGTATCGACGTTGCCAAGGATGATCGGTAAGCCGTCTTTGCCGCTGCCGATGACGACGACTTTCGCATTCGTGGATTGCGAAAGCTGCAGCGTCGCCTCTATGCCGCGCCAACGTAGGTAGGACTCCGAAATGCCTTGGCTGACGGTCTGTTGAAAATCGCGGATGCCTTCTGCCTCGATCTTCTTGCGTTCCGACTCTCGTTTTTCGCGCTCGACGCGAAACTTATATTCCTCCGCGATGTAGTATTGCTCGGTTTTGCGATTGATGGCGGCGACTATGGCCGCGGGCAGTTCAATGCCAGTCACAAGTATATCGTAGAGGATGATGGTGTCCCTCATCGAGACTCGGTATGATTCTTCGCCTTCGTGCTCCATCATCTTCTCGGACAGCCTGTCCTCCACAAGGCTGCGGATTTTGTCCTGAATTTCCTGGCGAGCGGTCGAATAGACCTGTTCGGCAGTGTATTGAGCAATCACCTCGCGCGTCAGACTGCCGATTCCAGGCTGCACCAGTACTTGCTCGTAATTTGGCCCGATCGCTTGGTGCAGCACGGGGACCGCGTCGCGCTGGAGCCGGAACCGGACGATGATTGTCGCCGTCAGGCTCACGCCGTCGCTGGAGATGGCGTTGTAGGACTCGGTAAAGGATTGCAGTCTCAGGTCGTACAGAAAGACTTGGTTCCAGGGCAAAATGAGATTGAAACCCTCATTCTTCAACCGCCGCGGGTCGAGCACCGTGCCGCCGCCAAAGCGTTTCCACAGGACACCGACGTCGCCGCTGGGAACTGTTACCACCATGTGAGGGTAGAGCACCACCGCCACGAGTGTTAGGACCATCAAGTAGATCACGACACTCGGGAGATGGCGTTCAGCGAACCGCCGCCACCGGGCGCGTCTCGTCGTCGGGAGCGGCTCCCCATCTGACCACAGATACGCTTTCATCACCTGTTCTCCACCGTCTGCTGCGCAGCGAACCGGCCGTCTTCCATGCGCAGTCTGCGAGCGGGCAAATCCATTTCGTCGATATAGCGGTCGTCATGCGTTATCGCTACCACCGTCTCGCCGCTCCGCTTCAATTCCGGCAACAGATCATAGTAGAATTTGCGCCGAAATTCCGGGTCTTGATCGGCGGCCCACTCGTCCAGCAACAGCAGCGGCCGCTTCTCCAGCAAGCTTACGATGAGCGCCAGACGTTTGCGCTGGCCGGCCGATAGATCAAGAGTGCTAAACTGGTGGTCAGTAAGGTGCGTCTTGTCCTGCAGCCGGAATTGCGTCAGCAGACTGTCGACCTCGGCTGGATCGGGATCGGGAACCCCATAGAGTTTCTCGAAAAGATGATAGTCAGGAAAGATCGCGGCTATCAACTCGCGATAGGCCTGACGCGTGCTGTCGTTGACGCGCACCCCATCGAAGATGATTTCGCCCGAATCGGGCTTGTACAGCCCGGCGAGCAACTTCAGGAAAGTCGATTTGCCCGAACCGTTGCCGCCGGTGATGAAGACGAGGTCGCCAGATAGCAAAGTAAAGTCGATGGGCCCAACTTGGAAAACAGCGTCGGACCATTTGTCGACGTAGCGGAACACGACATTGCGCAGCTCGATCTTGTGGAAGTGCTTCGAGGGCTCAATTGCGGCAACTTCGGCCATGGGAATAGTCGCCAATAGCCTGGCCTCCAGCCGCTCGATATTGTCCGCTGCTGTGTTTGCGGCGCTCAAGATAGGTATTGCTTGAACGAGACCGAAACACGTGCCGACAATAAACACGAGGGCCGTTATCGTCTTCGTGACGGTTTCTGCTCCCAACGCGCCGCTGAAAGTAGGGACCGCGAACGCTATAGCGCCGAGCAATCCGTACAGGGCGCTTTGCAAGAACACCATTCGCTTGAAGGTTTCGCTCTGGGCGCGGATTTTGATGTTGGCGGCGACTCGCGACAGTTCGACAACATCCTCAAATAGCTCGTCGCTACGCGGGCTGTTGAGCCTCACCTCCTTGAAGCCGTTCAGAAGGTCCATCAGACGATCGAATAGCCGGTGTTCCAAATTGGACGCTTCACGAGAGGCCATGGCGAGTTGGCGACTCCTGGCATGGAACACCAATGCCGCGATACCCACGATTACGATGCTTAGCCCGAAAGCCAGGAGCGACAGATACGCAACATACATTGCGACGAAGAAGATGAGAACTGCGCCTTGTGCCGCGAAAGCGAGCGTGTTGCTCATTTGCGTGAGCGTCGCGGTCTCCTTGGTGATGGCGCCGACGATTTCCCCGCGGCCGATCGATTCTAGCGGAAGAAGCTCGGAGTGCCGCACGTGATCCATCAGGCGCAGCCGCAGTTTGTGGATGATCGCCTCGATCTCGGCGGTTGACGTGATCAAAATGTAATGCTGTGTCTTGATGAAGAGAAAAAGCGCGATGATGAAAAGCGCTGCTGGCCAGAGGCTGACCTTACCGCTGTCGGCGGCCTGGGCGCCGGAATTGATCGCGGTTAGAATCGCGGCGGTGCTAATGCCTCCCAGGGCGGATATGACGATCAGCCGATCCAGGGAGCCGTACATTTCACGGCGAACGAGCGTGAAGAAAGACATCGGTGGATGTGGCCCGTTTGCACGCGTCGCGCGTCAACCCCTACGAGCGCAGAGAAACTGCCGTTTCTCGTCTAACGGCAGTTAGTCGCTCTGCGGGCGGTGACGCCATTCGACGCGTTCTGATGGCGCGGTTAGTTTCAGCACGATTAGCATCACAATGGGAGTGATGAAAAGTGACATTATGAATGTGCCGAAAAATCCCATCCGGCGTTGGCTGCCGCAGAGCCCCGTGAGAATGCAGAACACGATGTAGATTATAACAACGAGCGCCACCGTCATTACGTCATGATCTCTGTCTCTGACCTCAAGGGCCCGGCCGGTCCATACCGACGTCGGTATGGATTAAAAGCCGATAGCGATCAAGGGCCGCTAGTCGCAGCACCCTTGCTCGATGCACTTCGCGTGGCCGAAGCGGAACCGGAGGACGGCGTTGCTGCCGAGCGGGCGGCGAACTTTTCTTTCTGGACCTTGATGAACTCACGATAATCGGGAGGATTGAAATCAAGCAGCGTTCCGCCCGAAGCAAAATGCTGCATGAAAACCTTGCCGATCACGTAGGTAGCGCCGGCGGAGACCACCGGCATCGTAACCGCGCCGATCGTCGTTCCGACTCCTGGTAAACTCTTCACAACGCTGCCGACACCCATCACGGTAGTCGTCCTGATGCTCTCTGGGATGACCGCTCCCGCTAAGCTGGCTATGATCGATTTGCCTCGATTTTCGAAAAACGGAACGCCGTAAATTTCCGAGAGACGGCGCAACATCTGGAGTTGAACTCCGCCAACTGCAACCATATCGACCAAGGGGATGGGGATGAGTCCGGCAGCTCCAGACCACAGCGAGAAACGCTCGACCAATTTCGACGCAACTTGATCGCGCTCCTGGTCTGTCATTCCGGTCGTGTCAGAACCGGTCGTGCCCGGATCCTTAGTTCCCGCCGTGCCAGCCCCGGTCGTTTCCTGTGCCATATACGGATCCTTTCTCATCACCTGACGCAAGGCCTAGCGCGCGATCAAGTTGACTCAACCAAAATTGATCGATGCGTGACCGCAGGCGCCGCCCACTGAGCAGTCTAGCACATAGCCCTCACGGGCACTAGGCGTTTGTGCTGTATTCCCAGATGCTTCCCGTAGTCCTACACACATGACAATGCAGGTTTCTACCTGTACAAATGGGCCTCTGCAGAAGCTCGAGCACCCCCGCGCCACGGCTCAATTGCTCTGAACAGGGTCATCGTGTCGGTGTCTGATCTCAATCGCAGTTTTGGTGACAGGCTGCAAACCGACTGGGCGCGCGTTCAGAACAATAACATGCTCCAACTGTCAGCTGCCCAACTTGGAATTTGGTTTGCTCAGCAGCTCGATCCATCTAGTCCCGCATACAATATTGGTGAGTACATCGAGATCCACGGACCCGTGGATCCCATATTGTTTGAGCGAGCATTACGACAAGTTGTCGCCGAAACGGACGCACTGCGTGTGCAAATCATTGACCACGCTGGGGACCCACGGCAGCTCATTGGCCCTCCATCCTCTTGGTCGATGCCTTTTATCGATGTCAGCGCCGAGCCTGACGCGCGCGCCGCTGCGGAATCATGGATGCAGGCTGATCTGGCACGGCCGATCGAGCCAACTCGCGGACCGCTGTTCGGATACGCTTTGTTCAAAGCGGCGGATAACCGGTTCTATTGGTATGCGCGCTATCATCATATCGTGATGGACGCTTTCGGCATGTGGCTGATCGCCCGCCGAGTAGCGAATGTTTATACGCAGCTCACGATTGGACGAACCACGCATGATGGTTCATTTGGGTCTCTGGCTGTCCTGCTGGAAGAGGACGCCAGCTATCGTGCGTCCGAACAGTTCGCGCAAGACCGGCGATATTGGATCGACTATTTGGCCGACCGGCCTGAACCGGTCACCCTTCGTGGCCGCGCGTCGAGCGACTCGCGCGGTTTCCTGCGCAACACCGCCTACCTGCCACAACGGAGTGCGGACGATCTGCGCTCGATCGCACGCCGCACCGGCCCAAGCGTAGCTCAGATCATAAGTGCGGCGACGGCGATCTTCCTGCATCGCCTCACGGGCGCAAAGGATTTGGTTTTCGGCCTCCCCGTCGCAGCCCGCAGCGACGTGTTGAGACGCACTCCCGGCATGGTCTCCAACGTGCTGCCGCTGCGTGTGGCAATTCGTCCGGACATGGCGGTGTCAGAAGTTCTAGGCCAGACCTCTTGGCAGATGCGTCGAGTATTAAAGCACCAACGTTATCAAATTACAGACCTGCGCCGGGATGTTGGTGGAATCGCCAACGGCGAAACGCTGTTCGGGCTCAGTGTCAATATCATGAGGTTCAATTATGATTTTAGTTTTGCGGGCAATAACGCCGTCGCACATAACCTCTCACTCGGCCCGGTCGAGGACTTGTCGATTGCTGTTTACGACCGCACAGATGGTGGTCCGCTTCGAATCGACTTCGATGCCAATCCGACATTTCATACCGCGGCCGATCTTGCTGACCATCAGCAAAGATACTTGCGGCTGTTGACGGCTATTGGCGATCCGGACGTCGCGATTGGTCGGCTGGAGATTCTGTCGGCGGCGGAGCGGCGCACGATCCTGCAAGATTGGAACGCGACGGAGCGCGTGCTGGCGGCTGCGACGCTGCCGCAGCTGTTTGCGGCGCAGGCGGCTGCGACGCCGGACGCG
>DATFQX010000119.1:0-4972 GCA_035263865.1 Xanthobacteraceae bacterium
ACAGCATTGCTCCTCGGGCAACACCATGACGTCCAAACGATCTTTCGACACGTCGATTCCGCAAAACGAGAGCATCTTCGTATCCCTTCCTTGCTGATGCGGGCTCGCGCCCACGCAACTGTTCGGGTATGGAAGAAGCGACTGGAGCTCCAAGCTCATTCGCGGATTCGAATCCGAAGCGCCTGCGGGCTTCCGGTCGCGACGGGGGTGATGTCGTGAACCGGCCCCCGTCACCTCTCACTATGCTTCTTTCGCGTCATACAAAGCGCCGCGAGTTCATCACGCTGATCAGTGGTGCAATGGCCTGGCCGCTTGCGGCGCGCGCTAATGCCCGTTCCGCGAAATCGACACAGCGCCTTGGGGATCGCTGCTCGATGTTCGCATTCGGTACCCTGCAATCCGACCCTAGGCTGGCAGGGATCGGATGCAATTCAATCTAGTATGGTGTCCCATCTTGGCGGTGGAGAACGGATTATGAGGTCCGATGTCCGCGCTCTCCTTCGCCCTCTCATGAAGACGGTCGGACTGCTTTTAGCCGTCGCGTTAGGGATTGTCGCGTGCCTGCTGGTCCTCCTGGTTGTGGTGCGGGGAAGCGACGCTGCGGAGAGGGAAATGACGCAAGAATACTCGATCTGCCTCGCAAAATCGAATGGGGTTACTATTGAAATGATCAATTGCATACTTGCTGAAACGAGACGTCAAGATGCTCGGCTCAATGAAAATTATAAGAGGCTAATTTCTAAGCTCCCGACAGAGCGAAAAAACGCATTGGTTGAAGCGCAGCGTGCTTGGATAAAATTCCGGGATGCCAACTGCGGCTTTTACACCGATCCGGAAGGCGGCTCCGCCGCAAGAGTGACCGCTAACGAGTGCTTTCTCAACGCAACAGCCGATCGTGCGAAGGAACTAAGACTGCTGGCCGACGATCCTTAATTTTATGCCGTAGCGTCATCAAGAAGTGATCCGGGCTGCGAATATCAAACCAGACTGACGCAGCGGTCATGATCCGATATTCCGTGAAACCGTTCGCAGACCCGCTGACTGACCATTGCTAATTCGATATCCTGCAATTCTACTTGGCTGGTGGGAAATCGAATGCAATTTGATCGGTTGAGGCGTCGCGAGTTCATCACGCTGCTCGGCGGCGCAGCCGCATGGCCGCTCGCGGCACGCGCGCAGCAGCCGGCAATCCCCGTGATCGGATTCCTCGACGCAAGATTGCCCGACGCGATGGCGGACCGTCTGCGCGGGTTTTGCCAGGGTCTTGGCGAGGCCGGCTATGTGGAAGGCGACAACGTAACGATCCTCTACCGCTGGGGGGAGAATAAGGTCGACCGACTGCCCGAACTGGCGGCCGAGCTGGTTCGCCGGCGCATGACGGTCATCATTGGGAGTGGGGCGGCGACCGCGACGATCCCCGTTCTTTTCATCGTCTCCGAAGACCCTGTGCGGCTCGGTCTCGTCAAGAGCCTCGCGCGGCCGGAGGGTAATCTGACGGGAATCAATTTTTTCAATTCCGAACTGGTGGCCAAGCAGCTGGAGCTATTGCGCGAGCTCGTACCGCAAGCTGCCGCCGTGGCCGTCTTAGTCAATCCGGCCAGTCCCAATACCTTCGAGACCACGTTGAGGGACATCGAACCGGCCGCACGCGCGATGGGGGTGCAAATCAAAATCATGCGCGCCAGCACCGGCCGGGAGATCGACGCGGCATTTGCAACTCTTGCACAGGAACGGTCCGACGCGCTCTTCGTCGGCAACGACGCCTTCTTCAATTGCCGGCGTGTCCAATTGGTCCAGCTTGCGGCGCACCACAGGCTGCCGGCGATCTATTCAGGGCGTGAATATTCCGAAATCGGCGGCCTGATAAGCTACGGAACCAACGTTGGGGAGGCGTATCGTCAGCTCGGCCTCTACGCTGGCCGCATTCTCAAGGGCGCGAAGCCCAGCGACCTGCCGGCCGTGCAGTCCTCGAAGTTTGAACTCATCATCAACCACCAGACCGCCCGGACTCTGGGGCTCACTGTGTCCGACAAGCTGCTCGTCGCCGCCGACGAGGTGATCGAGTGAAGCGCCGCGAGTTCATCACGCTGCTCGGCGGCGCGGCGGCGGCGTGGTCGCTCGCGGCGCGCGCGCAACAGGGCCAGCGTGTGCGGCGCATTGGCGTGCTCATGCCCGCCGCCGCGGAGGATCCTGTATGGCAGGCACGCTTCGGAGCGTTCCTGCAGGCGCTGGCGGTATTGGGCTGGACCATCGGCCGAAACGTGCACATCGACACCCACTGGGGGACGCCCAATGCCGCCGAGCTTCGCAAGCACGCAGCGGAAATAGCCGCGCTCGCGCCCGACATCATCCTCGCTGGTGGCTCTTCAACCGTGGAGCCGTTGCTGCAGGCCACCCGCACCGTGCCGATCGTGTTCACACTCGGCAACGACCCGGTCGGTTCCGGTTTCGTCGACAGCTTGGCACGACCGGGCGGCAACGCCACTGGTTTCATGTCAATGGAATTCAGCATGGCCGGAAAATGGCTGGAGCTGCTCAAGCAAATCGCACCAGGCGTGACGCGCGTTGCAGTCCTTCGCGATACCAGCCAAGCCTTTGCAATAAGCCTGTTTGCCACCATCCAGGCAGTGGCGCCGCCGCTGGGCGTGGAGGTGATCCCGATCAACATGCGCAATCCCACCGAAATCGAACAGTCCGTCGGCACGTTCGCGCGCTCTCCCAACGGAGGTCTGATCCCGGTGTCGAGCGCTGCGGCGCTGCGGCATCGCGAGCTAATCCTCACACTGGCGGCGCGGCACAAGCTGCCGGCGGCCTATTGGGACCGCTTTTTTGTCACTGCCGGCGGGTTGATGTCTTATGGGCCCGATCTCGTCGACCAGTTTCGCCAAGCAGCCGGCTACGTCGACCGCATCCTCAAGGGCGAGAAGCCGGCCGACCTTCCTGTGCAGGCTCCGACGAAGTTTGAACTGGTCATCAATCTCAAGACCGCCAAGGCGCTGGGCATCGACGTGCCGGCAACCGTGCTCGCCCGCGCCGACGAGGTAATCGAATAGCAATTCAGTTTGCTCCACTGCATAAGTCCGGTTGCGGCACATCTGAGACATCACAACGTTATCCGGTGAAGTCCGCTGCCAAGGACCCATAGCGGTCATGGAGCGGGCTGATATGCCGCAGTGCAGCGACCTGCTGCCGGACGACGTTGTGCTATCCTTGGTCGCAAGCACAGGGGCAGCAGCGTCCCTGATTCAGAACAGTGCAGGTCTGTGCCAAACTTGCCGGCTACTCTGCGGCAGATTGAAGGTGCGGTAAGCCGAGTGTCAGTCGCCGCCCGCCGATTGGCCTCGACGATGACGCGAGACGACAGGGGAGGAACTCCCCATGTTCGGGATAAAGCGGCGCAACTTCATCACGCTGCTCGGTGGCGCGGCAACTTGGCCGCTTGCGGCAGAGACGCAGCCTTCCAGGAAGACGTACCGGATCGGTTTTCTCGGCGTGTTCTCGTACGAGGACTATCGACGCCTCATTGATGCGCTGGAAACAGGCCTTCGCCGACTCGGATACGAAGACGGCAAGAACATCGTCATCCATTATCGATGGGCCGGGGGCAGATACGACCGCCTGCCCGAGCTTGCAGCGGAGTTAGTGAAGCTCAACCCGGATGTGCTCGTAACCCACAGCACGCCCGGCGCACTCGCAGCCAAGGAAGCCACCTCGGCGATTCCGATTGTGGTGACCGCTGTGGGCGATCCCATCGAGATCGGGCTTGTGGCGAGCCTCGCTCGTCCGGGCGGGAATCTGACCGGTTTAACCTTCTTCTACGCCGAGACTTGCGCCAAGCGAGTCGAGTTGATCAAGGAAGCCATCCCCGCCCTGACCGGCGTCGCTATTTTGATCAATCCTGCCAATCCCGGAAGCATCGGAGCCCTACCAGTCGTGCGGGAGACGGCCAGCGCATTGGGGGTGGAGCTTGTGCCTGTAGAAGTGAAAGTGCGCGACGACATCGCCGGTGCGATCGTTACAGCGTCTAGTCGGGCTCGAGCACTCGCGGCCATTGAAGAACCTCTGACTATTTCTAACGCCAGGCAAATTGCAGAGCTGGCACTGCAGAACAGACTGCCAATGGTTGGGTTCAGGCCTCACGCGGAAGCCGGCGCGCTGATGGACTATGGAGTAGATCTTGTAGACCTTTATGCCCGCTCTGCGGCTTTCGTAGACAAGATTCTGAAGGGCACCCGGGCCGCCGACCTCCCGATCGAGCGGGCGGTCAAATTCGATCTCACCGTTAATCTCAAAAGTGCCAAGACACTCGGCATCGAATTTCCGCCGGCGCTGCTGATCCGGGCCAACGACGTGATTGAGTGAAGGGTCCGACCGAGACAAGCCATGTTGATCGCTGCAGCGTAGACCGCTCCCTGAATAGGCCCATTTAGGACGGAGGCCACACCATGAGACGCCTCGCAAATCTCCTCGCCTTTGTTATCGTGCTCGTCTTCTGCGCATCGTCATCCGGCGCGCAGCAGTCGGGAAGAGTCTTCAAGCTCGGTGTGCTCGCGCTGGGCTCGGCCGAAGACCAGCAAAACAGGCTTGCACTGTTTCGCGAGCCCCTACGCGACCTTGGATATGAGGAAGGAAAGAACCTTGTTGTCGAATCGCGCTTTGCCAATAGTCAGTATGAACAGCTTCCCGTGTTTGCTCGCGACTTGGCAGGTCTCAAAATCGACGTGTTTGTTGCCGCAGGGGAACCGGCGCTGCTCGCAGCGAAAGAGCACGGCGAGAATATCCCAATCGTCGTAGTCAGCTGTGATCCACTCGAAAAGCTTCTAGGTAGTCTGAGGCGCCCGGGCGGAAACGCGACAGGATTTACATGTGTATCTGCTGATCTTGTGGGCAAACGGCTTAGCCTACTTAGGAGCCTGCTTCCCGAAATGCGTCGTATGGCGATGCTCTATAACAAACGGGACAATCATGAACT
>DATFQX010000120.1:0-3574 GCA_035263865.1 Xanthobacteraceae bacterium
GATCTCGCCGAGCCCGGCGATGATCGCGGTCGCAAAGCCGCTTCCCACCATCATCAGGACCAGCACATAGAAGCCGTAGTGGGAGACCGGCGCGATGCGATCGAGAAGCGGATAACCTGTCGTCGCAGCCGGCGGCCTCGACGTCCGCATTCGGACAATGAAGCGCAAGACCATCAAGGCCAGAATCAGCACTCCGCCCATCATGTGCAGCCGCAGAATGCCTATCTTCCCGGGCTCGGAGCTGGGCGCCGCGAGCCCGAAGAATCCCACGGTCAGCTCGGCGATGATCAGTACGGCAAGCACCCAGTGCAGCGCCACCAGCAGCGGATGATAGCGGGAGATGTGCTTCATCTTCAGCCCCGGCAGGTCATCCCTTTGTGGCTTGCAAGAACGTCCTGGCAGCTTTCAGCGCCGGACGATCTTGATCGGCGTGCACCGTCTGCGCGACAAGATCGGAGTAAAAGGACCTGGCGCGCTCACGGTCGCCGGCCCGCTCGGCCGCCTGCGCGGCTTCGTAGAGGCTCCAGAAGCGGCCGGGCTCATTTCTGAGGTCCGCTTCGAAAGCCTGCAGCGCTTGCTGCGGTCGATCACTCTCCAACAGCATCTCTCCAAGCAACTCGCGCGCCGAGATGATGGGGCCGGGAACGACCGGATCTCTTTCGATGGCATCCTCGCGGTCGGCGGCCGTCCGCAACGTCTGCAGTGCCTCTTCCTGCCTGCCCTGCGCATTGGCGATCCAGGCGGTTACCATCTGCCGATGGACATCGATCTGCGTCAGCCAATAGTCTTTGAAGACGTCGCCTTCCGCCGCGACGAGATTGGCACGCAACTCCTGCAGCCGGTCGAGATCCTTGGCAGCGGCCGTCGCGTCGCCGGTGCGTGCCGCGCCAAGCGCGTGCACGAACACGAGGACGGCTTCCGCCTGCGGGAACCGGGCCCACGGATAGTCCCTTCTCGGCAAGGAGAGCGCCGCCGCCTCGTCCCAACGTCGCCGCTCAGCCGCATAGCGTGCCGGCATATCGGCTAGCACGTAGGCGACGTTCACGTGATGGACGTTGACGGTCTCGATGGCGGCAAGTTCGTCGAGCACGTCCTTCGCGGCATGGTCCTGCCCCGTCTGCAGATAGCTGTAGAGCAGGAAGCGCATGGCGAGAAATTTCCAGAAGAGATCGTCGACATTCGACGCCGCGCGGTTGGCCTCGATCGATTCCTGCCACAGTCCCAGCCGGGCGAAAATGTGCGACGGGATTTGCAGCGCGTGCGGCGCCGAAGGCGCAATCGCGGCGTAGCGGCGCGCCGCCGCGAGCCCGCGCCCGGCTAACGGCGTGTGGTCGTAGGCGTGGATCAGATAATGCACCGCGCCGGGATGGTCGGGATGCTCGGCAAAGGCCTTTTCAAGAATTGCGGCGCCCTTCAACTGGTAGGCGTAGGTCTTGTCGGTGGGCGGCGCGAGCGCGGTAACGGCATAGGCGTAGAAGATCGCGGCCTCAGGATCGTCCGGATACTTGGCGTAGATGCGCTCCAGCGCGTCCGCATAGGCGCGCGTGCGCTGACCTTGGTCTGTCTTGTCCGCGTCGCGATAGAACGCCTCGGCGGCGGCGATGTAGTCGCCCTCGCGCGGGGTCTTCGCGCCGACGGCTTTGGCCCGTTGCACGAAGTCCCAGCCCTTTCCCAGCGCGGTGGGACCGGTTCGGCCGGCGATGAGACTTCCCATCGCGCTTGTCGCCAGCCCCCAGTAGGCCATCGCGCAGTTGGGATCATCGCGTGCGACGGCGGCGAACGTGTTGGCTGCGTCGCCGAACGAGAACGAGTGCACCATGGCGACCGCCTGATCGAATGCCTGCTGCACGCCGGCTTGGCAGGAGACGGGAAAATGCACCTCGCCCCACTGTCCGGCCGCGCTGGCCTGGCGCATCGGCGCCAGGGCCGACGACGCCAACAGAGCAGCCAAGAGGGCGGCGTATCGCATAGTTCGGATCGGCTTCATGGCGGAAGTTCCGTTCATTATAGTTAGTGATTACATACTAACAAATCGGCTGCCTCAACAGGTCAAGTGGCCTTGACATGCCTCAGACTGCGGTAAAAAGTTAGTGAACGCTAACTTGAGGGAGGCAAGATTGAAGCGGGCGACGACGCTTCGCGACCGCATGCCGGCGGCGGCGCGCAAGCGGCAGATCGTGGAGACGACGCTCGAACTGGTTGCCGAGCACGGCGCCGACGCCGTGAGCGCGCAACTTATCGCCGACACGATCGGTCTGTCCCAGCCGGCGGTGTTTCGCCACTTCCCGACCAAGGGGGCGGTTTGGATGGCGGTGATCGGATGGCTGCAGGACCGGCTTGCGGGTGTCTGGTCCGAAGCCCGCGGCGATCGGCAGGACCCGCCACCCATTTGGGTGCTGAAGCGGGTGTTTCTCGGTCACATCGAATTGATCATAAGATATCCGGGCCTCGCCAAGGTCGTGTTTTCGGACCACATTCGCCACGAGTACCCCGCTCTGCATGAGCAGTTTCATGCTCTGCATCGATGGTACGAGCGCGAGGTGACGACGCTTCTTGACGACGCGGTTCGAACATCTGATCTCCCATCCACAACCGACGTCGGCGCAGCGGCAACGCTCTTTTTCTGCGCGATCCAGGGCCTGGCATTCCAGTCGGCGATCGCGCGCTACCGGCGTTCGCACGTCTGGGACCGCGCGACGCGTGTCTTTGCGCTCTATGTGAGCGCAATCGGAGCGCGTCAAACGGCGCTCGCTGGATTAATGAAGCGCAGGCCACCGGCGCGTGCAGCTGCGCTGGTCAGATCTTCGCCCCACCGAGCTAACCGGCGAGGTCAAAGATGACCCATGCCGTTCCCAATTAGCATCTCGCCACGCGCGCAGCCAAAATGGCGAGACTGGCTTGCGCTCCGCATTCGAGACAAAAGACGTATTGGCATCCCTGCTGGTTACTGACGTGGGAAGCCCATGCGCAGTGCCGTTCAAAGGGCTGCGCGCTCACTCCGCGTGAGCACGCGCGGCGCGGAGCACGGAGCGTTCGTGCTATCGTCGAAGAACGGAGTCGGCCGAGCGAGGCCGCGCATCCACCAGCCGAACATCTTCGATGCGCGGCGGACGGAGACCCTGAATGACGGCGGCGCGGTCGGCGTCGACGGGAGCGGCCCGACGGCGGAGCGTTCGTAGATTCGGCAAAGGGGCGGGCCGAGCACCACGTCTCGGGAATGGCCGTCCGCCTCGTGGTCCATGAAACAGTGGATCAGTCCGATCAGGGGGACGCGCGGGCCCGCGGTGTTGCCGATCGGGGTCCGGCAACAATCGGTGTACCAGCGGTAGATTCCCCTGTTGCTGAGGCGCAGGCATCGCATGGCGTCCATGCCCGCGGTGAGCTTCACGCGCCCCGGCGGCATCTGGAAGATGTCCGTGCCGCCGGCGGTGTCGAGCACGTCCGCCCGCTCGAGGAAGCGCGCGAACGCCTGGCAATCCTTGCAGTAGCAGAGGACGCGGTAGCCGGTGGACGGCGAAACCTCGCTTGCGACGCCGCGCACGTGCCCGCACTCGCACCGAAGCGCGAGGTCCGA
>DATFQX010000121.1:0-2294 GCA_035263865.1 Xanthobacteraceae bacterium
ACGATACCAAACAAAATTATAGCGCCGGTGGCCGATACGTAATTCATCGTCAGCCCCCGAAATCGGGTAGCCAGCCGCCTGAAGTTGATCGGCGAGGAAGAAGGAAAAATAGGGAAACATCGTCCTACGGGTTTCCGGCGACAGATCGGATTCATTCGGCGCACCACGCCAAATGTAATAACCGGAATAGATCGGCTGCACTTCCGGGGCGAGGTGGCCGCGGACGCTAGACCTGAAGCCATCGCAACCAACCAGCAGATCGGCCCGTTCATTGCGACCGTTGGCGAAATAGACGTGAACGCCACTGCCATCCTGCTCCACACGCTCGAACACATACCCAAAATGATAACACTGTCGATCGATCACCTTTAGTAGGACCTGCCGCAGCCGGTCCCATGATGTGACGATCTGAAGCAGCGGTTTTTCGGCAATCACCTTGCCACTACGGTCGAACGTGATGCGCTTGTAAACAATGACGCCAATATCGACGGTGCCAGCACCGCATTTGTCCAGAGCCTCAAACAATTCCAGATGGGTAGCAACAATACCGACGCCGCGCCCGATGAGGTCGATTGATGAGCGTTCATAGATATCAACTTGCCAGCCAATTCGGCGAAGGAACGCTCCCACGAATAGGCCGGCAATTGAGCCGCCGATGACGATGGCCCGGCGCTTGGGGGGCTTTTCAGCCATGGAGTTCCATGCCATCCCACTTGGCCAAAAGGTTATGGAATTTTACGCGGGGGAAAAGAAGTTATCAAAGCGCAAACATGAAAAGCGATGTCCGAGTCGGGTCAAAATCGATCGTGGGGCGATGTCCGCTGCATTACCGCTCTTCAACCGAGAGCGAAAGTCCTTCCGCGATGTTGCTACGTCGCAAAAGTGCCAAGACCAGTCCAAACTTCAGTGTTAGTTTCGAACGGCCTCACGGATGCAGCAGCAGCTTGCCTAAGACTGCGCCGCTCTCGAGCATTTCATGCGCCCGTACCGCGTCGGCGAGCGGCAGACGGGCATGGATGCGCGGATGAAGCTTGCGGGCAGCGAGCATCTCGATGATCGCACGCATGCCGGCGCGGCGTTCATCGATCAGGTCGTCCCAGGTGTGGATGGTGAATTGCCTCACCGCCGGCGAGTTCTTGCTCAGGCGAAGCGTCGGCTGCAGATCGAGCTCGGCCTTGCCGCCAAGCGCGCCGTAAACGACGAGCGTGCCGCAGGGCGCAAGCAGCGCGACGTTGCCGGGAATGCTCGGTCCGCCAACTGGATCGATGATGATGTCGACGCCGCGGCCTTTGGTTATTTCGCGCACACCCTCGTCAACCTTATCGGCCTTGCGGTTGATGACGTGGTGCGCCCCGAGATCACGGGCAAAGCGTGCCTTCTCCGTACCGCCGACCACGCCGATCACGGTGAGGTCCGCAGCCTTCGCCAGATCAATCAGCGCATTGCCCATGCCGCCAGCGGCGGCATAGACGAGCACGCTATCTCCCTTCCGCGGCCGTACCGCATCATTGAAGATGTGATAGGCAACCTGGTAGTTGGCGAGCGTCGCCGCGGCATCGAACTCGACATTGTCGGACAGCAGAAAGGTTGCTTCGACCGGCGCCGCGACGTACTCCGCATAGTGGCCGCCGCGATGCGGACGCTCGCGCGCCGTGGTGTACACGCGCTGCCCCACCCTTCGGGAGCTGACGTCGGCCCCGACCTTCTCAATTGTGCCGGAAAGCTCGGTACCGGGCGTCGCCGGCAGTGGCGGCATGTGGTGGTAGGTGCCAGCGCGGATCAGCACATCCGGGATACCGACGCCGATCGCATACGCGCGAATCAGGACTTCGCCCGCTTTCGGCTCGGGGATGGGCGCATCCAAGCATTGCATCACGCCGGGCGGACCCGGCTCGCGGAACTGTATGAGCCTCATCGTCGGGGCACTCTCTCGTCGTCATTCGATCACCTCGTCGGCGCGGGCGAGCAGCGTCGGTGGCACGTCAAGGCCCAGCGCCCCTTTACGATGCGCTGTCCGGGTGGGCGGGCACCGAGAAGTGAAAAATGGCACCGCGGGGCAGGTTGGCGGTCATCCACAACCGACCCCCATGGGCGTCAATGATCGACCGGCAAATCGCCAGCCCCATCCCCATGCCGTGCGCTTTGGTCGTAAACAGTGGATTGAATATCCGATCAATGGCGCTCGGCTCAACACCCTTCCCCGTGTCCTCCACGGACACCATCACACTGCCGGAGTCGTGGACTTCAGACCTTAAGGAAAGTACCCGCTGCCCATCCTCAGTGGCCATGGAATC
>DATFQX010000122.1:0-4858 GCA_035263865.1 Xanthobacteraceae bacterium
TGCTGGCCTTGGTTGTGACGATCCGCTGCCCAATGGCACGCGCCGCCTCTTCGATCTGTTGCAGTTGGAGCGCGGCCGGCGGGAAGTCCGGATTGATGAGCACGCCGATCAGAGCGACGCCCGGCACGAGATCGCGCAGCAACCCAAGCCGCTTCGGCTCCATCAGACTCGTCAATAGGGTAACGCCCGTGACATTGCCGCCGGGCCGGCTGAAGCTGTCAACCAAGCCGGCCTTGACCGGATCGCCGCCGATCCCGAACACGATCGGAATAGTCGTGGTCGCCGCCTTCGCCGCGAGTCCAGAGGGCTCGCCCCCGGCCGCCACGATGACGGCGACTTGCCGGCCCACCAGATCGGCGGCGAGCGCCGGCAAGCGGCTGTAGTCGCCGAGTGCCCAGCGGAACTCGATCGCTACGTTTTCACCCTCGGTGAAGCCGCCCTCCTTCAGGCCGCGGCGGAATGCTTCGAGCCCGTCCACGGAATCCTCCGGCGAGCGCGCGCTCATAAACCCGATCACCGGCATGGCCGCTTGCTGCACGCGCGCGGCGCGTGGCCACGCGACGGCCGCGCCGCCGAGCAGCGTGATGAACTCGCGCCGTTTCATTCGATCACCTCGTCGGCGGTGGCGAGCAGTGACGGCGGTATTTCAAGGCCGAGCGCTTTGGCGGTCTTGAGGTTGATCACGAGCTCAAGCTTGGTCGCCTCCTCCACCGGAAGATCAGCCGGCTTAGTCCCCTTCAGGATTCGATCGACGAAGTAAACCTGCCGCCGCGTGGAATCGAAGAGGTTCGGGCCATAGGAGAGGACCGCGCCATTCCTCGCGAGATCACGCAGCTCTGAAATGGCTGGAATCCGGTGTTTGAGAAGAAGTGTTCCGATCTCTGGAACGAAAGCAGGCACTGGCGGAGCGGCTTGGATGTACATGCAGTCAACCTTGTCGCGGGCCAGAGAGGCAATGGCCGGGTCGATCTCCTCGGCACGTCGCGCCGGGAACGACCTGACGATCAAGTTCAGCCCCTTCGCCGCCTGCTCCGCCTGCGTAAGGTCTCCGGCTGCAGTTGGAGAGTCTGGGTTGAACATCACGCCTAAGCGTGTCGCTGACGGTACAATTTCTTTGAGAAGTTCTATGCGTTTGGCCCTCAGCCCAGCAACGCCTTGCATCATCGACACGCCGGTCATGTTGCCGCCAGGTCGGGCCATGCTGGCCACATAGCCAGCGGCAATGGGATCGCCCGTCATGAAAACGATAGGAACGGTTGTAGTTGCATTCTTGAGAGCGGTGATGACGGGGTTGCCGAGTCCGACGAGAACATCCGGTCCTATCTGCATGAGTTCGGCTACGAGGTCGGCAATGCGATCCTTGCGGCCCTCGGCGAAGCGGTAATCGACGATGATGTTTTCTCCCTCCACATAGTCAAAGTCCCTGAGACCCTGGCGAAATCCGGCCAGTTCCGGCGAAATGCCCGCTGAACGTCCCATCCAAACCCAGCCGACCCGCCAAACCTTCGCTTGCTGCGCGCGCGCCGCGAGCGGCCACGCGGCTGCCGCGCCGCCGAGCAGCGTGATGAACTCGCGCCGTTTCATCATTCGATCACCTCGTCGGCGCGGGCGATGAGCGTAGGCGGCACGCTAATGCCGAGCGCCTTCGCCGTTTTCATATTGATCACCAACTCGAATTTAGTCGGTTGCAGAATCGGCAAATCGGCAGGCTTCTCGCCCTTGAGAATCCGACCGACATAGAGGCCGGCTTGGCGGTAACCCTCAGGAACGCTGGATGCGTAGCTGATCAAACCGCCGGGAGCGGCAAACGAGTAGATCGCGGGCACTGCATGCTGTGCCGCTAATTCAACAATCAAGTCGCGCCGGCTGTCGAAAAACGCATCGCCGCCGATGACAAGTGCGCCAATTCCGTGTTGAGCGACGGACGTAAAGACCGTGTGGAGGTCCGCTTCCGTCGCGGCGCTCAAGATACGGATTTGCTGCCCGATCGCTTGCGCTGCCGCCTGGATCTCTCTCGACTCGAGTTCGGCATTCGCGCCGTTCGGATTGATCAGCACACCGGCGATCCCAATCGTCGGCACCAATTCGCGCAATAGCTCCAGTCGCTTGGGCGTGAGCGGCCAGCTCAACACGCTGATCCCGGTGACGTTGCCGCCCGGCCGGTTGAGGCTGGCGACGAGGCCCACTCTGTCGGGATCGCTGCCAATGTTGACAATCGGGACGGTCGAGGTGGCGGCCTTGGCGGCAAGCCCTGTTTGGGTACCGCCGGCTGCGACGATTACAGCGACTTGAATGTCGACGAGTTCAGCCGCCAAGGTGGGCAATGGATCGTATCGGCCCTCCGCCCAACGGAACGCGATGTGCACATTTCGTCCCTCTGCGTAGCCGGCCTCTTTCAGGCCTTGACGGAAACCAGCCACTACCCGCGCGGATTCTCCCGGTGATCTGCTGCTGAGGAACCCAATCACCGGCATCGCCGGCTGCTGCGCGCGCGCGGCGAGCGGCCATCCGGCTACACTGCTGCCGACGAGTGCGATGAAGTCCCGCCGCCTCATGGGGCTTAGCCCAAGGCCAAGGATTACGGACGCAGTATAGCAGGTCTTTGGAGTGGGTTTAGTGGCACGCAGGCGCATGTCGGTCGCACGATAGATGCGCGAATTCGCCTTAACTGGCGCGGTCTCTGAATGGGGGCGGCAAGTCCCTGTCCCCCTTGGAGGGCGAGACCCCGCACAGTGCCTGACACAACGCTCAACTGCATCAGGTGTCCGGCCTTCACTAGAGTGTTCCGAAGAACTGATGCGAGCACGCCGCCAGCGGAATCTCTCCCGGCAACAAAAAATTTTTTTTTGCAAAAAAGTCTTTCACACAAAGGCTACCCCCTTTATCGGACAGAACCATTTTTGGACAGGTTTTTGTCAAAGGGGGCATGATTAAATTCTCAAAATGGAAAGTCCCCCCTACCGGGGGGTCAAGCGCGCCGTAACAAACTGTTGGTGAGCTAGGGACCACTCGTCATTGCTGCGCCCCTTGCAGACTCATTGCTCGCTCCTTTGAGATGCGCTGGACCGAGACCCCGGCACCCGACTTAAAAAGGTCGCTAAAGCCTCGCGTTTTGGTTTGATTTTCGCGTGCAGAGAGCGCTCCCCAGCATGAGCACTCGGGAGCTCTCTACATTCTTCGAGAGAACCTTCCGTGTGACCCCGCTTGCTGACCATCAGAACCCCACAAAGCAACCGCCACGCCGTGCTCGCCATGGGGACATGCGCCTCATGGCTCAAGCACCTCGATGTGCTATCCTGGCGGCATCACCGGCTTTCGCTTGACGGCGGGAGGGAAGTCCCGTGTTCAATCTGAAGCGACGCGATCCCTCTCTCAGGTGCAACATGCCCCTCATTCCCGATATGGGCGTCTTTCAGAGGAAGCTCGCCACGCTTCCACTCACGACGTACCAGGCCGGCGAGACCGTGCTCAGTGCCGCCTCGACAACCGGCCGGCTGCTGATCCTTAAGGAGGGCAAAGTCGCAGTCGAAAAGGAAGGCATTGAGATCGCCAGGGTGACGGAACCTGGTGCCGTCTTCGGCGAACTCTCTGTGCTGCTGGATCAGCCGCACACAGCGGACGTGCGTGCGCTGGAAGCCTGTCAGTTTCACGTCGCCGATGCGGCCACCATACTCAGGATAGACCCGATCGCGCTCCTTTACGTCGCAACGGTCCTCGCGCAGCGCCTCGATAGCGCCAACAAGGCCCTCCTCGAGCTGAAGCGGCAGGTTCAAGCCGGCGACCCGCGCAGCGCAATTGGGAGAACGGTCGAGAAGATCGAAGCACTGTTGGGCGTCACGGGTGCCAATCTGATGTATGCCGGCTATCCTTATGATCCGTTTGCACCCGACGCACCGAGGAGCTGAACGGGGAGGAACTAGCCTTCCCTCTGCGAGGTTCACTACCTCGATACTGTACAAAAAAAGAGAAGATTACCAGTAAGCCTCAAGGATGGGAGCTTTACTGCGATGAAATCGAGGTCCAGAAAACGCACTCCAACCATCGAAAACTTGACAGTCAAGCGACGCTACCTCACCGAGCGTGAGGTTGACCGGCTGGTGGACCGTGCTCGGAAGCATGGTCGCTACGGGCATCGCGACGCGACCATGATCCTGGTTGCCTACCGCCACGGCCTGCGGGCCTCAGAGGTCTGCGACCTGCAATGGCAGCAGATCGAGTTATCCGAGGGTCGCCTGCATGTTCGCCGCGTCAAAAACGGGATTGCCAGCGTACATCCGATCCGCGGTGACGAAATGCGAGCGCTGCGCAAGCTACGCCGCGACTACCCCAAAGACGCCTACGTATTCGTTTCCGAGCGCGGCGGACCAATCGGCCCCATCGGTTTCCACCGGCTCATCCAGCGCGTCGGCGAGGCTGCCAAGATGGCATTCCCAATCCACCCCTACATGCTTCGTCATGCCTGTGGGTTCAAGCTCGCTAACGATGGCCACGACACGCGGGCCTTGCAGCATTACCTCGGGCACAAGAACATCGAGCACACCGTCAGGTACACCGAAATGGCACCTGATCCCTTCAAGGACTTTTGGAGGAACTGATGGTCACCCTGCGCGCGTATCAGGCGGCCGCCGAGCAGGAGCGTGTGGTCGCTCATGACACGACGTCCTCTTCAGAGCGGCGCGGGCGGGCAGTGCGGGTGTCACTCTTACGGGTCTTGCGCCTTGGCTTGCGGGGCGCGGGCGGGGCGGCCGGCTCGGCCACCCCCTCGACAACCTTGGCATTTGCCGCGGCATCGCGCTTCGCAATCATCTCCTCGATCAATTCCAGAGACCGTTCGAGCTGCTCATCGGTCATCGCCTTG
>DATFQX010000123.1:0-43269 GCA_035263865.1 Xanthobacteraceae bacterium
CCGCCGGCCGCTACAGCTTCGCGACGCTGCTCGACGACGCCCTCGCGCTGATGGACGGGCTCGGGATCAAGAAGGCGCATTTCGCGGGGCTGTCCATGGGCGGCGCCACCGCGCTCGGCCTGGCGGAAACCCATCCGGATCGGCTCGACCGGGTGGTCGTCTGTGACTCACCATGTCAATCCACACCGACGAGCACGCAGCAATGGGAGGAGCGCATCGTCGTTGCCCAAAAGCAGGGCATCGAGGCGCTGGTCGAGCCCACGGTCGCGCGCTGGTTTCCGCCCGAGACTGTCGAAGCCAATCCACCGCATATCGACAAGGTGCGCCGCATGATCCGCGGCACGCCGGTGAACGGCTTCATCGGCTGCGCCGCGGCGCTCGCCGACCACGACTACGCCGCGGCGGTGGCGACGGTGACGCGGCCGGTCCTGTTCATGGCCGGCGAGAAGGATGGCGTCACGCCGGTGGCCATGCGCAAGCTCTGCACGGCGCTGCCGGGCTCGCGCTACGTCGAGCTTCCCGGCGCCGGGCACATCTCCAACATGGATCAGCCGCGGGCCTTCACCGAGGTGGTGCGCGATTTTCTGAAAGCCGCTTGAGGCCGGTCGGCAGGCATTGACCTGGATCAAGGTCGGCGCTTGCAAACTTGCGGGGACAGCTATACGCCGGCCGGAACCGGCGGCCCTGGATAAAATCGCGTCCGCTGGGCATAGTTGCCGCCGACGAATTGCTGGATTTGCAGGAGAAAACGTCATGGCCGTGACAATGAAGGCCCCCGCCCCCGGCGGGCTCTCGAACAAGGCTCGCGAGCTGATGGAAGAGATCAACGCCGAGGCCGGCAAGCACAACGTCTGGGTCCGCACCCAGGCCAATGCGCCGGCGCAGCGTCCCTGGTTCAGCGACACGAGTGGCGAAGGTCAGCTCGCGTCCGGGCGCGTGGCCGCCAATCAGATGAAGACGCTTGCGCATCTGTGGCGCTGGAGCGAGTTCAGCCCGTATCTGCATCGTATCTCCGAGATCGCGCGCAAGGCCGAGGTCTCGCCCATCGATTTTGCCGATCGCCAAAGCATCCTTCTGCTCAATCCCGGATTGAACGGACGACTGCAGGTTACCAACACCATCCGCTGCGCCATCTCGATCTACAACCCCGGCGACGTCGCGCCCGTCCATCTGCATTCGCCCAACGCCAGCCGCACCATCCTGTCGGACAAGGGCGGCTACACCGTCGTCGAGGGCGAGCGCTGCACCGCCGCGCGCGGCGACCTGATTCTCACCCCGAACGGCACCTGGCACGACCACGGCAACGATTCGAGCGAGCCGGTGATCTGGATCGACATGCTGGATTGGCCGCTCATGGAGTTCCTCGACGCCGCCTGGGTCGACCACGACATGCCAGGCGCGCAGGGCAACGCCAAGGTGCAGGCCGTGACCAAGAGCGAAGGCCGCGCGCGGGCGCTTTACGGCCGCGGCGGCATCAAGCCAGCCTTTGTCGATCACCAGATCGGCGTCGGTCGCAGCCCCGCGCCGCTCATTCATTACCGCGGCGCCGATGTGATCGAGACTCTGCACAGCCTGCGCAAGGAGGAGGGAGATCCGCACGAGGGGATCAAGGTCGATTTCGTCAACCCGGTGACGGGCGAGCCCGTGTTCAAGACCTTGAATTATTCCGCGCAGCTCCTGCGTCCGGGTGAGGAGACCGAGCTCAAGCGCGAGACCGCCGGCACGTTCTACGTAGCGATCGAAGGCTCTGGCGCCACAGAGGTCGGCGGCAAGCGCTTCGAGTGGACGCAGAACGACATCTTCGTGGTACCGAATTTCCTGTGGCGACGCCACATCAACACCGGCAAGAGCGACGCAGTACTTTATTCGGTGTCCGACGCCGCGCTGATGCGTAACATCGGCCAATACTACGCGCAAGGCCGCGCGAAGGACGGCAAGATTGCCGAGCTGATGAACTGAAGAGGTAGATCAGGGCTCTGCATTTCCACTTACGCGGAAATCTCGGCAGGATTTAGCCCTCGTCCACCACCGTGTTGCGCAGGACGCCGATCTCAGGTGCCGCGACCTCGACCACGTCGCGGGCCTTGAGCCACACCGCCGGATTGCGATGCACACCGGCGCCGGTCGGCGTTCCGGTCCAGATCAAGTCGCCCGGCCTGATCGTTGCAAAGGTGCTGATGTAATTGATCAGCCAGGCGAAGCCCCAAGTCAGGCGATCGGTGGAGTCCTCCTGACGCAATTCTCCGTTTACACGCGTCGTCAGATGCAGCGGCTTTGCGGGATCGACCTCGTCCGTGGTCACGATCCACGGGCCGAGACTTCCGGACCGGTCGAAGTTCTTGCCCTGCGTGACGTTTAAAGTGCCGTGGCGGAGCCAGTCCCGCACGCTGCCTTCATTGCCCAGGGTAAAACCTCCGATCATGGCGAGCGCATTCTCGCGCGGGACATGGCGGCCTTCCTTGCCGATCACCAGTACGATCTCGCCCTCGTAATCAAATTTGTCCGAGACTTTTGGCCGCACGATCGGCTGGTCGGTTCCGACCAGCGAACTCGGGAAGCGGCAAAACAGATTGGGATATTTCGGCGCCTCGCGATCATCCTTGTATTCGGCACTTCGGTCGGGATAGTTGATGCCAACGCAGATGTTTTTCTCCGGCGCGAGTATCGGCGGCAGCATCTCGACGTCCTTGATTTGATAGTCCGGGCGCCCCGTCGCTGCCGCGCGCGCCTGCGCCAGTGCCTGCGCGCGAAAGAGATCGAGCAGCGTCGGATATTGGGTGAGCTTGCGACCGAGATCGATTATCCCGCCCTCGGTCACCGCACCATAGCTGGTGCGGCCGGCGGCTTTGAAGCTTGCAAGTTTCATGGGTCCACCCGTTAGCTGGTCGATCTCTCCGCGCCGTCGACGCGCGCGTCCTTCATGCCGCCTGCGGCGCGCCGGGCTGCTTGAGCGGATGCGCGCGGGCGAAGGCATCATTTTGCATGCAGGTGTCGACGATGCGCTTCACCGTGGGGAACGGCTCTATGTCGCATTTGAAATAGGCGGCGCCCACCGCCTGCCCCGCGAGGCAAATGTCGGCGATGGTGATCTGATTGCCCTGGCAATAGCGGCCGGTCTGCGGCGAGCCGGCCAGGTGCGTCTCGAGCGCGGTCAACGCTGCCTTGTGCCAGTGATGTCCCCATTTCAAGACGCCGGCCTCGTCGACCTTGTATTCGTAGGCAAGATACTCGCGTACCCGCGGCACGATCAGCGGATGCGTGTCGCAGGCGATGAGTTGGGCAAGCCCGCGCACCCGCGCCCGCGCCTTCGGCTCCTTCGGCAGCAACGGCGGTTGCGGATGGGTCTCGTCGAGATATTCGATGATGGCGAGCGATTCGAATAGCATCGTGCCGTCGTTCTCGATCAGTGCTGGCAATGCCATCATCGGATTGACTTTGCGGAAGACATCCTCGCGTTGCTTGCCCTTCATGAGATCGATATCGATCACCTCGTCTGGCACAATGCCCTTGAGGTTGAGCGCGATGCGAACCCGGAACGTCGCCAGCGAGCGCCAAAACGAAAACAGTTTCACGGCTTTTCCCCTTGCGGAAATTGTGAACGAATTCTGACTACCATACTATACAGCTCGCACGAAAATTTGGCGACGACCTGCGTGGTAACAGGAGAACGCAAATGACTTCGGTCGGGGACACGCGCGCTCGTGCAAGCAGTCACGAACATCGCAGCGAGATGCGCGATGGTATGCGCATCGATTGGGACGTGCCGGTCACGATGGACGACGGCGTGGTGCTGCGCGCTGATGTCTTTCGTCCGATGAAGGATGGCCGCTATCCGGTGATCCTGAGCTACGGCCCCTATGCGAAGGGCCTTGCTTTTCAGGATGGCTATCCGAGCGCCTGGCAACGCATGGCCGACGCGCACCCCGACGTCACCGCCGGATCGAGCAACCTTTACCAGAGCTGGGAGGTGGTCGATCCCGAGAAATGGGTCCCGCACGACTACGCCTGCGTGCGCGTCGACTCGCGCGGCTGCGGGTGCTCGCCCGGCTTTATCGATCATTTCTCGCCCCGGGAAACGAAGGATTTTTACGACTGCATCGAATGGGCCGGCGTGCAGCCGTGGTCGAACGGCAAGGTCGGGCTCAACGGCATCTCCTACTACGCGATCAATCAGTGGCACGTCGCGAGCCTTGCGCCGCCGCACTTGGCCGCCATGTGCATCTGGGAGGGCGCCGCCGACTGGTACCGCGATATGACCCATCACGGCGGCATCGTCTGCACGTTCTGGGAGAACTGGTACGACATGCAGGTGAAGACGGTGCAATACGGGGCGGGCGAGCGCGGCAAGCAGTCCCGCGTACATGGCGAGCTCGTCTGCGGACCGCATACGCTATCGGAAAAAGAACTCAGAAAGAACCGAAGCGCGCTGGGCGAGGACATCCGCGCCCATCCGCTCGACGACGCATACCACCGTGCGCGCTCACCGGTTTGGTCCAAGGTCAAGACGCCGTTCTTGTCGGCGGCCAATTGGGGCGGCCAGGGCCTGCATCCGCGCGGCAACTTCGAGGGTTTCGTGCGCGCCGCGAGCAAGCAGAAGTGGCTCGAGGCGCACGGCATCGAGCACTGGACGCACTTCTACACGGATTATGGGCGCAGCCTCCAATTGCGCTTCTTCGACTATTTCCTACACGACAAAGACAACGGTTTTGAGCGGCAGCCGCGCGTGCTCCTGCAGGTGCGACACATCGCCAAGTTCGTGGAGCGCGCCGAGAACGAGTGGCCGCTCAAGCGCACGAAATGGACGAAGTTTTATCTCGATCCCGCAAGCGGCATGCTCGCGCGTAAGCCGACGGCGCGGAAGGCCATGATTCGGTTCCAGGCATTGGGAGACGGGGTGACCTTTCTGAGCGAGCCGTTGATTGAGGAAACCGAGATTACCGGGCCTTCCGCAGTCAAGCTCTTCGTCTCATCGTCCACCGAGGACGCCGATCTGTTTGTCGTGCTGCGCGTGTTCAAAGGCGACCTCGGCGAGGTGGTGTTCCAAGGCGCCATCGATCCGCACACCCCCGTGGGTCAGGGCTGGCTGCGCGCCTCGCACCGCAGGCTCGACAAGCGGCTATCCACGCCCTATCGCCCCTATCACGCCCACGACAGGATCGAGCCGCTGGCAAAAGGCGACGTGGTCGAGCTCGATATCGAGATCTGGCCGACGTCCATCGTTGTGCCGCCCCGCCACCGTATCGGCCTCACCATCCGCGGAAAAGACTATGTCTATGCCGGGCCGAGCGGCGGCAAACTCTCAAACTTCAAGAACGAGCTCACGGGGTGCGGTCCCTTCCTGCACGACGACGCACGCGACCGTCCGCCCGAGACCTTCGGCGGCGTCACCAGCTTGCACTTCGGCGCCGGACGGCGGCCCTACCTCCTGTTGCCGATCATTCCGCCCAAAAAAGCGGCAACGCCGAAGCGCGGGAATCATCGCAAATAGCCGACGCGAGCCGCGGTCAGCCGACCGCAGTCCGCCGAAGAGAGCTCGCAGCACGCTGCGGCCATCTGCCGAGGTGTCGGATCGAGCCGTCGTAAGGTAAGCTCATGCAGCCGTTGCGATTAGGGAGTCGGCCGCAGCGATGAACACGCAATTCTGGCTGATCCAGGTCTTCAACGGAATTTCCTATGGTGCGCTGCTGTTTCTGGTGGGCAGCGGGCTCTCGCTCATTTTCGGCGTGATGCGGATCGTCAATCTCTCGCATGGGTCCTACTTCCTTTTGGGCGGCTATGTCGCGCTGTCGGTGATCTGGACCACGGGCTCCTGGGCGCTATCGCTTCCAGCTGCGGCGCTCTCGATCGCGGCGGTGGGCTTGTTGATGGAACGGATTTTCCTGCGACCGCTGGGCTTCGATCCATTGCGGCAGGTACTGCTGACGGTCGGCTTTGCCTTCCTGTTTCAACAGGCGGCGTTGGATATCTGGACCGGCAACAACTTCGATATCAATCCGCCCGAGGCGTTGACCAAAACCGTCGTCGTCGCCGGACTTTATCTGCCGCTCTACCGGATCTTCATGATCGCCACGGCAGCGGCCATCGGCATCGCCCTTTGGCTGGTCATGGAAAAGACGCGCATGGGGGCCGCGGTTCGCGCCACTGTCGACGATGCGCAAATGGCGCGGGGGGTCGGCATCGATACTTCGCGCATTTCCATGTTCATCTTCGCGCTGGGCGCGTTGCTGGCGGCATTGGGTGGCGTGATCGGCGGCGCTTTCCTTGGCATCTATCCGGGGCTGGATTTCGAGATGCTGCCGATCGCATTCGCGGTCGTGATCATCGGCGGGATGGGAAGCCTCGGCGGGGCCGCCATTGGCGCGCTGCTCGTCGGCTTGGCCGACAATTTTGGAAAGGCACTGTTCCCCGAAGTTTCGTATTTCACGCTCTATGCGCCGATGGCCTTGATCTTGGCGGTCAAGCCGACCGGCCTGTTCGGACGTGAGTGAGCAAGTGCGGATGACGAGTCAGGGCACGAAAGTCTTGGTGGTCGTTGCGGCCCTGGCGGCGATCGCGATCGTCGTTCCGAACACCAATTCGTTCGTCATCCTGCTGAGCACGCGCGCGTTGGCCTTCTCGATTCTGGTGATGAGCGTCGACGTTCTGCTCGGCTATACCGGCCTTCCCTCCTTGGGCCAGGCCGCCTATCTCGGGGTCGGCGCGTATCTGACCGCGATTCTCGCGACCAGATACCAATTCGGGCTGGGCTACGACTTCTGGGTCGTTGTGGTGCTCGGCATTTTAATCGCAGCGGCCTTGGCCGCCGTTTTCGGCCTGCTCGCTATTCGCGCGACCGGGGTCTATTTCCTGATGATCACGCTAGCGCTCGGCCAATGCGCCTGGGGGCTAGCCTACCGATGGAATTCGCTTACCGGCGGCGACAACGGCATCAATCTGCGAGGACGGCCGAAATTCGGCATTGATCTCGCAAACGAAGTCACCTTCTTCTATTTGGTGCTCGGTTTCTTCGTCCTTTCCCTGCTGCTAATGTACACGCTGGTGCGATCGCCGTTCGGGCGAAGCCTGACCGGCATCCGCGAGCGCGAGCTGCGCATGAAAATCATCGGCTACAATACCTGGCTGCACAAATACCTCGCCTTCATCATTGCCGGCGGATTCGGCGGGCTCGCGGGCGTCCTGTGGGCGCACACCGCCGGCATCGTGAGCCCGGAGAACGTGGTGTTGACCACATCGGTCGACGCGCTGTTGATGGCGGTTCTCGGCGGCGCAGGTACGCTGGTCGGCGGCGTAATCGGCGCGATCATCGTATTCGGCTTGCGCGAATACCTAAGCACGCTCGTCCCGTGGTGGCAGTATGTGCTTGGCGCCGTCTACGTGTTGACGATTCTGTATCTGCCGACGGGATTGATGGGAATCCCAGAGCGCATTCGGCAGCGTCAAACGCTAAGTGGAAAACGAGAAGATGTGAAGAAAATCGCGCCTGTGACTTCCTGAGCTGCGGGGCTATCACGACAAGGAGGAATTAACGTTATGACAAGCACCTTGCTACGACGGCTCGGTTGGGTTTTGGGCAGCGTTGTTGCCCTGGGCCTGACGGCGCCTGCAAACGCCGCCGAGGAACTGCGCATCGGATTTGTGGCGCCGACCACCGGCATCTTCGCCCAGGTCGGCAAGGACATGGTGGATGGCTTTCAGCTCTACCTCGACGACGTGAACAGCGATTTCGGGGGTGCAAAAGTCAAATTCATCGTCGAGGACGAGCAGGCCAAGCCGGATACCGCCGTCACGCGGGCCAAAAAGTTGATTTTACAAGACCACGTGCACATGCTCGTGGGTGGGCTGCTGGCCTCGAGCGGCTACGCGCTCGCGCCGGTGAGCACCGCCGACAAAACAGTCTACATCGCGCCGGTTTCCGCCGCCGACGACCTGACCCAGCGCGATCTACCGAAATATCCCTACTTCATCCGCACCGGCTGGAGCAGCTCGCAACCGAGCCATCCGTTCGGGCAATGGGCCTGCGACCAGGGGTACAAAAAGATCGCAGCCATCGGTGCCGACTATGCGTTCGGGTATGAGGTCATCGGCGGTTTCCAGCGCGCCTTCGAGGCCTGCGGCGGACAGATCATCCAGAAGATCTGGCCGCCGATCGGCACCAAGGACTTCGGACCGTATATTCCGACGCTTCGGCAAGACGCCGACGCGATCTTCACGCTCATGGTCGGGCCCATGTCGCTGCAGTTCCCGAAGCAGCTCGCGGCTTCAGGGAACAAGAAGCCGGTGCTCGGCGGCGGGACGAGCTATGACGAGTTTGTGCTGCCGTCCATGGGCGATGAAGTGATCGGCCACGTCTCAGCCCTGCAATACAGCGCCGCGTTGGAAAACCCGAAAAACGAAGCCTTTGTCAAAAAATATCGCGCGAAATTCGGCAAGGTGCCCTCGTACTATTCGGAGACCAATTACACGACGGCGCAGATGATTCACGAGGTCATCAAAAACAACAAAGGCAACTTCCCGGGTCAGGAGGAGTTCATCAAACAGCTCGCCGCGCTCAAGCTGGACACCATTCGGGGCCCCGTCAGCATCGACGAGATGCGCAACCCGGTGCAGAACATCTACATCAAGAAGGTCGACAAGAAGAAGATGTTCGGCTACGACAAAGACGAGCTCTGGAATACCGTCATCAAGACCTACCCGAACGTCAATCAGTTCGGCCAGTTCAACAAGGAGGAGTTCCTCAAGACGCCGGTCTACAGCCGCGACTTCCCACCCTGTAAATTCTGCAATTAGCGATTTCGGTTGGCCGGGGCGCGCATGTGCCCCGGCCGCTTCATTGCAATCCGCGAGGGAACTGAGGTGAAGGCGGACGGCGACGCGCCCGCCCTCGAGCTGCGGGGCCTGTCCAAAAGCTTTGGCGGACTGCGCGCCGTGCGCGGCGTCACGCTCACGGTGATGCCCGGCGAACGCAAGGCGATCATCGGGCCGAACGGCGCCGGCAAGACGACCCTGTTCAATTTGATTACCGGAATCCTGCCGGCCACTTCTGGCCAGGTCGTGTTGTTCGGCCGGGACGTAACGAAGTGGCCGAGCCATCGCCGCACGGCGTTGGGAATGGCGCGCACCTTCCAAATCACCAGCCTGTTCCCGAAGCTCACGGTCCTCGATAACGTGCTGCTGGCAATCCAGGGCCTGCGGCGGTCGAAATTCGTGATGTGGCGGTTTCTCTCCTCCTACCGCGACGTCTACGACAAGGCCTACGGCCTCCTGGAACGCGCCCGTTTTCTCGACCGCAAGGATACTGAGGTTCGTTACCTGTCGCACGGCGAGCAGCGGCAGCTTGAGATTGTGCTGGGCCTCGCCAGCGACCCGCGCATCCTGCTGTTGGATGAACCGGCCGCCGGACTCTCATCGGGCGAATCCTCGGAGATGATCCAATTTCTCGCGCATCTCGACCGCAGCCTCGCGATCCTGCTCATCGAGCACGACATGGACGTGGTGTTCGATGTGGCCGAGCATATTTCCGTGCTCCATTTCGGCGAAGTGTTGGAAGCGGGCCCGACTGAACAAATCCGCCGCAGCGAGAAGGTGCAGCAGATCTATCTCGGGACCGGCTGATCCATGGCAATCCTGGAAGTTGAGGACATCCACACCTATTACGGAGATGCGTACGTTCTCCAGGGCCTGTCGTTGCGGCTCGAGGAGGGGCAGATCCTGGGATTGCTCGGCCGCAACGGCGTCGGCAAGACGACGCTCGTGAACTCAATCGTCGGTTTCAATCGTCCACGCCGCGGCAAGATCTTATTCAAGGGGGCGGATATCACCGCGGTTTCCTCCTTCGCGACGGTGCGCAGCGGAATGGGGCTCGTTCCGCAGGGTCGGCGCGTATTTCCCACACTCAGCGTCGAGGAGAATCTGATGGTCGCCGAGCGCAGCGTCGACCGCCGCGGCTGGAATGTGGAGCGCGTCTACGCGCTGTTTCCGCGCCTGCGCGAGCGCCGCAGCCAGCGCGCCAGAACGCTCTCCGGCGGCGAACAACAGATGCTCGCGATCGGACGCGGGCTCATGACCAACCCGGACTGTCTGATCATGGACGAGCCTTCGGAGGGACTGGCCCCCATCATCATCCAGGGGCTGTGGAAAGCGATCGCACAATTGAAGGAGCAAGGCCATTCCATTCTGCTCGTCGAGCAGAACGCCGTGCTGGCGCTCCAACTGGTCGATTACGTGCACGTCATGAGCAAAGGCCAGGTGGTGTATTCGGCGCGTCCGCAAGAGCTGCGCGAGAATGAGGAGATCAAATCCAAGTATCTCGGCATCTGATCGCGTGTGAAAGTGGGATCGGTCTCAACAGCATCTGTAATCCTTACAGGAAATTAATCAGCTCGCGCCGCGCGACGAAGTTGATGCCGATGTTGTAAAGATGATATTCCGCCTGATCGTAAACGATGGAACAAGTCGAATGTCCGCGCCCCGCGGGAGAGCGACTTGAGCCCTAAGTAAAGAGTCGGGAGAGAGAAACGCCATGACCGTCACTCGCCGCACCATGATCAAAGGAGCGCTTGTCACAGGCGCCGCCGTACTCAAGATACCCGCAGCACCGGCGCAGGCGGCGCCGCTGCGCGTCGGATTTTTGACCATCAAGACGGGTCCGCTGGCCTCGGGCGGGCTGCAGATGGAGCAGGGCCTCACCGTCTTTTTCAAAGAGCGCAACAACACGCTCGCCGGCCGCCCGATCGAACTGCACACCGCGGACACCGCCGGCAATCCCGCCCAGGCCCGCACCAAGACGCAGGAGTTGGTCGAGCGACTCAATGTCCCGGTACTGATCGGGCCCCTCGCCGCCTTCGAGGCCTTGGCGATCGACGATTATGTCCGCTCCTCTCGCACGCCGATCCTCTCCGTCGCCGGCGCGGAAGACATGACGCAGCGAAAGCCCAACCCGTGGTTCGTACGGCCGAGCTCCACCTCGGCGCAGCCGAGCCATCCGCTCGGCGAATATGCGGCCAAAGAACTCAAGTACAAGCGCGTCGCCGTGACCGCCGACGATTTCGCCTTCGGGCATGAGAACGTGGCCGGCTTTCAGCGCGTGTTCGAGGACAACGGCGGCAAAGTCGTGCAGAAGCTTTGGACCCCGCTCAACGCGCCCGACTACGGCACTTACATTTCGCAGCTCAAGCCCGATCTCGACGCGGTCTATACCGGGCACGCCGGCTCCAACGGCTTCAAGTTCATTCGCCAACTGCGCGAATACGGAAACAAAGTGCAAATCCTCGGCGGCTTCACCCCCGTCGACGAATCGCTGCTGCAGCAGATGGGCGAGGACGCGCTCGGCGCCATCACCGGCAACTGGTATTCGGCCGAGCTCGATTTCCCGATCAACAAAAGATTCGTAGAAGCGATCCGCCGCGACTACAAGGTCGATCCCGGCGTCTATGCCGCGGAGACCTATCTTTGCGGCGAAGTGCTCGATCACGCCCTTAAGACCATCGGCGGGAAAGCCGAGGACAAGGACGCCTTCATCAAGGCCCTCAGGGAAGCAAAAGTGCCGAACACCTTGCGGGGCCCGGTTCGCTTCGACGAGTTCGGCAACGTGGTTGGCAACATTTATATCCGCAAAGTCGAGAAGAAGGACGGCCGCTACGTCAACGCGGTGATCAAGACCTATCCCGACGTGAGCCAGTTCTGGACCTACAAGCAGGACGAGTTCCTCAAGAATCCGGTCTATTCGCGCGACTATCCTCCGGCGAAGAACCTAGAGCCGTAGCGTTCGCATCCGTCCGCGCAGCCCCGCGTCACCCCCGGGCTTGACCCGGGGGTCCATCTTTGTCGAAGAAGGATCAATTGCCGGGTCAAGCCTGATCGCCACAGCCCTCGCTGCGCTCGCCTAAGCGGAAGCCGAAAATGCAGTTCTGGATCATCCAGACGCTCAACAGCGTGGCGTTCGGCGGCCTGCTGTTTCTGCTGTCGTCGGGTTTCTCGTTGATTTTCGGCTTGATGCGAATACCGAATCTGGCACACGGCGCCTTTTTCATGCTCGGCGCTTATTTCGGCTACACGCTGCTGCAGCTCAAGTTGCATTTCTGGCTGGCGGCCCTCGTAGGGGGGATCGGCGTTGGACTCATCGGGATCGTTATGGAGCGCGTGGTTCTGCGCCGGCTCGCCGGCAACGAGCAGGGCCAAGTGTTGGTCACGCTCGGGGTCTCCTTCATCATCGCCGATATCTGTCTGTTGGTATGGACCGGCGATCCAATGCCGCTTGCAGCACCGTCCTCGCTGCGCCCGCCGCTACGCCTTGGCGGCTTCGCCTTTCCCACTTACCGACTGGTCGTGCTGGCGATTGCGCTTGCCGCGGCGTTGGCCCTCTACCTCCTGATGGAGCGCACGCGGCTCGGCGCCATGATCCGCGCCGGCGTCGACGATATGGAGATGGCGCGCGGCGTCGGCATCCCGGTATCGCGTCTGTTCACCACCGTCTTCCTGCTCGGCGCGACGCTCGCTGGCGTGGGCGGCGTGCTGGGCGGGCCGATCCTCAACGCTTATCCGGGCCTGGACACCGACATGCTGCCGCTCGCGCTGATCGTTGTTATTCTGGGTGGCGCGGGAAGCCTGCTCGGCGCGTTCGTGGGTAGCTTCGTTGTCGGCTTCATCTACAATTTCGGCATCGCGCTGGTGCCTGATCTCGCCTATTTCGTGCTCTTCCTGCCGATGGTGCTGGTGCTGGTATTCCTGCCGCAGGGGCTGTTCGGGCGGGTGCAGATATGACGCGCGGCGGCCTCGTCGCGCTCGCGTTCTGCGCGCTCGTCCTGCTCGCCGTGCCGTGGATCATCGGCAATGAGTTCTACGTCAACATGGCGAGCCAGGTGCTCATCTACGCGCTGTTTGCGCTCTCCATCAACATGATGCTCGGCTACGGCGGCATGGTCTCGCTCGGCCACGCCGGCTATCTCGGCATCGCCGGATATGCGTGCATCCTCGCCACCGTCGCCGGCTATGACCAAGTCACGGCGGCGATTTTTGCGATCGCGCTGTCGACCATGGCGGCGGCCTTCTTCGGCGTCCTGTCGCTGCGCGCGCCGGGCCTCGGCTTCATCATGATCACGCTCGCGCTCGGGCAGATCGTCTGGGGTGTGGCTTATCGCGCCAACGATCTCACCGGCGGCGACAATGGCATCCGCCATCCGGCCCGACCGATGCCGTTCGGCTTCGACATCCGCGATGCGCCCAGCTTCTATTATTTCACGCTGGTCGTGTTCGTCGTCGCGCTGTTCTTCATCTGGCGCTTTTCGCGCTCTGCCTTCGGAGTGAGCCTCATGGGCGCGCGCGACCAGCCGCGCCGCATGCGCATGCTCGGCCACAATGTGTGGCTCATCCGCTGGATCACGTTCGTCATGGCCGGCTTCTGGGCCTCGGTCGCCGGTGTGCTCTACGTCTACTACAACCTGTTTCTCAGCCCACACGCAATCTCGCTGCAGCAATCGGCCGAGATCCTGCTGATGGCGATCCTCGGCGGTTCCAGCACGCTCGCCGGCCCGATCGTCGGCGCGGCCATCATCACGCTCGTCAAGAACGTGGTCTCGACCTATGTCGAGCGCTGGAACACGCTGCTCGGCTTGATCTTCGTCGTGGTGATCATGTTCATGCCCTACGGTCTCGTGCCCGGTTGCACGCAGGCGTGGCGGCGCTTGCGCAACCGCGTCAAGACCGGCAAAGCCGCGGGCAGCGCGGCCTCGGAGCTCGCGCAATGACGAAGCTCGCGCTTGAAGTCGCGCATTTGAGCAAGCGCTTCGGCGGCCTTCCGGCAACCAAGGACGTATCGATCTCTGTCATGCCCGGCGAGCGACGGCTGATCATCGGCCCGAACGGCGCGGGCAAGACCACGCTGTTTAACCTCATTACCGGGGACCTCAGCGCCGATGCCGGCTCGGTGCGCCTATTCGGGCAGGAACTCATGGGCATGCCGACGCAACAGCGCGTGCACCTCGGCCTTGCGCGCACCTATCAGATTCTCACCTTGTTCCCGCGCGAGAGGCTCGTGCACAACGTGGTGCTCTCGCTACTTGGGCTCGACCGGCGACGATGGAACTCCTGGTCCATCCTGACCGCCAACCGCGATCTCTATGCGAACGCCCGCGCCGCGCTCGAGCGCGTCGGGCTGGGCGAGGCCGCCGAGTGCATCGTGGCCGAGACCTCCTATGGGGAGCGGCGCCGGCTCGAACTCGCGATGGCGCTCGCCCAGAAGCCGAGGCTCTTGCTGCTCGACGAGCCGCTCGCCGGCCTCTCCCAGGCCGAGCGGCAGAGGATTCGCGCGCTGCTCGACGCCATCCCGCGCGATGTGACCATCGTGATGATCGAGCACGACATGGATACCGCGCTGGCATTTGCCGAGCGCATCACGGTGCTGCACTACGGCGAGGTCATCGTCGAGGGCACGCGCGCCGAGGTGGTCGCCGATCCGCGTACCCGAGAGGTTTATCTTGGCGACTGAGGCGCTTGAGATCTCAGGCATCGACGCCTACTACGGCGACAGCCACGTTCTTCACGCGGTGTCGTTCGCCCTGCACGGAGGACGCCTGCTCGGCTTGCTCGGGCGCAACGGCGCCGGCAAGACCACCTGCATGGCGGCGATCATGGGCTTTCTCAAGCCTCGGCAGGGCGCGATCAGGCTTTACGGCGAGAACGTCGCAGGCCTTGCGCCCGACGTGATCGCGCGCAAAGGCATCTGCCTCGTCCCGCAGGGGCGGCGGATGTTTCGCACGTTGACCGTGCGCGAAAATCTAGCGGTGGCGGCACAGCGGCGGCCGGACCGCGGTTCCGGCTGGTCGATCGATCGGGTCTTTCAACTGTTTCCGCGCCTTGCCGAGCGCCACGCCCAGCTCGCGGGCTCGCTCTCCGGCGGCGAGCAACAGATGCTGGCGATCGGCCGCGCGCTCATGGGCAATCCGCGCGTGCTGCTGATGGACGAACCCTCCGAAGGGCTCGCGCCGCAATTGGTCGCCGAGGTGGGCCGCACCATCGCCCAGCTCAAGGCCGAAGGGCAGTCGATCGTGCTGGTCGAGCAGAACATCAAGCTCACCTTCGACCTCGCAGACGACATCGTCATCATCAATACCGGCCGGGTCGTGTTTCGCGGAACCTCTGATCAGATCAAGCTCGACGACGCCATTGTCTCCCAGCATCTCGGCGTGTTCTGATGCCGCCCACACCGATGCTATTTTCCCGTCATGGCCGGGCTCGTCCCGGCCATGAATGTCTTACTTAGACGCTGACGCCCGGAACAGGTTTCTGGCATGACCATAGCGAGAATGTCTTAACCGAGAGTCGATCGCATGCCCGACCAATGGAACAAGTATGGACCGACCGCGGCGCGCAGGCACCGCAAACCGGGGCGGGACGTGAGGCCGAAGAGCACCACAGTCGACATCCATTCGCATGTCGCGATCCCGCAGGCCGCCGCTTTCGTCAAGGCGCATCTCGACACGTCTACGATTCCACTGGCGCATTTTGCCAATGCCGAGACCAAGGCGCTTAGCCAAAAGCAAGAGGAGGACGTACGCGCGCGCATCACCGGCTACGACGAACGCCTCGCCGATCTCGACGCCATGGGGATTGACCTCCAGCTGGTAATGCCGCCGCCGAACCAATGTTATTACACCGTGGCGCTCGATATCGCGGTCAAAGCCGCGCGCATGGTCAACGACGGACTTGCGGAATACGTAGCACGCAAGGCGGATCGTTTCGTCGCGCTCGGCACGGTGCCACTGATCGACGGGACGGAAGCTGCGCGCGAACTCGAGCGTTGCATGACGTCACTCGGCATGAAAGGCGCGGAGATCCTGACCAATGTCGCGGGGCGCGAGCTCTCCGAGCCGGACTACGCGCCGTTCTGGCAGAAGGCCGAGGCGCTGGGCGCGCTCGTGGTGATCCATCCCAACGGCTTCACCGACGCCAGACGACTCAAACGGTTTTACTTCAACAATGTCATCGGCAACCCGCTCGAAACCACGATTGCGCTTCACTACCTGATCTTCGACGGCGTGCTCGAGCGTTATCCGAAGCTGAAGATCCTGGCGGTGCATGGCGGCGGATATTTGCCCGCTTACCATGGCCGCATCGATCACGCCTGGGGCGCGCGATCAGATGCGCATGGCGAGCTGCCGCAACCGCCCACCAGCTATCTCAAGAAGATCTATTTCGACAGCGTCGTGTTCACGCCGCACCAGCTCGCCGAGTTGGTGCGCCTCTACGGCCCCGACCGCATTCTCATGGGAACGGACTATCCCTTCGACATGGCCGAGTACGATCCGGTCGCGCATGTGGCGTCTGTCGACGGCCTTGATGCCGCGACCGTCGCTGCCATTGCCGGCGGCAATGCGCGCAAGCTGCTGAGAATTTGAGGATCAGGCGATCACTCGCCCTTCAACTTCGCGTCGTGGATCACCTTGCGCCATTTCGGCTCGTCGGCCTTGATATACTTCGCGAGCTGCTCGGGCGTGCCGGCAATCGATTCGAAATATTGCCGCTCGAGGAAATTTTTCTGGATCTCGGGATCGGCGAAAATCTTTCGCACTTCCGCGTTGATCTTGGCCACGACGTCGGCCGGCATTCCGGACGGACCAAACAGGCCGAACCAGGAGACCGCCTCGTAACCGGGCAACCCGCTTTCCGCGACGGTCAGAATTTCCGACAGCAGCGCCATGCGCTTTGCTGCGCCGACCGCGATGAGCTTGACCTTATCCGCCTTCCACTGCGGCACCGCGCTGCCCACGCTGATGAACATCAGCTGGATGTGTCCGGCGATCACGTCGCTGAGCGCCGGGGTGGCGCCCTTGTAATGCACTGCCTGCAATTTCGCGCCTGAGAGCGCCTGGAACAGCTCCATGTTGAGATGGCCGCTCGATCCGATGCCGAACGTGCCGTAATTGAGCTCGCCCGGCTTCTGTTTGGCGAGGGCGATGAGCTCCTTGACGTTGTGCACCGGCAACGCGGGGTTGACGATCAGCGCGTGGTTGATGGTGACGAGGCCGGAGATCGGCGTGAAGCCTTTCACGGGATCATAGGGCAACTTGGGATAGAGGCTCGGATTGACCACGAAGGTGACTTCCGGGGCGACAAATACTGTGTAGCCGTCGGGCGCCGCCTTGGTGACGTATTCCGCCGCGATCTGGTTGTTGGCGCCGGGTTTGTTCTCGACGATTGCCTGCTGGCCCCAGGCTTCGGTGAAGCGCTGCGCCAGCGTGCGGCCCAGCGCATCCGTCACCCCGCCGGGCGCGGCCGGCACGATGATCGTCACCGGTTTATTCGGATAGCCCCCCTCCTGCGCCGCTGCCGGTGGGGCCAATAGAGAAGCCCCGACCGCAGCCGCAAGCCACATCCGCATTCCGCACTCTCCCTGAAGTCCTTGCCTTTTGCTCGACTATCGCTGATTTTCTGCCGCCTGCCTATGTCCGGCGCAATGCGGCAATCCCGCACAACGTTCCATCCGCCGCGGATTGCTCGCGCAGCCGCGTGTTCCGGATCGCTCTCGTGGCGGACGAGGGGAGAGTCACGGTGATCGTCGTCGCTATCGACATTGGCGGAACTTTCACCGACCTGATCGGATTTGACAACACCGCCGGGAGCTTCGTTGAGGCAAAGAGCCTCACCACGCCAGCACAGCTGGAGCAAGGCGTCATCGATTGCATCCGCAAGAGCGAACTCGCCGCTGCTGTAATCGACGAGCTGATCCATGGCTCGACCATTGCCATCAACACGTTGATCGAAAGAACGGGGGCAAGAACCGGGCTTATCGTCACCCGCGGCACGCGCGACGTCTATATCATCGGCCGGGGCAATCGTCCGCAGGCCTACAGCCTGTTCTTTCACCGCCACCGGCCGCTGGTGCCGCGGCATCTCACGCGCGAGGTCGACGAGCGGCTGCTGAGCTCCGGCGAGGTGCATGCGCCGCTCGATCGCGGCGCCATCGCGCGAGCCTGCCGCGCGTTCGCCGCCGAAGGGATCGAGGCCGTCGCCGTTTGTTTTCTTCACTCCTACGTCAATCCGGCCCACGAGCGCGTCGCCGGCGAGATGATCCGCGCCGCAATGCCGGACGCCTACATTTCGCTGTCGCACGAGATCCTGCGCGAATACCGCGAGTTCGAACGCACGTCGACCACGGTCGTGAACGCCTATATCGGGCCGAAGGTCGGCGGCTACGTGAAACAGCTTGGCGCGAGTCTCGGCAAGATCGGGTTTCGCGGCGCGCTCGCGATCATGCGCTCGAACGGCGGCGTGATGACGCCGCAGGTCGCAACGGAGCGGCCGGCTGCGATGATGGAGTCTGGTCCGGTCGGCGGGATCATTGCTTCGGCCGAGGTCGGCCGCGCGCTCGGCTACCGCAACGTCATATCATTCGACATGGGCGGCACCACGGCGAAGGCGAGCCTCGTGCGCGACGGTGAGCCCACCATGGCACCGGGCTACTATGTCGGGGGCTATGCCAGCGGCCATCCGGTGATGCTGCCGATGATCGACGTGGTCGAGGTTGGGGCGGGGGGCGGCTCGATTGCTTGGCTCGACGACATCGGTGCGCTCAAGGTCGGCCCGCAAAGCGCGGGCGCCGATCCCGGCCCCATCTGCTATCGCGGCGGCGGCAGCGCGCCGACAATTACCGATGCCAATGTGGTGCTGGGGAGGCTCGATCCCGATAATTTTCTCGGCGGTGAGATGAAGCTCGATGCCGAGAGCGCCAGCCGCGGCATCGCGGAGAAGATCGGCAATCCCTTGAAGATGGGTGCGGTGGCGGCCGCGCATGCGATCGTCGAAATCGCCATCGCCAAAATGTCGCTCGCGGTGCGCGAAGTCTCGGTGGCGAAGGGCTACGATCCGCGCGATTTCGCGCTAGTCGCCTCGGGCGGCGCGGGCCCGCTGCATGTGGTCGCTATCGCGCGCGAACTGCACATCCCCAGTGTCATCGTGCCGCTTTTCCCGTCGCATTTTTCGGCTCTCGGCATGCTGCTGGCGGATGAGCGGCACGACTTCATCCGCACGTTCTATGCCGATCTCGCCACCGTCGATTTCGCGGCCCTGTTGCAGATCCACCATGAGATGGTGGTGGAAGCCTCGGCGGCGCTGCGGCATGCTGCGGAGGCGCAGCCGCAAGTTCATCTCGACTTGCGCTATGTCGGTCAGGAATTCACGCTGCAGGTGCCGGTGACCCTCGAGGCGATCGCGGCAGGCGATCGCGCCGGCATCAGAGCCGCGTTCGATGCGCTGTACGAACATCGCTATGCGCACCATTCGCCGGAAGAGCCGGTGGAAATGATCAATATCCGCCTCGCGCTGATCGGTAAACGCCCGAGACCAAGCTTCCCACGACTTGCCGAGGGCGGGCCCGCAAAACCGTCGCACGAGCACGCGGTTTATTTCGCCGACGAAGCCTTGCGTTGTCCGGTCTACCGGCGCGAGGCACTCGGCGCCGGCAGCAAGATCCTCGGCCCGGCGCTCATCCAGGAGCACGGGACGACGACGGTTCTCTTCGCGCAGGATACCTTGACGGTGGCACCCTCGGGCGAGCTGATCATCACGGTGGGGGCTATGTCATGAAAGTCCATCTCTCCACCGCTCACTCCTGCGAACGAACGGATCAGCACCAACTTTTCGAGCGACGCACATGACGGCCCTGGATCCGGTCACCCTCGAAGTCATCCGCAACGCGCTGCCGGCGGTCGCCAACGAGATGGCGATCGATCTCCAGCGCACGTCCTACAACATGATGATCTACGAGGTGCGCGACTTCTGCACCGCGCTGGTCAACACGGCGGGCGAGCTGATCTGTCAGAACGTCGGCGGCGTGTCGCACTTCGTCGCCGACCTCGGCGTTATCATCACCGACGCCGTGAGGCGGTATGGCAAGCACGGCTTTGCACCAGGCGACGTTTTCATCACCAATCATCAGGCTGTTGCGGGGCAGCATCTCAACAACGTCGTCATCTATGCCCCCTATTTTCACGACGGGGAGCTATTGATGTTTGCGATGGTGCGGGCGCACTGGATCGATGTCGGCGGCATGAGCACCGGCTTCGGCGCCGGCCCCACTGTTGCCGACCCGTGGGTGGAAGGGCTGCAGCTCGATCAGCTGAAGATTTACGAAGCAGGAAACCTCAACGAAACGCTCTATCGCGTGCTCAACGACAACATTCGTTTTCCGGAGTCTTCGCTCGGCGACATGAAATCGCAAATGGCGGCGTGCCGGCTTGCGGCTCGGCGCATGGACGAGCTGTTCGCCAGATACGGACGCGACACCATGCTCGCGGCGATCGCGCGCATCTTCGAGGAAACCGAGGCGAAATGCCGCAACGTGGTGTCGCAGCTCGCCGACGGGACCTACGAAGCGGAGGCCGCGCTCGATGAGGATGGCGTTACGCCGGGCGAACCGGTTCCTATCCGCGCTCAGGTCACGATCGACAAAGGCCGGATGACCATTGATCTCTCCGGCTGTTCGCAGGAACGCCGCGCCGCGCTTAATTCGCGCACGCTCGCCGGCGCGCGCGTCGCCTACAAGGCGCTGACGGGTCCGCTCGATCCGGTCAACGAAGGCTCCTTCCGCGCGCTCAAAGTGATCATTCCCGAAGGCAACATCATGATGGCGCGTTTCCCCGCGCCGATGTCGAGTTGGAGCGTGATCGTGCCCATGGTGGTGGACACTATCGTGACCGCGCTCGCTCCTGCCATGCCGGAGCAAGTGCCCGCCGGCCATCACGGTTTGCTCGGCGGCTCGGTCGTGTTCTTCGGCACACATCCGCAGAGCAACCGCCGTTTCGTGGTCCAGAGCATCGAAGGCGGCGGCTGGGGCGGGCGGCCATTCGAGGACGGCGAGTCCGGCACGGTGTCCGTGTGCCAGGGCGACGTGCGCAACGGCTCAATCGAAGGCATCGAGCTCAAATGCCCAGTCCTGGTCGAGAGCCGGGTGTTGCGGACGGACTCCGGCGGGGCGGGAAAATATCGCGGCGGTCTGGGTATCGACATGCGCGTGCGCAATCTGGTGGAAGGGAAATGGAATTTTGAGCTGGTGAAGCGAAATCAGTGTCCGCCGTGGGGACTCTGGGGTGGAGAGGCTGGGGAATACGGAATGTATCTGTTACGCGAGCCGGCAGAGCGCGAATTTAGCGCGGCGCGCGGTGTGCACCGGCCGGTGCCGGTCGGGTCCGAAGTGATCGTGCGTACCGGCGGGGGCGGCGGCTGGGGCGACCCGCTCGAGCGCGACCCGAACGCAGTTCGTGCGGACGTGCGGCAGGAGTTCGTATCGACGCAAGCGGCGAGCGATCGATATGGCGTAGTGCTGCGTGAGGATTTAAGCATCGACCACCCGGCGACGGAGCGCGCAAGAGCTGAGCTAAGATCGACGCGGGAACAGGTACGGCGTGACGATCCTGGCGAAATCGCATGATGCCCGATCAGGTCGCGATCCGGATCAACGGCGTCTCGCATCAATTCGGCCAGGAGGGCGAGGCCCGGCATGTGCGCGCGCTGCACGACACCTCGCTCGACGTCGCGCGCGGCGAATTGATATGTCTGATCGGGCCGAGTGGCTGCGGAAAATCGACGCTGCTCAACATCATCGGCGGTCTCCTCGCGCCGACCTCCGGCTCGGTCGAAGTTTCCGGCAAGCGCGTCCGCGGACCGATGCCACGCGACATCGCCTTCGTCTTCCAGGAGAACGCGTTATTCCCGTGGAACACCGTGTTCGAGAACGTCAATCTCGGGATGGTCTTCCAGGGTGTCCTGCACGCCGCGCGCGAGGCGCGCGCGAGGCGCGCCATCGAAGCCGTGGGCCTCAAGGATTTCGCGCAGCACTACCCCGCGCAGCTCTCCGGCGGCATGCGCCAGCGTGCCGCGCTCGCACGCGCGCTCAGTCTCGAAACCGGAATCCTACTGATGGACGAGCCGTTCGGGGCGCTCGACGAGCAGACCCGCATGATCCTCGGCGAGGATCTCTCGGTGCTGCTGTCACGGGCCGAAAAGACGATCGTGTTTGTCACCCACAGCCTGGGCGAAGCGACCTTTCTCGCGGATCGCGTCGCGGTGTTCTCCGCTCGCCCCGGCACCATCAAGAAGATCATCACGGTCGACGAGCCGCATCCACGCAGGCCGGACTTCGTAACCTCGGCGAAGTTCACCAGTATCCGCAACGAGCTTTATGCCCTGCTGCACGATGAAATTCGCAAGACCATGGCCGAGAGTTCCGCGAGCGCTGCAGGCGGGCGAGCGCCATGAGCGGCAATCAAGGCGAGACACGGCTCGCCAGCCGGGCGGTTCAAGTGGCGTTCCTCATCGCGCTGCTTGTGCTGTGGTATCTCGCCACGACGCGCTGGCGGGTGAGTCCGCTGCTTCTGCCCAACCCGCTCGTGGTGCTGCGCGATTTCTGGAGCATTCTCATAACCGGCGAATTCATCGGCGATTTGCGCGTGACCCTGACGGAGTTCGTGTCCGCTTTCGGCATTGCTGCGAGCTTAGGTCTCCTTTTCGGTTACCTCATAGGCCGGTCGCAATATCGCATCCAGATATTCGAGCCACTGTTCGCCGGCATCTATTCGGTGCCGATTATTCTCTTCCTTCCGCTCTATGTTCTGTTGTTCGGGCTGGGCCCGGCCTCGAAGATTGCGCTCGGGGCGACCATCGGCTTCTTTCCCATTGCGCTTAATACCATCGCTGGGTTCGGCTACGTCGATAGGACGCTCGTCATCGCCGCCAACTCAATGGGCGCCTCCGACCTTCAGCTCTTCCGCTACGTACTTCTACCAGCCGCGCTGCCGATCATCCTGACTGGAATGCGCATGGGATTTACCGTCGCGCTTCTGTCCATCATCGGCAGCGAGACCATCGCGTCGCTGGCGGGGCTTGGCCACCGTATCGTCTATCTGGCCGAAGGCATGGAGATGGCACCGATGTTTGCCTATATCGCCTTCGTTGTCGCGATCGCGGCGATCCTCAATACGCTCGTCTCGGCGCTCGAGGCGCGGGGAAGGCGCCGATGATGCTGACGTGGCACACAATGCAGCGGCCGTGGGTCGCCCGCGCAGGCGTAATCGTCCTCCTGCTCTGTTTCTGGGAGGCCGCCGCGCGTTGGTGGGTTGATCCGATGTTTGTCAGCCCGCCCTCGCGCGTGATTGCGTCCTTGCCGGCGCTCTTTGATACGCGCGGCCTGCCGGCGGCGCTGCGCGTCACGTTGTGGGAGCTCGCGGTCGCCTTTGCTCTTTCGGTGGCGATCGGGCTTGCGATCGGGCTAGCCGTCGGACTGCAGCCGTTCGCGCGCAAAAGCTTCATGCCGATTGTCCTATTGCTCTACGGCACGCCGCAAGTCACCATTCTGCCGCTGTTCGTGCTCTATTTCGGAATCGGCCCGGCATCCAAAATCGTTTTCGGCGTGAGCCACGGCTTTTTTCCTATCGTTATGACGGTTGTCGCGGGCGTCCAGAATATCAAGCCGATCCTGCTTACGAGCGCCCACGCCATGGGCGCGAGCCGCTGGCAGATCCTACGCTACGTCGTTTTCCCGCACATGATTCCGAGCTTCTTCGCCGGCATGCGGCTCGCTATGACCGGCGTGTTGCTCGGCGTCTTGCTCGCCGAACTCTATGTCTCAACGGCGGGCATCGGCCATTTCACCACGCTGTTCACGCAGAACTTCGATCCGACCCGGCTCTTAGGGCTTATCTCGGTGCTCGCCGCCATGGCCATCGTGCTCAACGAGATCGTGCGCCGGGCCGAGCTGCATTTTAGTCGCTGGCACAGCGAGTAGATCAATGGCGGGAATGCTCAGGTTGACGGTTGCATGCGGCGACTATGAGATCGTCCGCGCGCTCAAGGACGGCACGGTTACCGCTGACGGCCTCGAGCTCATCATGCTCGCGGGCATGGGCCCGCGCGAGCGGCACTGGCGCATGGCGCGCCGTGCCGAATTCGATGTGTGCGAGACCAACGTCGGCGCCTATTTCATGGAGCGCGACCGTGGCGCGCCACTCACCGCGATCCCTGTTTTTCTGCACAGGCGCTTTCGCCACGGGTTTCTCTTCGTCAATGCCGCGGCCGGTATTCGCGCGCCTAAGGAGCTGATCGGCAAAAAAATAGGCGGCACGAATTTTCAGCCGGCGTCCAACATCTGGATGCGCGGCATATTGGAGGAGGAATACGCGCTGCCGCATCGGCAGGTGACGTGGGTCGTCGAGCGCAGCGAGGATGTTCCCTTTACGCCGCCCAAGGACCTACGTATCGAGATGATCGCGCCAGAAAAAAGGCTCGACGTCATGCTGGCGGAGGGTGAAATTTCCGCCATGCTCTCGCCGGAGCTGCCGCGCCTGTTCCTTGCGGGCGACAAGCGGATTGTGCGGCTCTTTCCGAATTACAAGGACATCGAACTCGCGTATTTCCGCAAGTCCGGAATTTTCCCAATCATGCATGTCACCACCGTCAAGCAGGAGATCGTGGAGAAGTTTCCTTGGGTGCCAACTAACCTCGCCAAGGCCTTCGAGGAGGCAAAGCAGATCGCCTACCGGAGAATGGCTGATCCGCGCACGGTTCCGCTCGCCTGGATGCGCAGCGCGTTCGAGGAGCAGGAAGCGGTGCTGGGACGCGATCCCTGGGCGTATGGTCTCACCCCCGCCAACCGCAAAAATCTCGAGACCGTCCTGCGCTACACCTACCAGCAGGGCATGATCAGCAAGATGCTGTCGCTCGACGCGCTGTTCGCCGACACCGATCTCGGCGACGCCGGCGGCTCGGACGGAATTTGAATCCGGGCCGTGACATGACGGCTCTCGAAAAGCTCGCCAGCTATATCGCGGAAAGTAGGCGGCCGTCCGAGGCCTCGCGCAAGCTCGTAGAGCTGCACCTCATGGACACCGTGGGTGCGTGGATCGCGAGCACGGGGACCGTCGAAGGCAAAAACCTACTGCGATTTCGCGCGATGACGCGCAAACACGGGCAAGCAAGTGAGGCATTGGCGCTCGATCTGGCCACCCGCTGCGCGCTCGCGCGGCTGAGCGAGGTCGACAACATCCATCTTTCCTCCATGACCACGCCGGGCGCCATCGTCATTCCCGGCGCGATGACACTCGCCGCTGCGACGCCAGACATCACGGCCGATGACGTGATCGCCGCGATTATCGCCGGCACCGAGGCAATGACCCGGCTCGGACGCGCGCTCGACGGCCCGAGCATCCTTTATCGCGGCATCTGGCCGACCTATTTCGTTGCGCCTTTCGGCATGGCCGCAGTCGCCGCGCGGCTGCTCAAGCTCGATGCGAAGAACGCCGCCGATGCGCTGGCGCTCGCGCTCACGCTCGCGGCGCCGGCAGTGGGACAACACGGCGCGGCGACAACCTCGCGCTGGCTCGCTCTGGGCAATGCCGCCCGCAACGGGCTTACCGCGGCGCTGGCGGCACAGCGCGGCTTCACCTCAGATCACAAACTGATCGAGGGTCAATTGCTCCCGGGTATCTTCGGCATTACGGCCGACGTCTCGGCCCTCACCGAGGCGCTCGGCGAACGCCTCGATTTGACAGAGGTGTCCTTCAAGCCGTGGTGCGCGGCGCGGCAAACCATGGCGGCGACGCAGGCGCTCAAAGACATCATCACGAGCGGCATCGCGCCAAGCGCGATCGAGGAGGTCACGGTCGCGGTGCCGCCGCCGCACCTCAAGATGATCGATCACGGCATCGTCACCGGCGACCGCGCCTCCTATCTCACGAGCGTCCAATATTGCATGGCGGTAGCGGCGCTCGCGCCCGAGGCAGCGTTCGATATCCAGCAAACATCCGCCAAGCTACCGCCGACCGTTCAGGCGTTGATGGTAAAGATCAAAGTTACGGCGGACGGGCGGTTGCTCGCCGGCTACCCGCACAGCTGGCCCGCACGCGTACGCGTTACCGCCGCCTCCGCGCAGCGGGAACGGACAGTGACTCATGTTCCTGGCGATCCGGCGCTGCCGTTCGGTCAAGCGGAGGTGCGAAAAAAATTTCTCCGCTTTACCGGGCCAGTCATCGGAATGGAGAACGCCGAGCGCATTCTCGCGCGCTGCAGCGACGCGCTTGGGACTGGTGTATCCTCGGCCTTGGTGGACGACATCGAGCTGGCGTGCACATTCTGTCGTCCATAGACTAGCTCGACAGCGTCGAGCAACTGAGGCACTACCGAGTCCATGCGCAACAGCACCGTCCGCGTCGCCACCTTCGCCGGACCCGGCGCCGAGCCGATCATCCGTTCCGTGCCATGGCCGAAAGTTCCCAAGAATGCCGCGCTTATTCAGATTGGCGCGTGCGGCGTGTGCGGCACCGACCTGCATATTCTGAAAGGTCACTGGCCGAAGCCACTGCCCTGGCCTTTCACGCTCGGTCACGAGCTCGGTGGCGTCATCGTCGAAGCGGGAGCGCAATTCGCCGAAGACTTCATGGGCAAGCCGCTTGGCGTCGGTTCGAAAGTAATGATCCCGCCGCTCATGCCGTGCGGACGGTGCTATTACTGCGTCCATTATCCGGAGCGCGCCAACAAGTGTCTGACTCCCGTCTACTATGGACGCTATCTCGGCTTCGACGAGCCGCCGCATTTGTGGGGAGGCTTCGCCGAATATGTCTATGTCGACCTCGACATGCTGCCGGGCACCAAGGTCTACAAGCTTCCCGATGACATGCCGCTGCGCCTCGGGGCGCTCGCGGAACCGCTGACCTCCTGCATCCGCGCATTCAACCGCGCGATTCGGGCCGGCGGATTTACCTGGGGCGACACCGTCGTGATCCAGGGCTCGGGGCCGATCGGTATTCTCGCAATCGCGGCGGCGCGCGAAATGGGCGCTGGTCGGGTGATCTGCATCGGCGCGCCAGAGAAGCCGCGCCTTGAGCTCGCGCGAAAATTCGGCGCCGAGGCGACCGTGAACCTCGAGGAAATGACGGAGCCGCAGCAGCGGATCAAGCGCGTGCGCGATATCATCGGCGGCTTCGGCGCCGATCTGGTGATGGACTGTTCCGGCCATCCGAGCGCTGGCCCCGAGGGCATTGAGATGCTGCGTGACGGCGGCACCTATGTCGAGATGGGCCAGTTCACCGATGCTGGCGCGATCACCACGTCCTGGCACCGCATCTGCGCCAAGGACCTCAATGTGCTGGGCTCATGGGCCTTCACCGCGAACGATTTGCCGCTCGGCGTGGACATGCTCGACCGCGCGCGCAACAGATATCCTTGGCTGGAGATGCAGACCCTCTACCCGTTCGACGAAGACGGCGTTTCCCGCGCGGTCAAGGACGCGATGGCGATGAGGACGGTCAAATCGACCATCGTGCCGTGGCCGGAGCTGGTGTGAGCCCGCAGCCTCCCGCTCGTCCCCACGAAAGCGGGACCCAGATCACAAGGCACGAGCCGGCTGCTCTGGATTCCCAGCACAAGCGCGCTTACGCGCGCCTTCGCCGCGCTATGCGCGGGAATTCGCGGAGCAAATGAGTCGGCCCGAAAGGATTTACGCTATGCCCTTTGATTCATGCAGTTCTTCACGTAATCGCGCCGTTTCAGAAAGTGGATCGCCGAGTATTTCTTTTTGGCTTGTGCCTGGCACTGCGCCTTAAGCTCGGCCATTCCGGAGTGCTTCGTGCCAGCGTCGGCAGAAATGGCGAACGAACCGGCCATCAAGCCCGCCGCAATAATGGTGACTATAGATTTCATAACAGTCCTCCTTCTGGGCGCGAAATTAATGCGCGAAGAACCGCGGAGTTCCAACATAGATTCCTGATAATCTGTTCAGGAAGCCCGCCCAGAGCGGGACGGTATCTCCGCTTGCACAGAAATCAGCGGCAGAACCCCCGCGTCACTTAGGCAGAAATGCCTGCGTATAGAGCGCTGTCATGTCCGGCTCCTGGGGCAAGAGTTGTAATTCCACGTATGATTTGGCCAGCGTGGCGAGCGCACGCGGGTTGAAGCGTCCGTCATCCGAGAACATCGGCATCAACTCGTCGTAGACGCGCGAGGTAATCTCGGCATCCTTGTGGGTGACCTCGCTGGCGATGGCCGCGGTTTCCGTCTTGTTTGTGCGCATGAAGGCGATGGTCTCGAACCAGCCCTTGAGGAATCCGCGCACCGCCTCCGGCCGCTCCGTGATGAGCTTGTCGGTCGCAAAAATAACGTGGATATGGAAGTCCTTGATGTCCGTGAAGCGAACGAGGATGCGGCCCTCTCCGCGTTTCTCGAGCGCGAAGGCGTTGCCGATATCCATGATCGCGCCGTCAATGTCGCCGCGCTTCATCGCCGCGAGCTGTCCCGCCAGTGCTCCCATGGGGGCGATCTCGATACCCTTGGGACCCCAGCCCTGCCGCCGCGAGGTCTCGCTGACCAGCCAATAAGTGAGCGAGCCCGCGGTCGACACGCTGATCTTCTTGCCCTTCAAATCGGCCGCGGCCCTTGGGCCATCGGGCCGCACCACGATTGCTAGCAAGAGCGGCGGCCCGGCCATGGCGGCAACCGCCTTGATCGGCGCGCCCTTAACGATGAACGCCATCGCCGGGCCGGAGCCGAGCGCGATGTCGAGGCTGTCGGACGCCATCGCCTGCTGCATGCGCGCGTCGCCGGTAAAGGCGATCGATTCGATCTCGAGGCCTTGTTTCGCGAACAATCCTTTGCGCATGCCGATATCGAGCGGTACGAACGAGAACGCCTCAGGCACGGCCTTGCCGACCCGCAGCGTCTCGGCGCCGGCTGCGGGCGACAGAAGGATCAACCCGCTCGTCGCCAGCAAAAGTGCCGCGGCGATCGAAGAGCCCAAGCGCATGTGCTCGCCTCGCGCGTTACGACAATTTCCTCTTGAGCAGCCGCTCGGCGTTCGCGACGAAGATCTTGCGGCGGTCGCCGTCCGCGATCTCGAGCCGCTCGATCGTCTCGATCGTCGGCGCGATCGGGCCGAGCGGCGTGTCGGTCGCGAACACCACATGGTCAGCTCCGAAGAAGTCGAGCCCGCAGCGCACCGCGTGGATGCCGCCGCCGAACAACGCGGTATCGCCGTAGAAGTCGTGCATGTAGTCGAGATGCGGTCGCTTGAGCGACGGCAGAATTTTCGAATAGTCCTCGTCGCTGGTCCGGCTGCCCAGAACGTCGAGGCCGGGGCCGACGCGCCCGTCATAATACGGGATCATTCCGCCGAGATGATGGGTGACGATCTTGAGTCCTGGATAACGGTCAAGCAAGCCGCAAAACACCATCCGCACCATCGCCACGGAGGTGTCATAAGGCCAGCCGAAGCACCACCACATCTCGAAACGGGATTTCTGCTCTTTGGCGTAATCCGACATGCTCGCGGTGCGCGCTGGATGCAGCCAGATCGGCAGATCGAGCTCCGCCATGGTGGCAAAGATCGGCTCGAAGGCTTTGTCGTCGAGGGGGCGGCCCGCGATATTGGTGAAGATCTGAACGCCGCCGGCGCCCAGATCCTTGATCGCGCGGCGCGCCTCCTTCGCCGAGCCTTCGACATCTGTCATCGAGAGCGCAGCGACGAACGTGGGAAAGCGGGCGGGGTAGCGCGTACACAGCTCCGCCATGGCGTCGTTGCCGATGCGCGCAAGATTGAGCCCGGTCTCGCCATCGGCAAGGTCTTCGATCGGCGGATTGGGCAATGAGATGATCTCCCGGTAGTCGCCGAACTGGTCCATTTCACGGAAGCGCTCGTCGAGGTCGAATAGCTTTTTGACCCCGCGCAGCCGTGCTCCGATATTGCCGAGTCGCGGCGCGATGCGGTTCATCTCTTGGAAGAACTTGTCCGGAAAGATGTGGCAGTAGATATCGACGATCGTCTCACCGGCCATCAAGCACCTCTAGATTCTCATTCCAACTCAGGGGGCGGCAAGGATCGACTGGTTTCCCCTTTTTCGCGCGAATGGGCGGTCGAGACGCGACGCTTTCCGGTGCGTCAAAACTTCGTCCGGTCCGCGCCCTTAAGGCCGAGAGTTGCCCGCGCTTCCTCCGGCGTCGCAACCTGATAGCCGAGTTCCTCGATCAGCCGGCGCGCCTTCGCAACCTGCTCCGCATTGCTTTTGGCGAGCTTGCCGCGGCCGATGTACAGGCTGTCCTCGAGACCCACGCGCACGTTGCCGCCCATCATCACCGCTTGCGTCGCAAGCGACATCTGATGTCGTCCGGCCCCCAGCACCGACCAGGAATAGTCATCGCCGAACAGCTTATCGGCAGTGCGCTTCATGAACATGAGGTTGTCCATGTCCGCCCCAATGCCGCCGAGAATCCCGAAGATCAGCTGCAGGAAGATTGGGGGCTTGAACCAGCCGCGATCGACGCCGTGGGCCAGATTGTAGAGGTGCCCGACGTCATAACATTCGTGCTCGAACTTGGTACCGTGTCCCTCGCCCATGAGCTTCGAGATCGTCTCGATATCGGCGAAGGTGTTGCGGAAGATCGTCTCCTTGGTCCCGGCGAGATACGGCTCCTCCCACTCGTGCTTCCAAGTCTTGTAGCGTGCAATCATCGGATATAGGCCGAAATTCATTGAGCCCATGTTGAGCGAGCACATTTCCGGCGACAATTTCATCACTCCCGCCAGTCGCTCCTCGACCGCCATGGTCGGCGACCCCCCGGTGGTGATGTTGATGACTGCCTCGGTTGATTGCTTGATACGCGGCAGGAACTGCATGAATACCGCGGGATCGCCGGTAGGGCGTCCATCCTTGGCGTTGCGCGCGTGCAGATGCAAGATCGCGGCGCCGGCCTCTGCGGCGCCGATGGCCTGCTCGGCGATCTGATCGGGCGTGATCGGGAGCGCCTCCGACATCGTGGGTGTGTGGATCGCGCCGGTGATGGCGCAGGTGATGATGACCTTGTCGGATTTGGCAGGCATTGTTTTCTCCCGGTCTACATCGCTCTTCCAGCATCACGTTGTGCGTGTATCCGCCGCAAAGCGCAAGCGCCGCTCGAGCGGCAGGAGCTGCCAGCCGAAGCGCTCCGCGAAAAACCCCCAGATGCCCTTCGGCGCCACCAGCATCATCGCGATGGCGACGGCGCCCAGCATCAGCAGATAGAGGCTGCCGTGATCGGCAAGCGTTTGCCTCAGCAGGAAAAAGACAATAGTGCCGATGATCGGCCCTTCCATCCGGCCGATGCCGCCGATCACTGTGATGAAGATGACAAACGCAGTCCAGTCGTTGACGCTGAACGCGGTGTCGGGCGAAATGCGCAGCTTCTGCAGAAAAATCAACGCGCCGATCATTCCCGTCCCCAAGGCGGTCAGAATGTATACCACGAGCTTCGTACGCGTGACGTCGACGCCGCTCGATCGCGCCGCCAACTCGTTGTCGCGGATCGCGGTAAGCGCCAGCCCGTAGCGCGAACGCAACAAGAGTACGATCGTGCCGAGCACCGCGGCCATGAGCGCCAGCGCCACCCAGTACATTAGGAATTCCCGCAGTTGCCGGGTCGAGGCCATCGCCGTCACAATGCCCGCGGGCAGGCTTATTCCGGAGCCGCCGCCGAGCGCGGAAATCTGTGAGGCGATCAGGCGGAAAACTTCGGCCACGACCCAGGTGCCGATGGCGAAGTAGTGACCGCGCAGTCGAAACATCAACCCGGCGACCGGCACCGCGAGCGCGGCCGCAACTGCCCCCGCCACCGGCACGGCAAGGAGCGGATGGAGTCCGGCGAGAATGGTCGAGGCAAACAGCACATAGCCGCCGAGCCCAACATAGGCCTGCTGTCCGACTGAGACGAGCCCGGCATAGCCCGCAAGCAGGTTCCAGAGGCTCGCGAGAGCGACATAGGCATAGATGTCGGAAAGCAGCCGCAGGTCGTCGCGCCCGCCCCAGACTGGTGCCGCGGCAAGGATCACGAACGCAGCGGCGAAAGCAGCGGTGCCGATGCGACTGGAGCGGCTTGCATGCTCGACTTTGAAAGAGGCGGTCATCCCTTTACCTTCGGGAACAGGCCTTCAGGGCGCAGCGCCAGAATGACAAGAAAGGCGAGATGCCCGGCCAAAAGCTGCCAGCCCGGATTGATCTGGGCGCCGATCGCCTGCGACACGCCGAGGATGATGCCGCCGGCAAGCGTACCCCACATGCTGCCAAGGCCGCCGATGATCACGGCCTCGAAGCCGAAGATCAGCCGCGCGGGGCCGATTGCGGGATCGAAATTGGTGCGCACCGCGATGAATACGCCGGCGACCGCGATAACCGCGAGCGATAGCGCCATGGCGAGCGCAAAGACATGGCGATTGTCGAGGCCCATCAATTGGGCGACGGTCTGATCATCCGACGTCGCCCGAAACGCGCGGCCAAATGCGGTGCGATAGAACAGAAATTGCAGCCCGCCGATAACAGCAACCGCAACGACGAATTGCAGCAGGGGAAGCACGCCGATCCACACGCCTTCCATCAGCGGAAGGCTCGCAACCTCGATCGACCCAGCCCGCAGCCGCCGGCTATCTGCGCTAAACAGTTCAAGCAGCGCATTCTGGATGATGACGGAGAGTCCGAACGTCACGAGCAGCGGCGGCAGCACGTCCTCGCCGAGCGTGCGATTCAGCAGCACGCGCTGAAGGCCATAGCCGATTGCCGCCATGATTGGCACCACGACAATGATGGCGAGCAGCGGGTTGAGTCCGAGCGTCTCGGTGGTCATCAGCGCGATATAGGCGGCGAGCACGATGAGATCGCCATGCGCGATATTGACGAGCCGCATCACGCCGAAGATCAAGGCCAGGCCAGCCGCAAACATGGCGTAGAGGCCGCCGATCAGCACGCCTTGGATGATTATGTTGACCCATTCCATAGCGCTTATATTGAGCTCACGCCCCGAAATATGCCGCCGAGATCGCCTCGCGCGTCAGCGTTGCGGCCGAGCCTGTAAGTGCGATGCGACCTTCCTGCAGGCAATAGACGCGGTTTGCCGCCTTGAGCGCCTGCATAATGTCCTGTTCGACGATCACGAGCGAGCTGCCTTCGGCAAGGATGGATGGCAACCGCGAGTAGAGGTCGCGCACAACGATCGGCGCGAGCCCGAGGCTGATCTCATCGCACAGGAGAAGCTTGGGATTGGACATCAGCGCGCGCCCAATCGCGACCATCTGCTGCTCACCGCCCGAGAGCAAAGAGCTCGGCACGCGCCGCCGTTCCCACAGCGCCGGGAACAGCTCGTAAATCCGAGACAAGCTCCACGGGCCTGGCCGACCGAGCTGGCCGCCGATGAGCAGATTCTCCTCGACCGAGAGCGAGGAGAAGAGGCGGCGCCCTTCAGGGACGAGCGCGATGCCGCGCGCGACCACTGCGTGCGCGGGCGCCTCGCCGATCGGCTCGCCATCGAACAGGATGGCTCCGCGACGCGAGGTGATGACGCCGGCGACGCACTTGAGCAGCGTCGATTTGCCAGCGCCGTTGGCGCCGATCACCGCGACCACTTCACCTGCCACTACCTTGAGGGAAGCGCCGAACAGCGCCTGGAAGTCGCCATAGAAAGCGTCGAGCGAACGCACGTCGAGGAGCGGCTCAGGCATCCGCAGAAATCCCCATGTAGATTTCGCGCACCGCGGGCGAGGCGATCACGTTTTGCGGCGCGCCCTCGCCGATGAAGGCCCCGCCGTGCAGAACGAGCAGACGGTCGACAAGGGCGAGGAGCGCGTGCACAACGTGCTCGATCCAGACGATGGAGATGCCTCCGCCCCGAATGCGCCGGATCAAATCGACCAGCGCCGTGCATTCGTGCTCGGTCAGGCCGCCGGCTACTTCGTCGAGCAGGAGCACGCGCGGGTGCGTGGCGAGCGCGCGCGCCAACTCGAGCCGTTTGCGGTCGAGGAGCGTGAGGTTGCCCGCGAGCCGGTTGGCCTTGCCCGCGAGCCCGCATTGGTCGAGCAATTCGACGCATCGTGGATAGACTTCGCGCTCGCCGCGGCCGCCGCCGAACGCCGCCGCCACGACCAGGTTCTCGAACACGGTCATGCCATTGAACGGCTGCGGAAGCTGAAATGAGCGGCCGATGCCCATGCGGCAGCGCCGTTCCGGCGCGAGAGTCGTGATGTCGGCCCCTGCGAAGATCACGCGCCCAGCATCGGGCGCAACTGTGCCGCTGGCGATGCCGAAGAGCGTGCTCTTGCCAGCGCCGTTCGGCCCGATGATGCCGAGCGCCTCGCCTTCGGCCAGCGCGAGGTTGATCTCCTCCGCTACGACAACGGCGCCGAAGCGTTTGGAGATTTTCTCGAAGGCCAGGATGGGAGGCATGAACGAGTGGTGGTAGTCCGCATCGGATACCCCAGTCTATCACGCACGCAGCCTCCACCGCTCATTCTCGCGTAAGCGGGAATCCACTGATGATCCGCGCCCGAATCTGGGTGCCCGCTTACGCAGGGACGAGGGCAGTTCGCTGCGAAGTGGCAAAAGCGATGCGAGATTAAGCTAGGACAACAGCTGCAGCCCGCCGCCGACCGGAATCTCGGTCGCGGTCTTGTTCGTCGTGATGACCAGATCAAAGCGGTCGCCCTTGCGCTGCCACTGTCCGGCGACCAGAGGAGTCTTGGTGACATTCTTCACGGGTTGGCCGGTCCATTTCACTGGACCGACCATCGACTTGTAGTCGGTCGCGATCACGGCATCCAGGATCGCCTTGGGCTCCAGCGCCTTCGACCGCTTGAGCACGTCGATTGCAACCTCGAACAGAGCGTGTTGAAAGCCGATCGGTTGCGTCCACGGCCGCTTGGTGGCGGCGACATAGGCGTCGGTCAACTCCTTTGCGCTCTGACCCGTGAGACCGGACTTGAACGGATGGTTCGGCGTCCACCAGATTTCCGTAGTGAGCCCGTTGCCGCGGGCGCCAAGCGACTCGATGACGGAGGGGAACAGTAGCGCTTTGCCGATGGTGACGATCTTCGGCCGAAAACCCTGTTGTGCCGCCTGCGACCAAAACGTGGCGAAGTCGGGTGGGATCATATTGCCCGTGACAATCTCGGCATTGACCGCCTTGAACGCCGAAATCTGTGAGGTGAAGTCGTTGTTCATGAGCTGATAACGGCCCGGATCGGTGAGCCGGTAACCGGCTTTGGCGAGCGCCGGCGGCAACCCGCGTTGCGGATCGCCCCAGGCGTTGCCGTCGGCATCGTTCGGAAAAAGGCCGCCCACGACTTTGTTCGTCGGCGCCGAATCCCAGAGCGCCAGAAAAGCGCCGATCACATCCTCCAGTCCCCAGAAGAAATGGTACGTCCAGGTAAACCCTTTGGCCGGATCGCCCTTGCGTCCGAAGAAATAGGGTTGCCACGGACAATTCGTGGTGATGCAGGGGACCTCGTTGACCTCGGCCTGATCGGCGACGGGATTGGTCGTGTCGGGGGTCGCCGAGGCGACGATGAGATCGACCTTGTCGCCGAGGATCAGTTCGGAAGCGACCTCGGCGGCGCGGCTGCCGCTCGACTGGCTGTCCTTGCTGATGATCTGCACCCGATAGGTGCGCCCGCCGCTCTGCAATCCTTTCGCCAGGATGCCGCGGACCTGTTCGAGGATGAAACCGTCGGCCTCGCCGAAGCCGGCGAGCGGCCCCGTCTTCGGGCTGACGTGACCGATTTTGATGACGCGGCTCTGGGCGTTGGCGGGAATAATCCGCAGCACCGCCGGTGCTGCGATCGCGCCGAACCCGGCTTGGGCAAGTCCCCGGCGCGAAATCCCGGAATTAAGGTCCGGCGATGCATCTTTGCCCATGTGCGCCTCCCGTTTCGCGTTCGGCTACTTATCCGTATCCGCCGCCTGAGCGTCCTTGAGATGGTGCAGCACCTTGGCCCGCAACGCAGCCTGCGCCGCGGCGCTCCATGCGCGAAAGCCTTCGCCCGATTTAAAGCCGAGCTTGCCGTTTTCCACCAGCGCCTCGAGATAGGGCGAAGGATGCGGCCGGCTGTCGATATCAGGCAGGACCGTTTTGTGAATGGCGAGCGTCAAATCGGTGCCGACGAAATCGGCGTTCTCGAGCGGGCCCAAGACGGCAAGACGCCGGCCGAAGCTCGCTTTGATCACGGTATCGACAGTTTCCGCGTCGCAAACTCCGCGTTCCACCAGGGCGATCGCCTCCCGCCACAACGCGTGCTGCAGGCGGTTGCCGACGAAGCCGGGCACGTCCTTCTTCACATGCACCGGCATTTTGCCCGCGGCCTTGTGCAGATCGATGGTCCAGTCGACTGCCTGCTGCGACGTCCATTGCGTTCCGATCACCTCAACCAGCGGCACGAGATAGGGCGGGTTCCACCAGTGGGTGCCGAGGGCACGCGAACGGTCGCGCAAACCCTCCATGATCTTGGTGATCGGGATCACAGAGGTGTTGCTGGCGAGGATCGTATGTGGCCGCGCGTTCCTCTCGACCTCCACGAACAGCCTCTGCTTCAGCGGCAAATCTTCGAGGATGGCCTCGACGACATAGTCCGCCTCGCGCACCGCGGCGGCAAGATCGCCGATCGGTTGCACACGCTCGACTACGGCAACGTCGTCACCCAGATCCCGAAGATTGGCGAGAATGCGCGCCTTCACGCCGTCAAGGTTGGCCGCAACCGAATCGTGGATCGACACGTCGTGCCCGGCGAGCGCGAACACCTGGGCGATGCCATGGCCCATGAGTCCGGCGCCGATGACGGCGATGCGCGCCTTTGCCATGATCAGCCCGCGGTATAGCCGCCATCGGCGTAGAGAATATGCCCGGTGTAGAAGTCCGACGCCTTCGATGCGAGAAACAACAGCGGGCCCGCGAGGTCGGACGGCTCGCCGAGCCGGCCTTTCGGAACGCGCGTGAGGAAGCCCTTGCGCACTTCCCTCGAACGATCGCTATCCTCGAACATCCAATGCGTGAGCGGCGAACGAAATACGGTCGGTCCCAGCGCGTTGACCGTGATACCGGTATCGCCCCACTCGCAGCCCAGCGCCTTGGTGATGCCGTCGACCGCCGACTTCGACGCACAATAGGCCGTGTATCCAGCGGGATGGCCCAACAAGCCGCGCGCCGACGACATCAGGATCACTTTGCCGCCTTGGCCCTGCTTGAGCATCTGCCGACCGGCCGCCCGCGCGATCAACCAACTTTGCGTTACGTTGGCATCCATGACGTCGAGAAAATCTTCCGGCTTCTGGTCGACGATCTTGGACACTTTGTTCTGTCCGGACGCGACCACAAGAATATCAACGCGGTCGAATTTTTTTACCGCCGCATCGACGATCGCGTCGCAATTTGCTTCCGAGCTCGGCCGCTTGGCCACAGCCTCGACTTTGCCGCCGAGCTGTTCGCATTCAGCCGCGACTTTTTTTAGTTCGGCGGCATTGTTGGCGCAGAGCACGACATTGGCGCCCGCGGCCGCGAGCACCTTGGCCGCGAGCGCGCCAAAGGCGCCGGTGGCGCCGGTGACAATTGCGGTCTTGCCGCGAATGTCGAACAAGGAGAGCGGATTTTTGAGGAAGTCCTCGGCCATGACGGAGGCGTCCTTGCCTAAAGTCTTTTGTTGCCTTTCGTCATTGCCGGGCTTGACCCGGCAATCCATCCTCTTCGCAAGAAGATGGATGCGCGGGTCAAGCCCGCGCATGACGGAACATGTTGCCCGGGCGTCACATCATCGGCGTCACTGTTGCGGCGTCGACACCGCGACTAGCATCGTGACGACCTCGTTGCCGCGATTGACGATTTCGCGACTTTCGTTCGGCCCGATGAAGCAGGAGTCATTCGCCTTGAGCACCGTCTGCTTGCCGCCGGCGATGAGAGTGAGCTCGCCCGCCAGCACGTAATAGACCTTCTCCGTCGGCGAGGCGTCGGGACCCGCGCCGCCGCCCGGCAGAAAGTGCGAAAGCCCGACCGTGAATTGCTTCGGCCCCCCGGCATCGAGTCCGAAGAGCCGTAGCGAGCAATAGGCGCGATGGTTCGGCGCTTCATACGGCTTGGCCTCGCTCAAATGCTTCACCTGCATCAGAATTTCTCCCCCTTCTCGATCCGGTAGGAGCCCTTCGGGTCGAGGATGGCAACGAGCCGAATGATGCAGCCGTCGCCGCGCTCCCAGTTCCAGGGGAACAGCGCAAAGGTGCAGCGCCTCCCGGTGACCTTGTCGATATCGCCGCCGACGTTTTCGATGCCCAGAATGCCGTTTTTGAACAAGATGCGGTGCACCGGCTCCCAATCGGGGAAATCCTGCTTCCAGTCGCGACCGCCCGACCAGGCCTTGTATTCCTCTGCAAGATGGGGATGCAACGGACCGTTGCGGTGCGGCCCAATGGCGGTGGCAAGCGGATGATCATTCGCTTGTGTGTCGTGCCCGACTACCTTCACCTTTTTCTCGACGAACCACTCCCCCGCCGACGGCACAAATCCGGGCGCGCGACAGAAATAGTCCTCGTTGTCCTCGTAGGCCTTGTGCCAGCCGGTATTGACGATGACCACGTCGCGCGGGCGCACCACGGCGCCGGCGGTCTTTTCGAGATCATCGTACGTGATCGATTCCCACTTCTTCTTGGGAATGGACACCACAATGCCCGAGCCGAAGAAGTGTGGCAGGGGAACCTCATCGATGAAGGGAGTGCCCTGCACCACATGCGCAGGCGCATCGATATGGGTCGTGTTGTGCATGCTCGTGGTGATGCGCTGCGACAGCACGCCGGACTTGGCGTGGTAGTGGATGCGCTCGATCTTGACGTCTTCGAAATAGGGCCAATTGGGAGATTGATAGCCGAAACGATGCGAGAGGTTGTAGAATTCCAGCCCCATGCTGTTGGCGAGGTTCTCCTCGAACGTCACGCCGCGAATCTTTTTTGCCACCGCCACGCCTCCCCTAGCAGCACTGCGCGTCCGCGTTTAGCGCGATTAAGCCTTGCCTATTGAGGCACTTCAACGAGAATACGCTACAAAAACCGCAGGGGAGGAACAACCGGCATGGTCAAGAAGATCGCGGTCGAGGAGCATTGCCTGTGCCCCGGCTTCGAGGAGTATTGGGCGCCGACGGTGGCGGATATGCCCGCAGGCAAGCGCGAGGCGTTGCTCGCGCGGCTAACCGATTTCGGTGAGATGCGGCTCGAGGTGATGGAGCGCGCCGGCATCGAGCGGTGCGTGCTCTCGGTCGCCGGACCCGGCGTGCAGGCCGAACGCGACGCCAAAACCGCCTGCGACAAGGCACGTGCCGCCAACGATTTTCTGGCGCGTGAAATTGCAAAGCGCCCGCAGCGCTACTCTGGGTTTGCGCATCTGGCCATGCAGGATGCCGCCGCCGCCGCGGACGAGCTTGAACGATGCATGCGCGAGCTCAAATTCTGCGGCGCCATGATCAATGGCCATACCAATGGCAAGTACCTGGACGACCGATCGCTGGACCCATTTTGGGAGCGGGCGCAGGCGCTCGAGGCACTCATCTATCTGCATCCCGCCGATCCCATTACGCCTGCCCCCGTGCTGGATGGCTACAAGGGCTTGCGCCGGGCGACGTGGGAATGGACGTTCGAGACCGGCTCACACGCCTTGCGCATCGTGTTCGGTGGTGTCTTCGATCGCTTCCCGCGCGCGCGGCTCGCACTCGGTCATCTCGGCGAAACGTTGCCGTTCCTGCTGTGGCGTTTCGACAGCCGCACCGGCCCGGACTTTTACGCGGTCAAGCTCGCCAAGCGTCCCTCCCAATACGTCAAAGACAATATCGTGGTAGCCACATCGGGGATGTGCGCTGCCGAGCCGCTGAACTGCACGCTCGACGCACTCGGCCATGATCGAGTGATGTTCGCCGCCGATTACCCATTCGAGTTGGTCGAAGAGGCCGGCCATTTCATCGACAATATCCCGCTCGAGACGAAAGTGCGAAATGCCATCTGCTTCGAGAACGCGGCAAGGCTTCTGCAGTTGCCGCGCGCATAACGCGTCGATGGCATCGAAGGCTGGGAGGAAACCATGGCGACTGTGGGCGCTCGCTCGACGGTCGATGATATTGTCGCGCGGCTGGAACGCCTGCCGACTTCGTCGTGGCAGGTGAAAGCGCGCATCATCGTCGGAGTCGCCACGTTCTTCGACGCTTTCGACGCGCTGGCGATCGCATCGGTGCTTCCGGTCATCGTACCGCTGTGGAAGCTGACCCCGCCCGAGATCGGGCTGATGATCTCGGCCGGTTTTTTCGGACAACTGCTCGGGGCGCTGTTGTTCGGCTGCATCGCGGAGCGTTATGGGCGCATGAACGCGATGGTCGGTTCGATCGCTCTGTTCGCGGTGATGAGTCTCGCGTGCGCGTTCGCCTGGGACTACGGCTCGCTTTTGGTGTTGCGCACCATCCAAGGTATCGGGCTCGGCGGGGAAGTGCCGGTCGCCGCTGTATTCATCAGCGAGCTCGCAAAGGCACAGCGCCGCGGCCGCTTCGTGCTTTTGTACGAACTCGTGTTTCCTGTGGGCCTGGTGGCGGCAAGCCTCAGCGGATTATGGGTCGTGCCGCATCTCGGCTGGCAGTACATGTTCGTCATCGGCGCGCTGCCGGCCCTCCTCGCGCTCGTGCTGCGCAGCCTGCTGCCAGAATCCCCGCGCTGGCTGGCGGTGCACGGCCGCAAGGCCGAGGCCGAGGCCGCGATATCGCTGATCGAAAGCGAAACGCAGAAGGCGACCGGACAGCCGCTGCCGCCGGTGCAGCCAGTCGTCTCGACCTCCGACAAAGCCGCGTCCTGGTCCGATCTCTTCGGCCCCTTCTATCTGCGCCGCACGCTGGTGGTGTGGGTGATCTGGTTTGCGGCCTATTTCGTGAACTATGGGCTGTCGATCTGGTTGCCCACGTTATATCGAACCGTGTTCAAGCTGCCGCTCGATGTTTCGCTACGCTACGGTTTGATCACGCAGGCGGTCGGCCTGCTCGGCACGCTGATCTGCGCGTTGACTATCGATCCTGTCGGGCGGCGGCCTTGGTTCGCCGTCTCCTTCACGGCTGCGGCGTTGGCTTTGGCCGCGCTCGCGCTCTTCCCCGCGCCGACCGCGGAGCAGGTGCTGACCTTCATGACTATCGCTTATCTCTTCGTCAGCACTATCAATATCGGCGTCTATCTCTACACGCCCGAGCTCTATCCCACCCGCGTGCGAGCTCTGGGGGTGGGCGCCGCGACGGCTTGGCTGCGGTTGGCATCGATGATCGGACCTACAGTGGTGGGAATGATGCTCGCCGGCGGTCTGCCGTCGGTTTTTGTCACGTTCGCGATCGTCGCGGCGGTCGCCGCCGCGATTACCGGCGTCTTCGCGGTCGAAACCAAGGGGCGCGTACTGGAGGAGGCCTCGCCCTAGCGCGGCCATAAACCACGATCGAGCGAAGCGTGCGCCAATTCGGCGCTTGCCAAAACCGCCGCTGCTCTGCCACGTTGCGCGTAAATCGCGCAAAGCCGCGAAAAGCAGTCAGCAGGAGGAATCCCCATGCGCCTCTCGAAATTGGTGTTTGCGAGCGTCGCTGCCGCCGCGCTCTTGAGCGCCGGCGCGGCGCAGGCCGCCGAGCCCGTGAAGATTCGCCTGTCATGGGTCGCCCCGGTCACCAACTGGGCCTCGATCATGCTGGAGAAAAAGGATCTCGCGCGAAATCTCGGCAAGTCCTACACGCTCGAGCCGGTCCGCTTCGCCGGCACCCCGCCCATGGTGACGGCGCTTGCCAACGGCGAGCTTGAAGTCGCCAATCTCGCCTATTCCACGCTCGCGATCGCGATTGAGAACGCCGGCATGGACGATCTGCGCATCATCGCCGACGAATTCCGCGACGGCGTCGAAGGGTATTACTCGCAGGAGTTCATGGTGCTGGCCGACGGCCCGGTCAAAAAGGTCGACGATCTGAAGGGCAAAGTGGTGATGACGAACGCGGCCGGCAGCGCGGTCGATGTCGCCATGCGCGCAATGCTGCACAAGTTCGGCCTCGAGGATAAGCGCGATTACACGTTCGTCGAGTCACCCTTCCCCACCATGCGCGCCATGCTGTCGGAGAAGAAAGTTGACATGATTCCCGCGGTCATTCCCTTTTCCTATGACCCCGAGCTGCGCAAGATCGGCCGTACGCTGTTCATCCAACGCGATGCGATCGGTGTCACCGACATGATTGTGTGGACCGCGCGCAAGCCGTTTCTCGACAAAAACCGCGCCGCTATGGTGGACTTCATGGAGGATACGCTGCGTATCACGCGCTGGTTCCTCGATCCGAACAACCATAAGGAGGCCCTGGAGATCGCGGGCCGCGTCACCAAGCAGCCGCCTGAGCGCTTCGATTGGCTGTTTACCAAGCGCGACGCCTATCACGATCCGAACATGCTGCCGGATCTCGCGGCACTGCAGAGGAACGTCGACATGACGCGCGACTTGGGGTTTGTCAAAACGGCGCCCGACGTCAAGAAACAGGCCGATCTGAGCATCGTCGAAGAGGCCGCAAAGCGGTTGAAATAACCGCCCCCCACAATTGGCTAGCGGGCAAACAACCTTTTGTCGCGCGAAACACAAAAGGCGCAAAGCGCTGCCTGATGCGGCTGGCGCGTCCGCGGTCGGTGGCGTCTCACGCTCTGCTCTGCCGGGCGCTCACGCCTTTTTCAGCTCCGCTGCCGCGCGCGCCAGCACCTCGACGACCTTCGCTTCCGCCTCCGCGTCGGCGTCGAGCCGGTTGGCCGCGACCTCGCGCAGGTTCTCAAGGGCCGCCCGCACGAGCGGCGGCACCCCGCGGCGGTCGTCATCCTCGCCGAAGCGACGGCGCATGCGCGCCACTCTTTCGCCGATCGCAGCAAGGCGCTCGAGCACGACGTCGACGAAATCGCGATTTGCATCGAGATAGGCGCGGCCTTCGTCGGTGATGGTGTAGAGCTTCTTGGCGCCCTCCGCCGCCGCAGTGACGTAGCCAGCCTCTTCGAGATAGGTCAGCGTCGGATAAACGATGCCGGGGCTCGGCGAGTACCAGCCGGAAGTCTTTTCTTCGAGCACCTTGATGATCTCGTAGCCGTGGCGCGGCTGCTCGGCGATCAGCGCGAGCGCGATCAAACGCAGGTCGCCCTGCGCCAGCATGCGCCCGGCGCGCATCATGTTGCCGCCGCCGCGACGCCCGCCCCAACCGTGGCCGGGGCCGAACTGCCCGCGCCAGCCGCGCCCGCCGCCCCACTTCCCACCGCAATGTCTCATGCCGAACATGTCGGCCTCCTTGGCTGTTAAGATATATCGCTAGATATACCAAAGGTCGATGTAGCGCAAGATATATCTGATATTAGCGTAAGGAACTGAACTTGCTTGCAAATATCAAATGATGCTGGAGAAATTCTCTGGAAGAGGCCCATGCGCCAATGCGCGCATCGCCGCCGGGGGCGT
>DATFQX010000124.1:0-2717 GCA_035263865.1 Xanthobacteraceae bacterium
GCCGATGTCGAACAGCGGCTTGTCCTTTCGGCGTGTGGGCGTGAGGTCCTCGATCGTCGCTCCGACGAGGCCTACGGCTGCGGCGTGGCGATAGGTCTCGGCCACGTCATTCGCGGTGGCGCCGAAGCCGCTTTCGAAATCTACCGAGACCGGAAGATCAGTCGCGTCAACGATGGCGCGCGCGTGCGCGAGCACCTGGTCGCGGGTGATCCTGCCGTCGCGCATGCCGTATGCGCCGGCAGTCGCGTAGCTGGAGGTGGCAATCGCCGCAAAGCCGAGGCCCGCCAGAATGCGCGCCGATCCCGCGTCCCAGGCGTTGCCGATGACGAACGCACGCGTCCCTTGATGGAGCGCGCGGAAAGAATTGCCTTTGTCGAGTTGAGTGACGGTGACGCACGCAGGGGGCGCGATGTGCGGTTCGAGCATGTTGTCCTCCTTCGTTGTGTCGCAACGGACGGAGGCCCGAAAGCACAAGGCCCCCGCCGCTGCCGGCAGGGGCCTTCGTGATCTGATAGCAGATTAGCTCAATGCATCCGCATATCCCACGCCCCCGCCGAAAGGCGACGCGCACGTGCACGGATACGGCGAGCGTGGTGCGAACTGTCCATGGTGAGTTCATGTGGCCTTTTACAGCCCGTGTCAATGAAAAAACCGCTCCGATCGAACGGATCGCTGCCGTTGCAATTTGCCGCCGCCTAAGGGACGCACGCAGGCAGATTTACGCTCCACCGTCAAACGGCCAACGCCCGCTTGCGGGCATTGCCGCCGATGACGGCACAGATTGCCACAGCACTTGGTCCCGCGCTGGATGAGCCGGGTGCACTGCAACAGCCTAGCACCGTCCATGTCCGCTACGGTCAGACTCGGTCATTCGGCGATGTCGGCTCAATGTCCGGTTTGCCCGAAAGCGGACACGGCTGAGCGATTTATGAGTACACGTCCTAAAGATAGAGTAATGGTGGTGGCGCGGGAGAGTTAGCCGTCCGCCGCTCTGGTAATCACTGGTTCGTGTTCGCCCGCGATGAGGATCCGCGACAGCCGCCAGTGCGCTGCGTTGGCATGGTGACTGAGCCGTGCTGCAATGACCGAGCTTACGATTGGGTTGCGACGGGCTGAGCGAGATTGCCCATGCGGCGGGTCGCAAGAATACCCGTGAGTGGGAACGGGTCCTCCTAGCCAATGGTTGCCGAGCCGAGACGCGCCGACGCGCGTGGGCCCGTTTCCCCGTGGCCCTTGAACGAGACTAAGCTATACCGATCAGATGAAGCGAAAGGCGCCGCCGAAAAACTTCCGCCGCACGTGACCTCGGCGCAATTGTGTTGGTTGCTCCGCCTAACGCGCGGACGTGTCGCGCAGCTCAGCGCCGAAGGTGGCCCGATCAAACGTCTTGGGCGCGATCTTTATGCGATCGAGAGCATCCCGAATTTTATCGCTCGCCAGCGCGAACGCGGGGACCGATCAACCGAGTGGAACCAAGCTCGGGCCGAGCTTGCTCAGGAGCGGGCACGTGCGGCTCGTCTGCAGCGGCTCGAACGTGAAGGCAAGCTGCTCGAGGTAGAGGTAGTCCAACTCATTGTTGCCGCCATCTTTCGTGCCGTGCGTGACAATTTCTTGGGGTTAGGCACCCGGCTTGCACCGCAGGCGCATGGGGCGCCAAGTGTTCCGGCGACACAACAAATTATCGTTGAAACGGAGTCGCACCTGATCCGTTAACCATCGTTTGTCAATGAAGGCCCTGGCTCAAGGACAATGAACGTGGTGGCGAAGAAAGCTTGCAGTCGGTGCGGGCTTCGAGTGTCCACAATGACGATGCCTGTCATATCTATTTGGGACATACACAATCAGGCGCACCTGGAATTTCTTCCAGTGCAGCAAACCGACGATCAAAGCGTCGTTTTCGCTGAGAAGCCTCGAAGGGGTCGATAGCTAAAGGCTATAGCTGCGCGTTTCAGTCTTTTTTGGATTGCACCACTCACGCTCTAGGCTATCCTCGCGCTGTCTAGAGGACTTTGTTCCTCTGGACGTTTCCTCCATCCATCCACTTGAAGCCCCGGCATTGTCCGGGGCTTTCTTTGGATCCCCCCGACCGCCTATACAACTAAAGCGTGATGGGCATCACAGCTTTCGACTAAAGTGTGATGGGCATCACAGCTTTCTCCCGCCCTTCGTTCTAGAAGTGAGCATGACATCTTGCCGAGTGGGGGATGACATGACACCGAAATCACGCAAGCTCGCACTCATCTTGGCAGCAGTTCTTGCCGCGGCGGCATTCATAACGATCAACATGACGGCCGTCGCGAACAATGAGAACGGTTGGAGGGCGCTGTCAGCACCGGGGACGATTCATAGATCTGGCCTGGTGAACTTGTACTGAAATCTGCCTTGAGGGGCCGCACCGGTGCATGGGTGGCCCCTCATTCATTTCGTCAGCCGAAGACTCAAGGTTTCGAAAAGGCTGCTCTCGGCTGCTTACAACATATGTCTCACCCGCCAAGTGGGTTCTGCGCCGCCTCGACCACTCCGCGATGCAGGTGTCGGGTCGAGAGCCTTAACGTATTTGCAGCCAGTTTCGAGGCCACGTCGATGACTTCACCTACCTGGCGAGCGCTAGGTCAGGTCGTCTTGGTCTATTTCGCGGTTGGCGGTGCGGCAGTCACGGCGCAGGATGTACAGCCTGGTCGCGCAACCTTTGCTGAAATGATCGCCTTTGCCAGACT
>DATFQX010000125.1:0-4452 GCA_035263865.1 Xanthobacteraceae bacterium
TGGTCGATCTCCTTGAGACGCCGAGGCCATCGAAGAGATTCCTCGTGAGTTTGCCGTTTTCATCGGTGGATTGCTTCACTTTTCCGTTGGCGTAGTTGTAGTACGAGTTCACTCGGTGAAGTAGCGCATTGGTGGTCGTAGCGGGATACAGATTGTACGAGTCGTATACAAAGGAGGTGGCGTTGCTGTTGCGATCCGTGGAAGTGGCGACCATTCCGTATGACCCATCTTCTACAGTTCGCGCGGGTCGACGTGAGATAAGTCATTGATTTTGCTTGTTGCAGGGTAGCCCTTTCGCGAAAGTGTAGTGCCACGTTTTCCGCGGATTTGAGTTGATTTTTCTCGGCGAATCGCCGCTCTATGTGCGCACCAGCACGCGGAGCCGCCATGTACTTCCGCCGCAAGACCTCGGCCGGGCGGGCCTATCTGCAAATCGTCGAGAGCCGGCGCGACGGCGACCAGGTGCGTCAGCAGGTGATCGCGACGCTCGGGCGTATCGAGGAGTTGCAGGCGAGCGGCCAGCTGGAGCGGCTGCTGCGCTCGGGTGCGCGCTTTGCGGCCAAGGCCATGGTGTTGAGCGCGGCCAGCGACGATGCCGCGATCAAGATTGCGGTGCGTCGCATCGGGCCGGCGCTGGTGTTCGAACGGCTGTGGCAGGAGACCGGCTGCCGTGCGGTGATTGCCGATCTTGCCGGCGCGCGCGGGCACAAGTTCGCGCTGGAGCGCGCGGTGTTCCTGACGGTGCTGCACCGGCTGTTGGTGAGCGGCTCCGACCGCGCCGCCGATCGCTGGCGCGCGGATTACGCCATCGCCGGCGTCGCGGGGCTCGATCTGCATCATCTCTATCGGACGATGGCGTGGCTGGGCGAGGAGCTGCCGGAGAAGGAGCAGGACGGGCGCACACCGTTCGCCCCGCGCTGCCTGAAGGACGTGGTGGAGGAACGGCTGTTCGCGCATCGGCGTGACCTGCTTGCGCGACTCGACTTGGTGTTCATGGACACCACCAGCCTGTACTTCGAGGGCGCCGGTGGGGCGACGCTGGGGCAGCACGGCTACGGCAAGGATCATCGGCCGGATCTGCGGCAGATGATCCTTGCGGTCGTGCTCGACGGCGACGGGCGGCCCGTTTGCTCGGAGATGTGGCCGGGCAACACTGCCGACGTGACGACGCTGATCCCGGTGATCGACCGGCTGCGCCGGCGCTTCGCCATCGCGCGGGTGTGCGTGGTTGCCGACCGCGGCATGATCAGCGCCGAGACCATGGCCGAGCTGGAGGCGCGGCGGCTGTTGTACATCCTGGGCGTTCGCGAACGCTCGGACAAGCTGGTGCGCGAGCTGGTGCTCGACGATGCGGCGCCGTTCGTGCCGCTGGTGATGAAGAAGCGCGGCAAGGAGATCGATTACGCGGCCAAGACGGTGATGCTGGCGGGGCGGCGCTACATCGTCTGCCGCAACCACCAGGAGGCGGAGAAGGACGCCGCCGACCGCGCTTCGATCGTGGCCGCGCTGGAGCGCCAGCTGGCCAAGGGCGACAAGGCGCTGGTCAGCAACACCGGCTTTCGGCGCTACCTCAAGACGATCAGCCAGGAGCACTTTGCGATCGATCCCGACAAGATCGCGGAGGAGAAGAAGTTCGACGGCATCTTCGTGCTGCGCACCAACACCGATCTCAATCCGCTCGAGGCCATGCTCTGCTACAAGCAGCTGTGGACGGTGGAGCAGACCTTCCGCACCGCCAAGCACCTGTTCTCCACTCGGCCGATCTTCCACAAACTCGACGAGACCATCCGCGGTCACGTGTTCTGCAGCTTTCTCGCGCTCGTGCTGAAGACGGCGCTGGAGGACCGTATTGCGGCGCTCGGTCGCTCGGGCTCCTGGCCCGAGATCATCGCCGATCTGGATTCGCTGACCGAGACCGAAATCGAGTACGACGGCAAACGCTTCATCGTCCGCTCGCCACCGCGCCCTGCCGCCAGCCTGGCCCTGCGTGCAGCCGGCGTCGCGCTGCCACCGACCATCCGCGACGCCGCCGCCTCCTGACCCGGCCCCATCGAAAATGTAGTGCCAAGCCGCCGCACCAGCAGCGATTACCGTTGCCGTTCAGCTACTTAGTAAATCGCACTGTTGAAGATGGGTCTTGGGCGGCACCGGCTTGGGTGGCACCATCTGCCTGGCGCGCGGCGGCAGCGCGATGTGAGCGTGGCGGAACAGAGCCGCGATCGGCTTGGCAGCGTCGGTCCGCACCAGCCAGTGGTTGTCGCGATGGCGGATGCGCAGCTGCTGCAGGCGATCGAGATCTCGCAGAAGGGTCTTCCATTCCAACACGACGCCGGCCTCGCGGGAGAGGTCTTCCAGGTATTTCTGCATGGTCAGGGCCAGGAACGAACAAAAGACGTGACCGCGAATGGCGGCGTCGGAAGAATGAAAGATCGGTCGCGTGCGCATCACCGCCTTGGTTCGCAAGAACAGGTTCTCGACCATGAGCAAATCGCGGTAACGCAGGACTGCCTGCAGCGGCGTGATCTTGGCGTTGGTGCGCAACACGAAGATGCCATCGAAGCGGGCTTCCTCCGCAAGCTTGCCGGCATCGATCTCGAACACCGGTTTGTCCTTGGTCTCGCGGGTCTTGCGCAGGTAGCGCCGGTAGGCTGAGTTGCCGATGAGAGCCTTGTCGCCTTTCTTCAATTGTGCATCGAGGGCGGTGACGATGCCCTCGCGGTCCTTGCGGTCGTTCTCGGCCTCCGCCTCATTGCGGCAGACGATGTAGCGCTTGCCCTCGATCGTCACCTCCTTGACGAACAGCTGGGTCTCGCCCGAGCGCCGCTCGATCAGCAGCGGCACGAAGGGGTCGTCATTCGCCATCACGATCGTCTTCCCCAGCGCATCGCTGCGCTCACGAGCGCTCAGGATGTATTCGAGCCGGCGCGCTTCAAGCCCGGCGATCGTCTCCGCCGAGATCATGCCGCGGTCGGCCACAACACATACCCGCCCGACGCCGAAGCGCTGGCGCAGCCGGTCGATCACCGGCAGCAGCACGGTGACGTCGGCGGTGTTGCCAGGCCACATCTCCGTGCAAATCGGCGTACCGCAACCATCAACGACGAGACCCAGGATCATCTGCTTGAGGTCGGGCCGATAGTCCTTCGAATAGCCATGCTCGCCCAGCGTCTCACCCCCCTCGCCGTAGAATGACAGGCTCGTCGTGTCCATGAACACGGCTGAGAGATCGGTGAACAGGTCACGCCGGCGATCGAACAGCTGCTCCTCGATCACATCCTTGACGCAGCGCGGCGCCAACGCATCGGCAGCCTTCTCCGCCACTTCCTCCCCGAGCCAGGCCATGGCCCGATAGAAATGGTGGAGCGCGAGGCCGTCGACGCCGGCGATGTCGTAGTCCTCCATCCACGCCGAGCAGTCACGATCCGACCCGGAGACGAAAAGCCGGTGCAGCGTGCCAACAAACACGGCGCGCTCAACCGGGAACTCGAAGGCGCGGTGCTCCAACAGCTCTTCCAGCACATCGGCAATGCCGAGCCGCTGCCAAATCCGCCCGAACAGCAGGGGTCCTCCGATGCGCCGGGCGGCGGCCGACAGCGATCCGTCGCCATCCTCGTCGAACGCGTTGATCACAAGCACCTGGTCGGTGAGCTTGGCCCCAGACGCGAGCAGCGACGCGAGCCCCCCGGAGGCGATGAGCTCGTCCGCCCGCCCGAGATTAGCAATAACGGATTGCCGTACGGTGCCGTCGACGCGCCTGTTCTCGACCACCTGGACATAACCGCGATTGCCGGACTTTTTGATGCGGAAGAACATTGGGTGCTCCAAAACAGGGCACCACAGAATCCGACTCGCAGTTCGTAATCAAGCCCACAATTTGTGCAAACGTGGCACCACGTTTTGCGCCAACGCCAACCCCGCATCAATGAAATCAACCACTTACACAGACAAAGCCCGATTCGCTGTCCAAGTCGGGTTGAGGTGGTCGCGATCGCGATAGCGGCGCGGTTCACTCAGTGCGAGGGCTCCTCTGTCGATGGTCGGAGCTGTCGTGCCCTCAGCCATAAATTCCTCCGCGAGGATGTTTACGGCCGGCATTGGCAGTGGCGGCGCGACGGCGGCAGCGCGCAGACCGGGCTGCGCCTTGCGCCTGCGGACCTTTTTTTCGGGTTCGCCCTCGCTGAACCGAGGCACGCTCATCACTAGCGGCACACCGGATGTGCGAGGTTCCTGGTCGCCCGTGATGTTGGCGGGCCGTCCTGCAGCGGTGGTCCCCGCCGAGGAGATGGGCTCACTCGCGCTCTCGCTTGGCGCAACGGTTGCCAGCCGTTCCCGGAAGGCCTCCTCGATGAGCTCGCCATCGGCGGCGGTGAGGGTGTTCTTGGCGGCAAGCGCGCGCCGCGCCCATGTCGCCGCCTCCTCGGCCGAGGCAAGGCTCGCGACTTCCTGCCGAAG
>DATFQX010000126.1:0-28179 GCA_035263865.1 Xanthobacteraceae bacterium
TTTCCTGCGTCGATTTGTGGGATTATAGCGAACGGCTGCGGCTCAAGACAAACACTAGATTGCGAGAAGTGCCCAGAAAATAGGGCTTATCCGAACGGCAGCGAACAAGGGCGAACGGGCTTCTGGCGGAGGGAGTGGGATTCGAACCCACGATACGGTTTCCCGCATACACGCTTTCCAAGCGTGCGCCTTAAGCCACTCGGCCATCCCTCCGTCGCACGGGGCAATATAACCCTCGTCGCGCGCGCGAGAAACCCGCGCGCACACTTGCGGCTCTCACGGCAGCGGAACCGCTTTCGCCGGGGGGCGCGATTACCTACATTAGCCGCACATGAGTCTGCCGAAGGACGACTACCGCATCCGGCCCGACCCGCTCGATCCGCGGCTGACGGAGCGCGTCACGGGCGTCGATCACACCGGGCAGGCAATAGAGACCCGTGTGACGGTCGAGCGGGCGCTCACGATCTTCCTTAATTCGCAGGAGATCGTCACCGCCATGACGATCAACGACTATCCGGAATATCTCGCGCTCGGCTATTTGCTCAACCAGAACATGCTGCTGCCCGACGACGTCGTCACCGGTGTCGACTACGACGAGGAGCTGGCGCTTGTGGTCGTGCGGACCAAGCGCAAAACCAATTACGAGAAGAAGCTGAAGAAAAAGTTGCAGACCTCGGGTTGCGCGCAGGGAACGGTGTTCGGCGACCTGATGGAGGCGCTGGAGAACGTCACGCTGCCGCAAGCGCAACTGCGCACGTCATGGCTCTATGCGCTCACCCACAAGATAAACACCACGCCCTCGCTTTACCTCGAAGCGGGTGCGATCCACGGCTGCGTGCTCGCGCGCGAGGACAAGCCCCTCGTCTACATGGAGGACGTGGGGCGACACAACGCCGTCGACAAGATCGCTGGATGGATGTTCAAGCACGGTGTCTCCGCGCACGACAAGATTTTCTACACCACGGGCCGGCTCACCTCGGAAATGGTGATCAAGACCGTGCGCATGGGCATCCCAATCCTCGTCTCGCGCTCGGGCTTCACCGCCTGGGGCGTCGAGCTCGCCCGCAAGGCCAATCTCACGCTCATCGGTCGCGCGCGTGGCAAGCGCTTCGTCGCGCTCGCAGGCGAGGAGCGCATCGTGTTCGATCAGGACCTCAGATACGTCGAGGAAGAAAGCGCCAAGCACCAGCGCAAAGCCGCGGTGCACGATGATTGATCCCTCCCTGATCGATTCGGACGAACAGCTGATCTGGTGGGGAAATCCGGCTCCTGCGCGATATGCTCTGAGGAGAGCGGCCTACACCTTACCGTTCGGGATTTTCTTTTTTGCATTCTCGCTGTTTTGGATTTATGGCGCGTATAGGGCGGGCACTAATGCGAACAACCAACTCGGCTTCCAATTCTGGATGTTCGGCATACCGTTCGTGGCCGTAGGCGCGTGCATGGTGCTTGCCCCAGCTTGGTATTTCTTTCGTGCTACGGCCACCACCTACGCACTCACTGATCGAAGAGCCATCATCGACATTTCGGGTCCTTTCGCGCGGCGCACGAGCATCCCGCTCAATCAGATGCCTTTTGTGGAAATACGAGGTTCCACGGAAGGTCCGGGGCACGTTCTCTTCCAAGAAGCCAACCCGTATTCCCGGTATTAGGCATCGGCGGAGCCGCAATGCAGCGCGAGGGATTTGTGGCCATTGCGGACGCGGCGAAAGTCGGACAGATGCTTAGAAGCGTGATCCGAAGGTCGACCGACGCGCGGCCCGGTCGATCATAGGCATGCCTCATCCGCCGATTCTCGGACTCGTGCTCGCCGGCGGATTGGCGCGGCGCATGGGCGGCGGCGACAAGACGCGCATCCGCATCGGCGACAAGACCATCCTCGAACGCGTGCTCGCGCGGCTCAAGCCGCAATGCGCAGCCGTCATCCTCAACGCCAATGGCGATCCCGCGCGCTTTGCCGATACCGCTCTCCCGGTCGTGGCGGACTCGATCGAAGGTTTCGCCGGACCGCTTGCCGGCATCCTCGCGGGGCTCGACTGGGCGGCCGCGCATACGCCGACGATCGGCGACATCGCCAGCGTACCGGGCGATTGTCCTTTCCTGCCCGGCGATCTCGTGGCGCGCTTATCGGCGGCACGCGAAGCGGCCGCCGTGCCGCTCGCTTGCGCGCGGTCCGGCGAGTGGCGCCATCCCGTCGTCGGCTTGTGGCGGGTGGAGCTGCGCGAAGATCTGCGCAAGGCGCTCCTTCAGGACAACATGCGCAAAATCGAAGCCTGGACCGCGCGCCACGGGGTTGCCGTCGCCGACTGGCCGGCAACCCCGATCGACCCCTTCTTCAACGTCAATACCCCCGCAGACGCCTCCGAGGCGGAGCGTATTGCATCGCAGCAATGCGACGTTTGAACGCTTGATCGCCGCCGCGTCCGCTCCTTAATTTAGGGCAGCGCCACGAGCGAGGGGGATTTGCCCATGCGCGCCTTCATCGCCGCCTGCATTGCGGCGGCAGTCATCGCGGTCTGCGCGGTTGTCGTCCTCAACCGCGTGCAAGAACCCGTGGACGTGGCGTTCACGACCTCGGCGGTCCGCATCTGATCGCTACGCCGCGAGGGCGGCGTACGACAGAAAGCCGACGGTCGCGCCTGGCGCCACCGTCGTGATGTCTTCCGTCAACTCGACGAGCCCGTCGGTCTCGGTGAGCGAGGTAATGATCCCGGCGCCCTCCTGCGCGTGCTTGATCGCCTCCACTGTGCCGTCCGCAGCTCGCCCGATCTTGACCCGCACATATTCGCGCCGGCCGGCGCGCTTGCGATAGGCAAACGCCGCGCGCACTGGCAGCGGCACCAGCGGCGTCGCCTCGGCGCCGGCGAGCCGTAGAAGCAGCGGGCGCACGATCCGCGCGAACGTCACGTAGACTGCTGCCGGATTGCCGGGAAGGCCGACGAAGGCGGCACCTCCCCACGCTCCGGGAATGACGCCCATCGCGACCGGCCGGCCCGGCTTGATCGCGACGCGCCAAAACACGAGCCGCCCAACCGCCTCGACCGCGTGGCGCACGTGATCGGCCTCGCCGGTCGACACGCCGCCCGAGGTGACGACGAGATCATGCTCGGCCGCCGCGGCGGCAATTGCGCGCGCGAGCCGCTGCGGATCGTCGGGCAGGATGCCGAGGTCAGTCGCAACGCCGCCGAGCCGCTCGATGAGGCCGATGAGCAGATAGCGATTGGCGTCGAACAATGCGGTGCCCGGCCGCGGCTTTCCCGGCTCGACGATTTCGTCGCCGGTCGAGAACACGGCGACCCGCACGCGGCGAAACACATCGAGCGCGGTGACACCGATGGCGGCCGCGAGCGCGACATGCTGCGCGGCAAGCCTGCGGCCGGCAGCAAGCGCGACCGATCCGGCACGCACGTCCTCGCCCGTAAGCCGCCGGTTCGCGCCGCGCCCAAGCCCTGCCGGCACGACCACCGCATCACCGTCGCGCCGCACATCTTCCTGCATGAAGACGGTATCGGCGCCCGCCGGCATCGGCGCGCCGGTGAAGATGCGGACCGCCGCGCCCGCCGGCAAAGGGCGCGCCGCGACACGGCCCGCGGTCACGCGCTCGATGACCGCGAGGCGGGTCTCGGCTTTGGCATCGAGGTCGGCGTGGCGCACGGCGTAGCCGTCGACCGCGGAATTGTCGAACGGCGGCAAATCGATCGGCGCGAGCACGTCGCGCGCAATCACGCGCCCGTGCGCAACCTGGAGCGGAACCGTTTCGGCCTCCGCGACCGGCGCGACACGCGCGCGGATGATCCGCTCGGCCTCCTCCACCGAAAGCAGCGGACCCGAGGAGGCGAAGCAATCGTCGCTCAGCTGCGCCATCAGCGGGTCTCCGCGTGCGCCCGCAGAGCTGCGATCGGCGCGGCGTGCCGGATCAGAATGTCGACGATCCGCTCGACGTCGTCGAGATCGACGACCGGAACGCGCGCCTGCGGCAGTGGCGCATCCGACGCGACGGCGACGATCGCCGGGTCATCCGGATGAAGCAGCGGCTTGCCGACGGCGGCACGGAAAAGTTCAAGCTTCGGATGCGGCTCGCGTTTGTAGCCTTCGACCAGCACGAGATCGACCGGGCTGAGCTTGGCGAGGCAAACGGCCAGCGTCGGCTCGGCTTCCGCGCGCAGCTCGTGAACGAGCGCCCAACGCTTGGCCGAGCCGACCAGAACCTCGGTCGCGCCGACCATGCGATGGGTATGGGAATCCTTGCCCGGCTGATCGACGTCGAAGCCATGGTGGGCGTGCTTGAGCGTCGATACTTCAAGACCGCGCGCCACAATACGGGGGATCACTTTGGCGAGGAGCGTGGTTTTGCCCGATCCGCTCCAGCCGGCGAGGCCGATGATGCGCATGACGCATTATAGCAGGGCCTGTGAACGAAAACGCCCGGCGGATGCGCCGGGCGCTTGAATTCCCCGAGCTTGTCGACGGCTACTCCGCCGGCTGCATCTTTCCTTTCGGGGGCGGTGCGCCGACACGTCCCTCGGGCGCTTCCGTCTCGAGCCACAGGCGGTGATGCTCCTTCGCCCAGTTGACGTCGACGGTGCCGTCCCACATGCCCTCGAACGCGCCCTCCATCCCGATGGTGCCGATATAGATGTGGGCGAGCATGACGGCGACGAACAGCAGCGCCGCGATACCGTGAACGATTTGGGCCACCTGCATGCCTGCGATCGTGGTCCCGTAGAACGGAAACATCAGGATATAGCCGCTCACCGCGACCGCGGTACCTCCGAGCACCACGATCCAATAGATCATCTTCTGACCGGCATTGAAGCGATAGGCGGGAGGATGCTCGTGGCCGACGATGCCGCCGCCTTTCTTGAGCCATTCGACATCGACCCGGGTCGGCAGGTTCCAGGTGATCCACATCAGGAAGATCACAAAGACGCCGATGGTGAACGGGAAGCTGAGGTAATTGTGCGCGTACTTCGCCCACTGCGACCAGGCAGTGAAGGCATCCGGCCCGATGAGGGGCAGCAACAACGGTTTACCGAACGTGATGTTGAGGCCGGAAAGGGCAAGGAAGATGAAGCAGGTCGCTGTCATCCAGTGCACAAGGCGCTCGAAAGCGGAAAAGCGCACCAAAACCCGTCCGGATCGTCCCGACCCGATGCGAACCATGCCGCGGACCAAATAGAAGATAATGAGCAGCGCGAGCACTCCCACAATGGAGATGGCGCCGATCCAGCGCAGCGTCACTTCCTGGAACTGACGCCAGTCGCGGCCGGCCGGCTGCTCGATCGTGCAGGCTTTCTGGTCGGGAATGGTGCAGCGGCCAGTAATCCGGTTGAACTCGTTGAAAAGTTGATCCTCCTTCACCGAGCTCGCGGTCGGATTGACCGAGCTGTCCGGATTGCGCTGCTGGGCGGGCGCGGGCGCCGCAAGCGCCACCATCAGCGCCAACGTCATCGCCCCGACGATGAAATGGAAACGAACATGAACTTTCGGCATCGTTACAGGTTCCTTCATCGACTCTGTCATGCCGGCGATGCGACGCGCGACCGCCTGCACAGGTAACCAAGCGTGGCCGAACCCAGGTGCGCGGCCTATGACGCGATCGTCTCGCGATATGCCGTCTTCCAGCCCCAGGCGCCGGAGCCGTAACCGCGCTTGACGACGCGCTCCTTGTAAATCTGCGCGATGATCTCGCCGTCGCCCGCCAGCAGCGACTTGGTCGAGCACATCTCCGCACACAATGGCAGCTTGCCTTCCGCCAGGCGGTTGGTGCCGTACTTCTCGAATTCGGCCATCGAGTTGTCCGGCTCCGGGCCGCCCGCGCAATAGGTGCATTTGTCCATCTTCCCGCGCGAACCGAAGTTGCCGACCTTGGGATATTGCGGCGCGCCAAACGGGCAGGCGTAGAAGCAATAGCCGCAGCCGATGCACAGATCCTTGGAGTGCAGCACCACCCCATCGGCCGTGGTGTAGAAGCAGTTCACCGGACACACGGCCGCGCAGGGCGCGTCGGTGCAGTGCATGCAGGCCATGGTGACCGAGCGCTCGCCCGGCTTGCCGTCGTTGATGGTGACGACACGCCGGCGATTGATGCCCCACGGCACTTCATGCTCGTTCTTGCAGGCGGTGACGCAGGCGTTGCACTCGATGCAACGGTCGGCGTCGCAGAGAAATTTCATCCGAGCCATTGTCGAGCCTCCTTACGCCGCTTTGACCTGACAAAGCGTGGCTTTAGGTTCTTGCATGCCCGTGACGGGATCAAACCCATAAGTGGTGATCGTGTTGACGCTCTCGCCGAGCACGATCGGATCGCAGCCTTGCGGATATTTTCCGCGCTGGTCGACGCTTTCGAACCAACCGGCGAAGTGGAAGGGACACCAGGTCACGCCTTTGCCGACCCGCTCGGTGACGAGCGCCTTCATGCGGGTGGCCTTGCCGCTTTCCATTTCCGGCCCCCAGACGAAGACCCAGGCGCCGTCCTTGATGCCGCGCTCGGCGGCGTCAGCAGGATTGATCTCGATGAACATGTCCTGCTGCAGCTCGGCGAGCCATTTGTTCGACCGCGTCTCCTCGCCGCCGCCCTCATACTCCACCAAGCGCCCGGACGTGAGAATTAGCGGAAACTGCTTGGCGATCCCCTTCTCCACCGCCGTCTTCTGGACCGTGAATCCGATGTTTGGCACGCGGAATTCTTTGGCGTCAGGCCGCGTCGGATATTTCGCGACGAGGTCCGGCCGCGGCGTATAGATCGGCTCGCGGTGCACGGGAATGGGATCAGGCAGGTTCCATGCATTGGCGCGCGCCTTGCCGTTACCGTAGTGGATGCAGCCGTGCGCCATCGCCACCCGCTGAATGCCGCCGGAGAGGTCGATGGCCCACGAGACCGCGTCGGGGTTGTTGCCGCCGATGCGCTCGATGACGGCCTTCTCGGCGGGAGTGAGGTCCTTGTCCCAGCCGAGCTTCTTGAGCACCCCGTAGGTGAACTCGGGGTAGCCATCCTTGATCTCCGAGTCGAGCGAGTAAGACCCCTCGGCCAGAAGATTGTCCTTGCGCGTGGTGCCGTCGGGAAGCTTGACCTCGCGCTCGACGCCGAAGCGGGCGCGGAAGGTGCTGCCGCCGTCCATCACGCGCAGATTGGTGTTGTAGAGCGTGTGCGTGCCGGGATGCTTGAGTTCGGGCGTGCCCCAGCACGGCCATGGCAGGCCGTAATAGTCGCCCTTGGCTGGACCATCCTTGGCCCGCAAGGTGACGAGATCGAAGTCCTTCTGGTTGGCCATATGGAGCTTGAGGCGCTCCGGCGACTGGCCGCAATAGCCGGTGGACCAGCCGCCGCGATTGATCTCGCGCAAGATGTCCTCGGCGAGCGGCCGGTCGCCCTCGACCTTGATGTTCTTGAACATACGATCAGCGAGGCCCAGCCGCTTCGCCAAGAGATACATGACCTGGTAGTCGTCCTTGGACTCGAAGATCGGCTTGACGATCTGCTCGCCCCACTGCAGCGAGCGGTTCGACGCGGTGCGCGAGCCTGACGTCTCGAACTGGGTGCAGATCGGCAAGAGGTAAGTATCGTTCTTGCGCTCGCCGAGCACAGCCCACGTCGTCGGATGCGGGTCGCCGACCACGAGCAGATCGAGCTGCTCGATGCCCTTGGCTGCTTGCGGCATGCGGGTGACGGTATTGCCGCCGTGGCCGAACACCAGCATCGCCTTGAGGTTGTCCTTCTGGGCGACCTGATCTTTCGGCAGCATTGTCGCGTCGAACCAGCGCGTCGACGGAATGCCGGACGTCTCCATGATCTGCTTGGAGTCGAAGCGGGACAGCATCCAGTCGTAGTCGACCTCCCAGACGCGGCACCAGTGTTTCCACGCGCCTTCGACGAGGCCGTAGTAAAGCGGCAGCGTCACGATATCGAGGCCAAGGTCGGTCGCACCCTGGACGTTGCAATGACCGCGGAAGATGTTGGCGCCAGTACCGAAGTTGCCAACGTTGCCAGTCGCCAGCAGAAGGATGCAACTGGCGCGGACGTTGGCGGTACCGACCGAGAACTGCGTCTGCCCCATCGCCCAGATCAGGGTCGAGGGCTTCTGCTTGGCGAATATCTCGGCAACGCGCTTCACTTGCGCCTCGGGCAGGCCGGTGACGCGCTCGACCTCGTCGGGCGTCCACTTGTCGACCTCCTTGCGGACCTCGTCCATGCCGTACACGCGCTGCTTGATGAATTCCTTGTCCTCCCAGCCGTTCTGGAAAATGTGCCACAGCATCCCGTAGATGGTCGGGATGTGAGTGCCAGGTCGCACGCGCACATATTCGGTCGCGTGTGCCGCTGTGCGTGTCATGCGTGGATCCACCGAGATCCAGTTTGCGCGGTTGAGCTCCTTGCCTTCGAGGAGATGCTGCAGCGAGACCGGGTGTGCTTCCGCCGGGTTGCCGCCCATGACCATGATGGTCTTGGAGTTGCGGATGTCGTTGTAGCTGTTGGTCATCGCGCCGTAGCCCCAAGTGTTGGCCACGCCGGCGACCGTCGTCGAATGGCAGATGCGCGCCTGATGGTCGACGTTGTTGGTGCCCCAGAACGCCGCGAACTTGCGACAGAGATATGAGCCTTCATTGGAGTACTTGGCGGAGCCGAGCCAATAGACCGAGTCCGGCCCCGACTTCTCGCGGATCGCAAGCAGCTTGGCGCCGATCTCGTCGATCGCTTGGTCCCAGCTCACACGCGTCCACTGGCCGTTGACGAGCTTCATGGGATATTTCAGGCGCCGGTCGCCGTGCACGAGCTCGCGCACCGAAGCACCCTTGGCGCAATGTGAGCCGCGGTTGAGCGGCGAGTCCCAGCCAGGCTCCTGGCCGATCCACACGCCGTTCGCGACTTCCCCAACCACCGTGCAGCCAACCGAACAATGCGTGCAGATGTTCTTGCGGATCGTGATCTGCGCTCCGGCGGGCGGCGGCGGACCAGCCTCTGCCCTGCGCATGCTGCCGAGCGGCACCGCTCCGAGACCGGCGAGACTACCGACGATCAGCCCGGAGCGGCGCAGGAAGGCGCGGCGGTCGAGACCGCTGTCAGGTGATTGCAGCGCGCCGGCGAGCGTGCCGCGACGAACGTGACGTTCCGTTCTCTTGATCAGCACGGGTGCCTCCCTTAACTCGGATAGCGGTTGACCCGATAGAAGGTTTGCACCTCCTTCGAGTTGGCCTGATACCGAGACTTGCGCTTCTCATCGTTGCTCTCGCTGTCGGCGCGCGCGTCATCGGGGAGTGATGTCCCGGCTGCCGCCGCGACGGTCGCGCCTGCGCCAAGCCGGCGCAGGAATTCACGACGGCCGAGCGTCGCGCTGCGTTCTCGTTTCATCGCCGTCTCCTCCCATTCCTCGTCTGTTGCACAGATCGGCGAGCCGACCTGCGATGCCCGAGCGCTGCTCACGACGGCAACGCGAAGGCCTCGGTTTCGATCTCGATGAACACCCGCCCGAGCGTTCCGACGTGCCGGTAGAACTCGGCAGCATCGGCCCGTTCCAGGTCGGCGAAAAAGCGCCCGATCCACGGCTTGAGATGTTGCTCGAACAGTTCGCGATCAGCGCCTGCGGGAGCTCCAAAGCGCCGGCTCGCCAACCCGGCCATGATCTCGCAGAGAATCGCCGCGTGATCCTCGGGCTCCGCCTGTCCAGCGGTTCGCTCGATGGCGAGCTTTTCAAGATGCGCGCGCAGTCGCGCGAGCGGTCGCTCATGTAGGAAGCCGGTGAGATAGTAAGAGGCGTAGGGCAAAAGCTCGCCGCGGCCGAGCCCGATGAAGAGGTCGAAATATTCGCGCTCGAGGCGCTCGACACTGGTGCGCTCCGCCGTCTGCGCCAGCGCGGCATGTGCCACTCCGAGCGGGCTCGGATCGCCGCGCAGTGAAGCGAGACGCTCCAGCAGCGCGCCGTCCGGAGCACGTGCGAGCAGAACGGAGAGCAGCGCGTATTCTTGTGCGCGCGCGGCATCGACCTCGTCGACATCGCCAGCCGCGCCGGGGCGCTCGGCGTAGAGATCGGGGCGTAGCGTCGCGCGGCTCACGCCGGTCGCCGCTTCGACCGAGAGCACGCGCTCGGCGGGGACGCGCGACCAGTTCGAAATCGACGGCTGGGAAATACCGATCTTACGCGCCAGCGCGCCAATGCCGCCGGCCGCCCGGATCGCTTCCTCCAAACCCAAATCCCGCATGGGCGTTTTTTCTTTTTATTTCAATTCGATTGTATGAACGTACCGCTCGCAGCAAATCCGGGTCAATAGCCGCAGACTATGAGTCCCCTTTTCTCATTTGGGCAAAGCGCGTCCGTGCAGCCGTTTCGCAATCAATTGATCGTCATCGCGGTTTCCTGAGTCAGGTTGCGGCGCAATATCTGCTCTGTTGCGCTGCAATAGCGCCGCGGCGTCTGGTCGCGCCTTGCGTTGCTGCGGCTCCTTCTCCGGCGCCGCCTCGGCGCCGGTCTCAACCTCGTCTCTTTGCATTTCGGAGGACGTTTCAGAGGCCGCGCCGGCCGACCCGGTCGGTAGATCAGGCCGCAGGAGCTGCGCCTCCCGTTCCGGCGAACCGGGCTGATCCCCCGCCGTGCCCTCAATGCTCTGGCCCACCATTCGCATCATTTCCGCTCGCAGCTGGTCAGTCATTTCGAGCGGGCCGAAACCGGCAATGGCCCCCGGCGCGTTGAAGTCCCACGAATTCTCCGAAAGCCCGACGAAGTCGCGAATCTTTGGATCGGCGGCCCAAGCGCGGCGAAGCGCCGCACGAGTCAACTCAACGGGCACACCGGGGGCGAGAAAGGCGCGGATATCCGTCTCCGCCGTGATCATTTCGATCGGCGGAAGCTTCGTCAGGTCAAGTACAGCCTCAGCCGATTCGGGCGCCCCGCTCGCAACCGGTGCAGGACCGCTCCCCTCGCGCGACTCTTCGCCGGGATCTGTGCTCGGCGCGACTTTCGGCTCTTCCGCGGCGTTGCGCTTGCGCCGCGCCCAGCGGGCGATGAAATTTTCAGGTTCACTCATTCGCGGGCCTTCCGCACGGGTCCGCGCCGCGCCAGCGCCTCGGGATCGGCGCGGTCGCGCTCGCGTTTGTGGAATGGCTGCTCGACATGATGCTCGGCGACGAAAGCGCCGATCGCCGCACGCACAGGCTCCGGCATCGGCACCACATCGACGAGATCGTTGCCCGCCTCGGTCCAGGCTTCGCCTTCGGCGGGATCGGCCGTCACCGCAAAGACTTCGTAGGGCGGCTCGACACCGGTTGGCCGCAGCGCAACCCAGAGCATGGGTCGGCCCGTGCCGAGGTTGCTGCGGTAATTGCCCGTCTCGGTCCGGTAGAGCGCGATCTCGGCTGACCCCGCGTAAAAGGTCGTGCCCTCGCCGTCTTGCGCCACCGTGGTCCATGGCGAAGCGTCAGGCAGGCCGGGCAAGGCCGCGATCGGCTTCCAGGTGAAGTCGATCCAAGGGCTCTGCGCCTTGCGCCGCTCGACCACGACGCCGACCACGATCTTGGCGGCCATGTTCATGAGACCGCCTCGAGATGCGTGATCGGAAGACCCGTTACGAGGTTCTGCGGCTTCATACGTAATATCCGCTCGGGGGTCATGGCCAATATGAGATAGATGGGCTCGCCTGTCGCCTTGTCCAAGACGATTTCGGGATTGCGGAAAAAGAGCCGGTAAAGACCGACGATCCGCTGCCGCGTTGCTTCATCGAGCTCCACCCCGCTCCACAAGGCGTCCCCAATTCGGGTCGCCTCCGCATCGAGACCGACATACCACGCGAGATTGACGTTGCTCGCTTCGACCAGCGGCTCGATGTCTACGTCCGCCGAGAGCAGATGCGCGATCCATTTCTCGATCGCTTTGCCGAGCGCGTCGAGCCCGCGTCGGCCGGCCGTGAGGTCGAGCGCCATGTCGAAGAGATCGCTGCGGTTCCAGTACGTATCGGCGTTGGCCTCGTTGAGCACGTCGATCTCGCCGGCAGTCGGCAGGCCGAGCATGGCGACGAGCGGCGAGACGGGCTGAGGATTTGCGCCGGAGACTTTCTCCTCGTCGGCTGCAACGAGCGACCCATCGTGCACGTTCAGGCGCTGCGGCCGGAAGAACAGCTCCGCCGCGCGCAGCATGAACACATCTTCGCAGCTATCGAAGATGTTGCGCAGGATGACGTGCACCAGTTGATCGATGAACAGCGGGGGCGTGCCGGCCACGCCGCGCCGCACGAGATCGAGATAGGCGGCCTCCACCGTTTTGTGGCGAACGAGGCGGTCGCGAAAGCCTGTTATCAGACTCCAATTCTCGCGTGCATCGGTATCGGCGAGCGCTGCGATCTCTGCGCTCGTGACGGGCCGGCGCGGATCAGCAAGCAGCGCCGCGTACAAGCTGCGCTCGGCAGGGCAGGCGTCCGGCGGCGGCGCGAGTTCCGGCCGTGCCAGGTAGGCCTTGAGGAACTCGTCAGTGACCAGGAGGCCGCCACCCTCGTCGCGATCGAGCAGATGATGGCCGCAGGAGAGCCAGAAGTCCGGCATCACGCCTCATCGAGGTTCGCTTGCGTTTCAATCGGTTTGCTTATGCTGCGCCAGCGCGACCAGGTTGACGTCCTCGTGCGCTTCCTCTTCGTTCTCGATCTCCACGAACGAGAAGGCGCGCATCGGTTTGCGCGTGCCGCGCGGATGCAACGTGCGAAAGGCCTCGCGGATCGCGCCATCCTCGAAGGTGCGGCGCACTGCGATAAGGGTGTCGCGGGGATGGTCGCAGAGCGAGGCCGCGAACGCGACCTCCTCCTCGGCCGCGGCGCGCGCGGCGGCGCGATCGGGCGCACCGAGGCGCTCGTGCAGTTGCCGGCCCAGCGTACCGACGAGTGCGTCGCGATCCGCCTCGCTGGCTTCCACGATCTGCACCAGCGTCGACCAGCCGAGCGAGGCCACGCCAAGAAAGCCGCCGCGAAAGGCGGCGCGCCATTTGCCGCCAAGCGCATCCAGATCGGCGTGCGCGAACATGAAGGCCCCCGACACCGCCCACTCGCCCGGATCGGCGACGCGCTCGAATACGAACGTGTCCGAAGGGTCGAGCCGGATGGTGCGCAAAAGCTTCACCTTCGTGGCCCTCCGGTTGCAGGATCGAGCCACGACGGCTCTGCAAGCGCGCGCAGGAGCGAGCGCCGCTCGGGCCCTCCCGCATTCGCCGCCATACGCCGGACAATGAGATCGCCGTTCTCGGCGATGTCGCTGCGCATGCCGCTCCCGGGAACAAGCCGCGCGAGATAATTCTTTGCGACGGCGCTGAACCCTTGCTCCTGCCAAGCGTCGACCGCGACCATGAAATGGCGTGCGAAGCTTTCCACGAGCTTTCCCGAACCGAGATCGTCGAAACCTTCGTCCTCGAGCGCGGCCGAAAGCGGGCGCAGGCCCGGCTCTTCCTCACCCATTGCCACAGTTCGGATCATGGCGGCGAAAACCAGCCAGGCCGGCGGTTTGTCTTCATCGGCGTCCTGCGGCCAGGCGAGGCGCGCTCCGCCGACGAGGCCGCCGTTCACACGCACCGCGTCCGGCCAATCAAAGGTGATTGGCAGCTCGGGCGGAGCATGCACCGCCAGAGCGTCGCCTAGCGCGGCGAGGCCAGCGTAAAGGCTACACCGTGCGCTCGCGAGTGGCTCGTCTGGCTCCAGCACCAGCGCAAACTCCACGAGGTCGAAGCGGCCCACATAGACGAGCGTGCCGGCTCCCTCCTCGGCCGCCAGATGGCTCGCATGCGCGAAGGCGTCGCCCACCTCGCGCAGCGTCACGAGCCGGAACGGCGGCGGCAGATCAAGCGCGGGCTTCGATGAGCGGCGCACGCGCGTCGGCTGTTGCAGCGGCATTTTTCGGCGACCAGGCTCGCAATGGCTGTTTGTGATACTTATAACGTGATACGCACCGCGGCCAGAGCCGCACTCAGTGCTATGCCCCCGCAGGCAATATCCTGTAGCCGGAATTGCCTCGAGCGTTGCCGCGACGGCGCTTACCGGGCATCCAGTTGCGCGGATGCGAGGCCGAAAACGGGGTGCCTCGACCACAGCCGGAGACGACATGGCCGATCGGCCGCCAAAAATCTTGATCTGCTCATGCGAAGACACCATGCCGCTCGACAAGTCGGCCGTTGAGCGTGGCTGTCGCGGCGCCGATGTTTCGACCGCGCGGCAGCTCTGCCGGGCGGAGCTGGAAAAGTTCCGCGCCACTGCGGCGGGGGGCGAGCCGGTGATCGTCGGCTGCACGCAAGAGGCGCCGCTGTTCTCGGAGACCGCCGGCGACGCCGACGTCACTTACGCCAATATCCGCGAGACGGCCGGCTGGTCAAAGGATGCCGAAGCAGCTGGTCCCAAGATGGCCGCCTTGCTCGCGGCCGCCGCCGAGCGGGTGCCTGAGGTGCCCTTCGTCAGCCTCAACAGCGAAGGCGTGATCCTGATCTATGGCCGCGATGAGCAAGGGATCGAGGCCGGCAACTTGCTCAAGGATCATCTCGACGTCACGGTGCTGATCAAGCCGCCGGCGGGAGTGGTGCCACCGCGGGTGACCGAGTTTCCGGTGGTGATGGGCGCGATCCGCGCGGCGAAGGGCTATCTCGGCACATTCGAGCTCATCGTGGATGGCTACGCCCAGCCAACGCCGTCCTCGCGCGGCGTGCTGAGCTTTGCAGCGCCGCGTGACGGCGCGGTATCGCGCTGCGATCTCGTGCTCGACATTTCCGGTGACGCGCCGCTTTTCAGCGCAGCCGATCTGCGCGACGGCTACGTGCGCGCCGATCCCGCAGATCCGGCGGCCGTGCTCAAGGCGGTGCTCAAGGCGCGCGACCTTGTCGGCACTTTCGACAAGCCGCGCTATGTCACCTTCAGCGAGGATCTGTGTGCCCATTCGCGCTCCCAGATCATCGGCTGCACGCGCTGTCTCGATCTGTGCCCGGCCGGCGCGATCGCGCCCGCCGGCGATCACGTCGCGGTCGACGCCTTTGTCTGTGCCGGCTGCGGACAATGCGCGGCGGTTTGTCCGACCGGGGCCGCCGCCTACGCGATGCCTCCGGCAGACACGCTGATGCGCAAGCTGCGCGCGCTGCTCACCGCTTATCGCGAGGCTGGGGGACGAGAACCCGTCGTGCTCGTCCACGACGAGCCCCATGGTACGCCGCTCATCGAGGCGCTGGCGCGTTTCGGCGATGGTCTGCCAGCGAATGTCTTGCCCTTCAGCGTCAACGAAGTGACTCAAATCGGGCTCGAAGCCATTGCTGCCGCGTTTGCCTACGGCGCCGCGGCGGTGCGCTTGCTGCTGCGCGCAAAGCCGCGCCACGACGTGACCGGCTTGACGCGGACGCTCGTGCTCGCGGAGCCCATTCTCGCCGGCCTCGGATTCGGCAGCGCGCGCATCGCGACGATCGAAACCGACGACCCCGATGCACTGGCCGAGGCTTTGCAAGCAATCGAGACACACGAAGACACCCCGCGCCCCGCCACCTTTTTGCCTGTGGGAGGCAAGCGCGACCTCATGCGGCTTGCCTTGCGGGAGCTGCAGCGCGCGGCTCCCGCGCCGGTCGATGTGGTCTCGCTGCCCGCAGGCGCGCCTTTCGGCGCGATCGATATCAAGGTCGAGGGCTGCACGCTCTGCCTCGCCTGCGTGTCGGCCTGTCCGACCGGCGCGCTCGGCGACAACGCCGAGCGGCCGATGCTGCGCTTTGTGGAAGATGCTTGCGTACAATGCGGACTGTGCAAAGCCACGTGTCCGGAGAAAGTTATCACGCTGCGGCCGCAGCTCGATTTCCGCGCCGCGACCGCCAGCGCCCGCGTGCTCAAAGAGGAAGAGCCGTTTCATTGCATCCGCTGCAACAAGCCGTTCGGGGTCAAGAGTACGATCGAGCGCGTCGCCGCCAAGCTTGAGGGCAAACATTGGATGTTCCAGGATTCCGCACAGCGCTTCGACTTGATCAAGATGTGCGAGGACTGCCGGGTTGTGGCGATCACCGAGCAGGAGTTCGACCCTTACGGGGAAGCAGCGCGGCCCAAGGCTCGCACCACCGAGGATTATTTGCGCGAGTGCGAAGAACCGGGCCGCGCCGGCAAGTCTGAACGGCCCGCATAATTGTCAGCAGCCATTGCGGGCGCGGGTAAAGCGCGCAGACGCGCAATCCATAGCACTGCCGGATTGCGGCTCCGCCGGAACGACAGCACGTGTTCTCACCTCGCCTTCGTTGCTTTCTCGAGAAATTTCACCAGGGCCTCACGGTCCTCGGCCGAGCCGATGCGCTGCTCCGGCATCTTGGTGCCGGGCGTATACGCCGCCGGTCCGATCTCGAACAACTTCGCGACGGTCTCAGGTGTCCAAACGATAGTGAGCTTCTTGAGCGCCTCGGAAAAATTATAGCCAGGAAGTGTTGCGATCTTGCGCCCGAAGATCCCGGCGAGGGTGGGGCCGGCACGCCCGCCCTCGTCGGCCTTCAACGTGTGGCAGGCCACGCAAGCGCGAAACACCTCAGCGCCGGGATCGCCGGCGAAGGCAGCGAGCGGGTCCTCGGGCGCGCCCATGACTACATTTCCAATCGGCTCGCCCGTCACCGCGTCCCAGCGGCGGATCATGCGGTCGCTGCCGCCGGTGAGGAGGGTGCGCCCGTCGGGAAAAAAGGCAACCGACCAGACCGGCAGTCCCGGTCCGACCAGAGTGCGCGCCATCTTGCGCGCAAGCCTGTCGATGATGGCCACCGAACCGCGCATTCCGGCTGCGGCAATGAGCCTGCCATCGCGCGACACCGCCACCGCGATGATCGGCGCTTGCGCCGCGTCGATGTCGGAAACGAGCTCGCCCGCAGCGGAAAGGACGTAGACCTTGCCGTCGGCACCGGCGGTGACAATCTCGCCGTCGAGCGCAATGGCGACTGCGTTGAGCGGCGTCGGCAGCGATGTGACAATCGGAGCACCCCCACCCGCAAGTGGCGAGATCCGCAGCGTCGCGTCATAGCCCACGGTGACGAGCGCGCGGCCATCGGGCGCGAATGCAACGCCGTTGACATTCTGAGCATGGCCCTCGATCAAGCGCGGCGCGCCGCCAGCGAGCGGCCACAGCCGCGCGGTATGATCCCAGGAGGCGGAGGCGAGCGTCGCTCCGTCGGGTGACAGGGAAAGGGCGACCACGGGACCTTCATGCCCTGCGAGCACCTGTGCCGGCCGCGGCTCGCCCGGCCTCCAGATCGCGATGCGCGCATCCTCGCCGCTCGTGGCAATGCGACCGTCGCGGAGGAAGACCGCGGCGTTGACGGCACCATCATGGAAACGCAGCACCTGCTCGGCCGCGTTTCTCGCGAGCGACCAACGGATTGCCGACGTGTCGAAGCTGCCGGAAACCGCCTGCTTACCGTCGGGCGAAATCTCCAGCGCCCGTACCGGCCCGCCGTGGCCGCGCAATTGTGCGTGCGCCGTCGCGGGCGCAACCAGCAACAGCGCAAGGACCGCAAACACGGGGACCATCATCGCAGGTCTCGCGGAATACTCAGCCATCGGCAGGGCGAATACCCAGCGCGCAGATTGTTTCCCGCACCGTCTCTTCGCGTAGCGCGGCGACAAAGGCAGCCACCGCAGGTCGCTCGCGACGGCTTTCGACCAGGAGAAAATCGTAGTCCTCGGGCGCGATAGGCAGAAACGCAAGACCGTAAAGGCCGGCAACCGATTCGGTGGCGATTCCCCAATCGGACGCTGCGCCACCGCGGCCGCGACCGCATTATGAGAGCGCGGCTGATTGCTGTAGCCGGGGGGCCGCGCACCTTTAAGCATCCAGTCGATGAGCACGCGCGTGCCGGCGCCGGTGTTGCGATTGACCATGAGGCACCCCGGATCCGCGAGCGCAGCTGCGAGCGCGTCGGCGGCGCTGCGTCCGGAGAAGCGGGCGTCGTCGTGGCGGTGCACGAAGCCTTGCATACGCTGCCAGCCCTTCACCAGTGCGAGGCCTTCGCGCAGCAGGTGTGCGTTGTAGACTCCACTTGCGGGATCGAGGAGATGCACCGGCGCCAAGTCGCACTCTCCGCGCTCGGCCGCGGCGAGGCCGCCCAGGCTGCCGACCGCGATGGTGCGCGCGGTGAACCCGCGCTCGGCAAGCATGCCGAGCACGACGTCGAGCGCGATACAGTGGCTGCCCATGACCACGAGATCCGGCATGGCGGCGGTTTCACCGATCAGAGTCACGCGCGCCCGCGTACCCGCGTCGACGGCCGCAGCAAGCGCATCGACCTCGAGAAAGCCGTCAGCCTGGGAGAAGCTCGTGACCGCGCCCGAACCCTTGGGGGTAGGAAATGCGACCGGTCCGTCCTTGCCTGCGGCGAGGGCCACCAGGACGAACTCTTTGCGTCCGAGCTCGGAAGCGATACGCACCGGCACGCTCGCTTCGATGCTGCGCGCCGCCTCTGGTGCCATGCCGGCGCGCGCACGGATCACCGGCGCGACGAAGGCATGGAAAGTGAAGATCGCGGAGGTCGGAAAGCCCGACAGCACCGCGAGCGGCTTGCCATTGATCGTCGCGAGGCAGAGCGGCTTGCCTGGCTTGAGCGCAACGCCATGGACGAGCACATCGCCGAGCTTCGAGACGATGCGGTGAGAGAGATCGCCCGCGCCTTGGGACGTCCCGCCGGAGAGCACGACGATGTCGCAAGTGGTAAGGGCGCTCCGCAGGGCGCGCTCGAGCAGCGTCTCGTCGTCAGGATACGCCCCGAAGGGCACCGCTTCCCCGCCCGCTTCCACCACCGCAGCCGCGATGATCGCGCCATTGCTGTCATAGACGTGCGCCGGGGCGAGTTCGCCGCCCGGTAGAGTAAGCTCGTCACCGGTCGAGAGCACCGCGACCTTCGGTTTGCGCACCACCTCGATCTCGCCGAAGCCGCAGGCGGCAAGGATGCCGAGCTCGCGCGAGGAAAGCCGCGTCTTGCGCCGCAGCAGTACTTCGCCGCGCGCGATGTCGGAGCCGGCATAGGAGATGAGCTGTCCGGGCGCGGCCGCGCGGCGCAGATCGATCGCGGGCACTCCGCTCTCCTCCACCAATTCGGTGTGCTCCACCATGACGACAGCGTCGGCGCCGCGCGGGACCACGCCGCCAGTGGCAATGGTGGTGGCAGAGCCTGCGCTGACTTCAAGGCCGGGCTCATGCCCGCAGACGATCACTTCACCATTGAGTCGTAAGCGGCGCGGCGCGCCCTCTCTCGCGCCGGCGGTGTCGGTGGAACGCAGCGCAAATCCATCGACATTGGCGCGGTCGAACGGCGGCACATCGATCGGCGCGATGACGTCGGCGGCGAGGACGCGGCCAAGCGCCGCCGTCAGCGCGACCGGCTCGCCCGGCAGCGGCGCGAGATCGGCCGCGCACATAAAACGCGCGCGCGCCTCCTCGGCAGAGACGACCTCCAGGAATTGCTCCTGCCTCGCAGCGCGGCGAATCGCGGCGAAGAGATCATGCTCGCGTCCAGCTGATCTGGTGTGGAAAGGCGCCGTCATGGCCAAGGTCTTATCACGACCTCGGTCTGCGCCGGATGTCCTTCGCTTTCTGCCGGAATGAAGACCCACCCATTGGCTTGCGCGAGCGCCGCGAGCGGCACATAGCCCGAGGCTATGGCAGTCGCGGAGACGCCCTCGCACCGCACTGGCACGAGTTCCGCCAGGCCCAGGGAAGAGGACACTTTGTGCGTGAGCCATGCCGTTCGCACGGGCAGCGTCTCCCGGTTTCCTGCGAGCCGCGCCATCATGACGCGTCCCAACATGTGCCAGGCCGCGAGCGCGGCATCGAGCCGCCCTGGCAATCCCAACACCGGTCGCGCGCCGACAGTTCCCAAAGCCGTGGTCTCGCCCGGGAGCAAAGCAACGCCGTGAACGATCACCTCACCGAGCGCCGCGAGCGTGCGAACACTGGCATCGCGCCTGCCGCTGCCGGTGCCACCTACCACAACGACCGCATCGGCATCGGAATCGGCGAATGCGCCGGCGAGATTCTCATATGCAGCGACCGTCGCGACGCCACCCTCCGAAGAAATGGAATCGCCGATGCAAGCGATCGCGGCATCGATCACCGCATCGCTCCCTGCGCCCGCACGCGCCAGGCGCAGCCGCGGCGCGCGCACGCGCACCTCGCCCACGCCCGCCGCCGCTAACACCGCGATCTCGATCCCGCCGAGCCGCCGACCCGAGGAAAGCAACGTCGCCTCGCGCGCAGCATCGGCGCCGACGGGCAAAACGCCTTCGCCGGGAGCAACCGGAGCTAGCGCTTGCGCCGCGCCGTCGCGGATCGCCACCGTATCGAGCGGTGCCACGGCATCTGCGTCGCGCGGCAGCATCTCGCCAACGTCGATGCGCATCGCGAATGGCAGCGGCGCCGGCGCATAGCCGCTGGCATCGGTGGTCAGATCGGAGCGCAACGCCCAGCCATCGCGCAGCGCACGCGCCGTCGGCGGGATCGGGGCAGCAATGACGACGTCTTCGGCGAGAATGCGCCCAAGGGCGCGCGACAGATCCGCCACCCGCGGCGTTGCCGGCTCGACCAGCGTATCGAGCCGGGCGAGCGCGTCGGCGAGCGGCGTCAGCCGAGCAATGCGTTGCGGGCTATCAGTCTCTACGACCATCGTTCCGGTCCGTTATAGTGTTTCTCCTTGCGTAACTCTGGCGATACCGGGAGCACAGAGGGAAAGAGTCGTGACCGAGAAAATACTCAACTTGCGCGGGCTCAAATGTCCCTTGCCGGCGCTACGCGCGCGCAAAGCCCTCACCGGATTGAAGGCCGGCGACATGCTGATTGCCGAATGCACGGATCCCCTGACGGCCATCGACATCCCGAATTTGTTGCGGGAGACCGGCGATACGATGGTGGCGAGCGCGCGCGAGGGAGACGTGCTGATCTTCCGCATCCGCAAGAGCTGAGGAGACGCCATCGCCGATAAAACGGGTCGCCGGCAATGCGCCGTGTCAGCCTTTCGCACGCTGGGTGAGGTGAATGACGTCGAGCGCGTTGTTGTCGGGATCTTCACGGCACGTTGAGTTGGCGCAACCGATCAATGACACGCGGCGGGCTACGGTAGACGCGGTCCATCACCTCCTGCATCTGTTCGCCGGTGCGCGGCGCGTTGACACCAAGGCCCATCGTTTCGGCCTCGGCCAGAAAATCCGGGTCTGCCATGGTCGCCGCGAACGCCTTACGCAGCACGACCACGCGTTCGCTGGGAACGCCGGGCGGCACGAGAAACGGCCGACCGAGCGCGAGCGGCGCAAATGCCGCCTGCATCACCAGCCTACCGTCATCGCTGGCAACGAGATCGGGAGCAAACGGCACGTCATCAAGCTCAGCGAGCTTCTGCGGCCCATATTGCAGAATGGCCCTCGCAGTCTTCTCGCGTAGCCAGCCCGGCCGGGTTGTGCGAACGGAACTGAAAAAAGCGCTGGGATGGCCATCGAGCTCGCGCCGTTCCATGGCAAGCAGGACATCGTTCTGCCCGGGATAGCCGTTGATGGGCTTCATTTTCGTGCCCAGCATCGCATTCATCAGCCGGGTGAAGAAGGCCGGCGTCGAATTGGCGCCGGAGACGCCGACCGTGACTTCGTGTGTCGTAAGATCCGCAACCGAACTTATCGGCACCGTGTGCCAGATGAGGACCATGGCAGTCTCAGAGCTCGGCGAGCCGAGCCAATTGAACTTGATGGGGTCGTAGCGTGCCTCCTTCGTGCCGAACAGCGGCTCAAATGGCGTGTTGTTCTGAACAAGGCCAATCACGCTGCCGTCCCTCTCGGCATTGTTATAGAGAAAATTGGTGGCCGTGATCCCGCCAGCACCTGGCATGTTTCGGACGATAAACGCAGGATTGCCGGGTATATGCCTGCCTATGTGCCGCGCGATCACGCGCGCGAGCGTGTCGTAGCCGCCAGCGGCGCTAGAACTCACCACGACCGTCACCGTCCTCGCCCGGTAGAATTCGGCGACCGCATCGGCTGTCGCCTGCGGCACGGATGTGGCGACGAGTCCGCAAAGGGCGAACAGAGACGCAGACGCCATCCGCAGCATCGTAGCTAGAGTTAGCAATGCTCGCATCGATCATTCCGGAGCGGCACAGCCGCGGAAGCTCCACGCAAGGGCCCGGCGATGCAGTTCACATCGTCAGAACAATTTTTCCGAAGTGCCTGTTCTCGCGCATGTGCGTCTGCGCCGCTACCGCTTCATCGAGTGGGAAGCGCCGGTCGATCGGTAATTTGAGCTTGCCCGCCGTCACCGCATCCCACAGATCGGCGCGCATACGGCGACTGATCTCGCGCACTTCCTCGAGCGTGCGGGTACGAAAGGTCACGCCGATATATTCGATGCGCCGCAGCGCGTGCAGGTCGAAATCGAACTCGGCCTTCATCCCCGCGAGGCGGCCCACATTGACGATGCGCCCGAGAACCGCGGTCGCTTTCATGCTCTGCACGACCAGCGCACCCGACAGCATATCGACGACGAGATCAACGCCTTTGCCGCCGGTGGCGGCTAGCACCGCATCGACCCACGCCGCATCGCGGGTGTCGACGGCGAGGTCGGCGCCGAAGTCCTTCAAGCGCGCCCGCCGCGCGTGGTTGGTGGACGAGCCGATCACCAGTTTCGCGCCCATGAGCTTGGCGATCTGCAGGCCCATCAACCCGACACCTGAGCTCGCCCCTTGGATCATGACGCTCTCACCGCGGCGCAATCGGCCGGCGGTGATAACGGCGTTGTGCAGCGTGAGGAGCGCGACCGGAAGCGTCGCCGCCTGTTCGAAGCTCATGCCCTCCGGAATCGGATTGACGCGTCCCCAGTCGGTCACGGCATATTCGGCATACCCGCCGGTGCCGGAGCACATGACACGCTCGCCCGGCCTGTAACCCGTAACTTCCGCGCCGGTTTCGACCACCTCGCCGGCCCATTCGAGCCCGACGGCCGCCCCGATCCCGGCATGGCTGCCATGCGGGACGCCGCGTGCAGTGGCAAGATCGGCGCGATTGAGGGCGGCGGCGCGCACCCTCACCAGCACTTCATTGGGCTTCGGTTTTGGTTGCACAATGTCGCGCAACGCGAGTCCTTTGTCCGTCGCAATGCCGGCTTTCATGTCCTGCTCCCGGTCACTGGTGTCGCCTCGCGCTGACCGCGCTCGCCAAAACATGCGAGCGGGGCACCTCTTCTCGTGGAGGCGTTAGTCCAATGAGACATTTGCCTGCTTGGCGACGTTGCTCCATTTACGCCTTTCGCTGCCGAGAAACGACGCGAATTCCTGTGGGGAACCAATCCGCGCCTGCGAGCCGAACCGCACGAGCAGCTCCTTCATGTCGGGTGCGGTAAGGGTCTCATTGATCGCGCTGTTGAGCTTACCGATGATCGGAGGCGGCGTGCCCACCGGCGCCACGACGCCAGTCAACAGCGTTGCCACGAACCCGCTCATCCCGCGCTCGACCATGGTCGGCACATCGGGGATCTCTGCTTGGCGCTCCGCGTTGGTGACTGCAAGCGCGCGCAACTTCCCCTCCTTGATCAACGGAAGCAGGATGACCGGACTTTCGAGCGCGAAATCGACCTGGTTGCCCAGGACGCCCTGCACGGATTCGTTGCCGCCCTTATGCGCCACGTCGACGAAATCGACCTGCGCAAATGTGCGAAACATCTCTCCAGCGAGATGCGTTACGTTGCCGGCCCCGGCATGTGCATAGTTGAGTTTGCCTGGATGCGCCTTCGCATAGGCGAGGAACTCCTGAAGCGTCACGGCCGGAAATGACGGGTGGACGACCAAGATCATGTAGCTCTCCGACACGCTCGCGACCGGGGTGTAGTTTTTTGCGGGATCGTAGCCGGGGTTCTTAGACACTGCCGGAATCACCGCAAGCGTGCTGGTGTTGCCGTAGAACAGCGTGTAGCCGTCGGGCTCTGCGGCCGCGGCGGCTCGTGCCGCGAGCGCGCCACCCGCGCCAGCGCGATTTTCGATGATGACGGTCTGCGCTAGCGACTGCTGCATCTTTTGCGCCATCAGGCGCGCCATAACGTCGGTCTGTCCCCCGGCCGGCGCCGGCACGATCATCTTGATTAGCCGCTCGGGATAGATTGTCTGGGCAGGCGCCGATGCAGCAGCCACGGCCGCAAGACCCGCGGCAGCCACGGCAGATCGCAGGTATCCCTTCATCGTCTCCTCCCGCGCAGCCAGTTATATCGACGGCTTTGATTTCAACGCGCAGTCTACATGAGACCGATGCCGCGTGTGATATCGTTTCCCCGACCCGACCATTTCCTGAAAGCCACCCCGATGGAGCGTGCCAATCCTCCCTTCCGCGCCGAGCACGTCGGCAGCCTCATCCGGCCCGCCGCCCTCGTCGAGGCGCGCGAAAAGGCGGACAGCGGCGAAATGTCTGATGCCGAGCTCAAGCGCATCCAGCACGAGGCGATCCGCGACATCGTGCGCCTGCAAGAGGACCTTGGACTCAAGCTGGTCACGGACGGCGAGTACAACCGCCGCTCCTGGCATCGCGATTTCATGCTGAAGTTTCGCAACGTCCGAATGATTGCGTCCAAGCTCGCCGTGCAGTTTCATTCTGCCGATGGCGCGCGCCTGCATAGCCCACCCACCATGCAGGTGATCGGGCGGCTCGCCCGTCCCCACGGCGGAATTTTCGTCGAAGATTTCGGATTTCTCGCGTCGATCGCGCGGGCGATGCCGAAGATTACCCTTCCCTCACCAACCGTGATGCATTTCCGCGGCGGCCGCGGGGCGATTGATGCTGATGCTTATCCCGACATCGCCGCTTTCTACGAAGATCTCGCCCGCCTGTACCGCGAGGAAGTCCGCGATCTCGGCAAGGCCGGCTGCCGCTACCTGCAGATCGACGAGGTCAACCTCGCCTATCTCTGCGATCCGGAGCTGCGCAAGCAAGCGGCCAATATTGGTGAGGACCCAACCGCGCTGCCGCACACCTACGCCAAGCTACTCAATGCGACGATCAAGGACCGTCCCCAGGGCATGACCATATGCATGCATCTCTGCCGCGGCAACTTCGCCGGCGCATGGGTGGCGGAGGGCGGCTACGAGCCGATCGCCGAGCTCATCTTCAACGAGATCGGCATGGACGGCTATTTTCTAGAGTATGACAGCTCGCGCGCCGGATCATTCGAGCCGCTGCGGTTTTTGCCCAAAGGCAAGGTCGCGGTGCTCGGCCTGGTCACCACTAAGAGCGGTAAACTCGAATCCAAGGATGAGCTCAAGCGCCGCATCGATGAGGCGAGCAAGTACGTCCCGCTGGAGCAGCTCGCATTAAGCCCGCAGTGCGGATTTTCCAGCGGCATCGGTGGAAACGCGATGGATGTGGCGGATGAGATCGATAAGCTGCGCCTCGTGGTCGAGACAGCGCACGAAGTCTGGGGCTCGGCGTGATACATCGGGCAGTGGCCTCTGCGTAGCCGCAGGCCTTGCGCTCTGATAGCGTCCGGTGCGCAAGGCAATGGAGGCGACCCGTGCAAGGGCTAGTCGCGACCAGCAGAGCCACCAAAACGTCCGAGCCCAAATATCGGATCAAGATCGAGAAGGACGTCGACGTCCCCATGCGGGACGGCGCTAAGCTCAAGGCCGACGTCTTTCGGCCGGACGACGGCGGGCATTTTCCCGTTTTGATCAATATGGGCATCTATCAGAAGGACAAGCTGTGGATCCCGCCGGCCGATCTGGAAGAGAAGCCCAATCCCCACATGAACTGGGAAACCGTGAACCCCGAGTGGTGGGTACCGCGCGGATATTGCTGCGTGCGCGTGGACGAGCGCGGCTCCGGCAAGTCGGCCGGCCAATCCGTGCTCTATTCACCGCAGGAGGCGATCGAGTTCTACGACGCCATCGAGTGGGCTGGCCATCAGCCCTGGAGCAACGGGCGTGTCGCCACCATCGGCATCTCCTTCTTCGCCCGCACGCAGTGGTGGGTGGCAAACCTCAGGCCGCCATCGCTCACCTGCATCGTGCCGTGGGAAGGCGCCGCCGATCAGTACCGAGATATTCTTTATCACGGGGGGATTTTCGGCTCGGGCTTCATCGTCGGCTGGTTCACGACCCACATGGCACACCACTTGCTCGGACGCGCCTACCGGAACAACCCTGACGCTTTCCAGGACAACGTGCTGTGGCGGTTCATGCGCAACAGCCTGGACAGTGGTGTGTTCAAGAGTCAGCAGGCGCAGTGGGAGAAGATCGATCTGCCCATGTGGGCGGTTGGCAATTGGTCGGGCATGGGATTGCACCTGCGCGGGGCGACCGAGGGCTACATGCGCGCCGCCTCGAAGAACAAGAAGCTTCGTATTCATTGCGGCACGCACTACCACCCGTTCTATTCCGAGGATGGGCGGCGCGACCAACTCCAGTTCTTCGATTACTGGCTCAAGGACATCGACAACGGTGTGATGCAAGAGCCGCCGGTGAAGCTCGCTATCCGCACCGGTCACGGCGCGTATCATTTACGCTACGAGAACGAATGGCCGATCGCGCGCACGCAATGGACCAAGTTCTACCTCGACCTGTCCGGGGCAGGGGCCGACGGCATGGCGGGGACGCTGAGCAAAACCAAGCCCGCCGCGACCGCCAAGCAGAGCTATTCGGCGAGCGGCGCGTCCCATGCCGGGCACGCCTCGGCCTCGTCAACGTCACTTGCCGCTGGTGCCGGAGGGGGCATTTCGCTGATCACGCCGCCGCTCGAGCAGGATACGGAAATCACCGGTCCGCTGGCCGCCCAGCTCTGGGTCTCGAGCACAACCGAGGACATGGATTTGTTTCTCACGCTGCGCAACATCGACCCTGCCGGTAACGACGTGTTCGAGATCGGCCAGCAAGGCCAGCCGGTGCCCGTGGCAAAGGGCTGGCTACGCGCTTCGCATCGCGAACTCGACCCCGACCTTTCGCGTCCGTATCGGCCTTATCACAAGCATCTGCGGCGTCAGTGGCTTGAGCCCAATCAGATTGTCGAGGTGCAAGTGGAGATTTGGCCAACTTCGATGGTGTTCAAAAAAGGCCACCGCATCCGGCTCGACATTCAGCCGCGCGATGGTATCGGCAGCGCCCCTTATACGCACTACCACGCGGACTATAATATCGGCGAGAACGTGATCTATTCCGGCGGTGAGAAGGAGTCGTTCCTGCTCGTGCCGATTATACCGCCCAAATAGTCCCGCGAGCCATTGAATCGACCGCAGTGCGCATCGGCGCGAACAGGCGCACTGCAATAAGGAGGACGTCGATGCCGACAACGGTCAGGCGGCGCACACAGCGTTCGCGAACATCCGACCGGCGCACCTCTTCCAGGCAGCACAAGCCGACCCGGAGGGCAGCAAAGGGAGCCAGGGGTCCGACTCCCAAGCCAATCGTGATCGACGTGCATGCCCACGTTCTCGTGCCGGAGGCGATGAAGCGCACCTATACGCATTCACAATATGCACGGGCCGTAGCGGGAGCAGATGGCGTGCCGGAGCCGCTGTTCAAACGCATGACGGAGATCCCGCTGCGGCTGCGCGAGATGGATGCGACCGGCGTCGACCTCCAGGTCATCAGCCCGAGCATTATGCAGCAATGCACCTACGCCTTCGACCCGCAGCAGGCGCTGGAGATGGATCGTCTCAGCAACGATCGCATCGCAGAAGCGGTGGCGCAGCATCCGGACCGGCTGGTCGGGCTGGGCTCGCTGCCCCTGCACGACGTCGCGCTCTCGGTCGCCGAGCTCGAGCGCTGCGTGCAGGATCTCAAACTGCGCGGCATTATCGTGTCATCGCACATCAACGGGACCGAGTTGGGTGACGCACGCCTGCAGCCGTTCTGGGCCAAGGCGGAAGCACTCGGCGCCGTGGTCTTCGTTCATCCGGCCGGCAGTACCGATAAGCGCATGCTGCCGCACCGGCTGATGATCACGGTCGGACAGCCCTTGGAGGAAGCCTTCGCGCTCTCGTCGCTGATCTACGAAGGCATCATGGATCGATTTCCCAAATTGAAAATCCTAGTCGCCCACGGCGGAGGATATCTGCCGTTCTACGCTGGCCGGCACGACAACGACTACCGCTACGGCCGGTCGCCGCAGCTCAAAGGAGAGTTGAGCAGCTACCTGCCGCGGTTTTTCTATGACACCGTGCTGTTCAATCCCGACATGCTGGAATTCCTGGTGAGCAAGGTACCCGCGAGCCACGTCATG